>NZ_JAPCZO010000015.1:0-234507 GCF_025941625.1 Rhizobium acaciae
GCGTGAAGCCGGACGCCATCGCCAAGCCGACTGAAACAGCAGTCAAAAACGAGTTGAACACCACAGTCCGTTCGGCCGACGAAAAGCCAGTTGTTCAGGGTCATTCCGCAGCCGTGTCAGTCGACCCGGACACGACAGATGTCGAAAGCGCCACGTTCGGGAAAGCGGCTGATCCGGCTTCATCCAATGAGGCCGATATAACCGCGCACGCCGCACCAAAGTCCTCGAAGATTGACGAAAGTGCAGCGCGAAAGCGCAGCCGACAGGCCAAGAAAGCCGAAGTGGTTGATGTCTCTTCGCAACCCTCTCCACGCGTTTCGATCGTTTCTGACGATGCAATCAGCCTCGATGGCGAAATCAGGCTGCTCCGGGAGCAGTTGGCGATGAAGCTTCGACTTCAAAACGCACAATTGAAGAGGATGCTGGATCGATTCGAGCGCTGAACGCGGCATTACGACGTCGGCACAGCCGTCGTTACTTATATCCGGCATGGGCGACCTGCTTCACCCTGCCGCCGGTTATTTCTGCGGACACTCGCGCCGCATGTCGGTTTCGCCTCCGGCTGCGCAATAACGATGATTGCAAAGCAAGCACTCGAACGGGCCGGCATTGAAGGCTATGCGCACCAAGGCGCTCACCTCTTTCGCCACAGCCTTGCAACCGACCTCTTGCGGTCGGGGGCCAGATTCGCCGAGATCGGCCAATTGCTTCGTCACCGGAGCATCGACAGCACAAGGATCTATGCCTAACTCGATATCGAGAAGTTGCGCGAACTGAGCCTCCCTTGGCCGGGAGGTGTCCAATGAGCCGGCTTCGCACTGCGCTCAAGCGCTATGTCGGCATGCGCCAAGGGTTGGGATACAAATACGACGGTCCGGCGCGACGATTGTCAGAATTCGTCACGTTCATGGAGGCTCGGAGCGCCGATACCATCACGACTGACCTGGCAATGGAGTGGGTGACGTCGATGGGCCGACAGCCGAGTTGGTCCATCCGCCTGTCTGATGTGCGCTGCTTTGCCCAGCATCTCGTTCATTTCAATCCTCTGACGGAAGTGCCGCCAAGCGAAGCTGTACCGCCGGCGCGGCGCACAAAGCCCTACATCTACAGCGAGGGCGAGATCCAGGCGCTCTTGGCGGCTGCCTCGATGCGCTCATGATATTCAGCCAGGACCCCACTGATTTTGTCGTCCATGGTTCACTCTTCGAACTTTCGATATCGAAGAAGAGCGTCGTCGGTGGTCATCACATGTGCGATGCATCAACGAGCGACCTTCGGATCTGCTCACGCCAGATAGCGCGTAAACCAATCGATTGTTCGCTTCCAAGCCAGGTTCGCGGCGGCCTCGTCGTAGCGGGGCGTCGAGTCGTTATGGAAGCCATGGTTGGCGCCGGGATAGATGTACGCTTCATATGTCTTTCCGTTTGCCTTAAGGGCTGCCTCGTAGGCGGGCCAGCCTTCGTTCACGCCCTTGTCTAGCTCGCCGTAGTGGATTAGCAGCGGCGCTTTGATTGACGGAACGCTCTCGGCCTTTGGCTGACGGCCATAAAACGGCACAGCCGCCGCCAGCTCCGGATATGCAACTGCCGCGGCATTCGCGACGCCGCCGCCGTAGCAGAACCCCGTGATGCCGACTTTTCCTGTGGTCATGTCATTGGCCATGAGGAATTCGATCGCTGCGAAGAAGTCGTTCATCAGCTTTTCCGGATCGACCTTTTGCTGAAGCTCCCGTCCCTTGTCATCATTACCTGGATAGCCGCCGACCGACGTAAGGCCGTCTGGCGCGAGAGCGATGAACCCCGCCTTGGCGACGCGGCGAGCGACGTCCTCAATATAGGGATTGAGGCCGCGATTCTCGTGAACGACGACGATCGCAGGCAGCTTCCCCGTGGATTTCGCGGGCTTCACCAGGTAGCCGCGAACGTCACCGTTGCCCTTTGGAGAAGGATACGTGATGTATTCCGCAACGATGTCGGGATCGGTGAATTCTACCTGCGTCGCCAGCGCATAGTTGGGACTCATGGATGACAGAATGGCCGAGGCGGTCAGTCCGCCAATGGCGAATTTTCCCGCTCTGTCGAGGAATTCGCGTTTCGTGATGCGCCCGTGCGCATAGTAATCGTAGAGCTCAAGCAGCTCTTGCGGAAAGTCTTTAGCTGTCAGTCGTGTCATGGCTTTCCTCTCCTGTTGGACGCAAAGATCTTACGGATAGCGAAGGTCGCGTCATCTCAACATTTCGCGAAGAGAGCCGGCGTTTCAGGCGGCTCTCTTTATAAGGCTCTTTCCTAGAGCTTGAGGTCCTTTTGGTCCGCGAGCTTCTGGATGCGGATGATAGTCTCGCGATTGAGGGCATCCCGTTCCGGGTAGGGCGTGTGCTTGACCGAGAGCGCGTATCCATCATGGAATCGCATGAACGTCCCGTGAGTGGCCTGCGGCCATTCAGGCAGGTTCTTGCCGTTCGGATTTCCGGATTTCACGAAATTGGCGAGATACGAGGACATCGTATCTGCCATCCGATAATCGGCACCCGTCCAAAACCGCTGCCCCGGCTTCTCTCGGAGCGAATCCATGAAGTACCATAGATCTGACGAGTGGAACGAGCCGTAGAACTCGGCGTTCCTGCCCGGAGGCGAATGGTTGAAGTAGAAAGTGTAGACATTGAAGTTCGCGTTGCGGCGCTTCGCGATCTCGGCAGACAGCAGGTAGCCTTGTAGATTGTAGTCGGCCTTCGCCCTTAGAGACTTACGATATGCATCCTGAGGGTCTGAGGGGCGGTAGACCTTTTTCCAGGCGTCGTCGTACCCGATCTTCGACATCGCTTCGGCGAAGTCCGCATCCGAAAGGGTCTTGTCGGGGCCGCCCATGAGCGATGTGTACTCGTCCGACGTTCCGCCGAACATGATGTCGATGCCGTCGAGCGCGTCGAGCCGGAGGAGATCGACCGACTTGTCGGTGAAGACGTATCCGTCGATCGTATGTTGGGCAGGGGTATTCACCCCTTTATGCAGCGCTTCATAAAGCTGGGTCTTATTATCCGCCGCCTTCTGGGAGATGAAGTCGTCAGTTGGAATGGCGCGCAGATCGGCCAAGCTCATCGGCTTGCCGAAGACCTGCTCGACCGCCTTCTTGTTGGAGGCCTCACGTTCGGCAAGCGGCTGCATGGGTGACGAAAAGAAGCCGGTCTGGCCGCTTTCGATCACTGCGCGATGGAAGAGGCCTTTCGCCAGCGGGGAGCGAAGCAGCATCGATGAGTTGCGCGCGCCCGCCGATTGGCCACCAATGGTCACGTTATCCGGGTCCCCTCCGAAGCCCGCGATATTTTCATGCACCCATTGAAGTGCCTTGATGAGGTCGAGCATGGCGTAATTGCCGGACACCTTGTTGGGGCTCTCGGCGGAAAGCTCTGGCAGTGCAAGCCAGCCGAGCGCGCCGAGGCGGTACTGCACCGAAACGACAATGATGCCCTTTGCTGCGAGCTTGGATGCGTAAAACTCCATCTCGGATGCATTTCCATGGTGGTTCGCGCCGCCATGGATCCAAAAGTAGACAGGCAACTTCTCGTTCGCCCTCTTTGCAGGGGTCCAGACATTCAGATTCAGGCCGTTTTCGCTTGCTTTAGGGATAAACGCCGGGTCGAAGTAGAATTCGTCGCCCCAGAAGGCGCCGGTCGGATTGGTGTTCACGTCCTGAAGCCCTTGATCCCCCCAGGTGTCGGCCTTCTTGACGCCCTCCCATTTCTCAACTGGCTGCGGTGGCTTGAACCGATTTTCGCCACCAGTCGGCCCAGCGAACGGGATTCCCTTGAAGACCTCGACGCCTGGAACATCCGTATCCACGCCGCTGACCTTGCCGTCTTCCGTGGTAACGACGCCTATCGACGAGGCAGCGTGCGCCGTTCCGAGAGACAGGCTTATTGCAGCGACGCCTACGGCGGCTACCAGCAAGTTGGATTTTGCTGTTGTCATTCTCATCGGGATCTCCTCCTGGGATCTGCAGTCTCTGGCGAAGCGACGCCTCGCCGAGCGAGGCGTCCAATAGGCGCAGGATTCAAAGTGCTCCGGCTGCGTGCAGCAGCTTTCGATCGAGATCCACGGCGACGCGGCTCTCCTTGTCGAAGACCATGGTCGAGGGCGTGTCGCTCGTATAGGCAGGCCAATCCGGTAGTCCGTCAGCGCTCGGCTTACCATTACGGGCGAAGTTGACCCACGCCTGGCTCATCTTCTTGGAAAGTGCGAGTGCATCCGCACCGCCGCCTGTCGATGAGGTAACAAGGCCGGCATTAGCGAAGACGTAGGGAAGCTCCGCGCAATGCCACGCCATGGCAATTCCATCGAGCACCGGAGACTGGTAGGCGAACATATAGGAGTAGACCGGCGCGCCGTTCTGCTTTGCCTTCAGGTCGAGGTCGCGGATGGCGCCGGGGCGGAAGCGCAGGTCGATGAAATAGGCGTCGGCGACCTTCTTTTCCGGATAGGCGGCCAAGAACGCCTTGCCGACCGCGTCCGCCTTGTCGGCGAACCGCTCCTTCAGCTTGGCTGCCGTCTTTGCATCATCCCAGGCGTTCTTGTTGTCGGCGAACAGTTCGCCGGGCTTGTGATTGATAACGGTCTCGAATTCGTTCAACGTGTTCCCGACCATCAGCGGAATGTCCTTTGCCTGATCGACCCATTGCGTGCCGACCGGATTTTCCGGGATGTAGGCGCTATCCTGAACGGGAGCGTATCGGGCATCCTTGGCGCCTTGACCGGTGGCATCCTTGATCGCCTTGTCGGATGCTGCCAGCAGATCGTAGTAATCGACATCCGCAAGCTTATCGACTTCATCCGCCTTCAGGCCGAGATTGGCGAGCGTCAACTCTGCAACCTTGCGAGAAGATGCCTGATCGGTGACGGAATCCGTGCGCGATCCGCTCTGCACAATTGCCTTCTGGAAAAGACCTTTGGCGGCGGGCGTCCCCATCAGGGCGCGCACCTTGTAGCCGCCGCCCGACTGGCCGAATATCGTGACATTGCCGGGATCGCCTCCGAAGGCTTCGGCATTGTCGTGAACCCATTTCAGCGCTGCAACCAGGTCGGTAACGCTGGCGTTTCCGGATGTCTTGTATTTCTCGCCATAGGCGGAGAGATCAAGGAAGCCGAGAACGTTGAGACGATGGTTGAGCGTGACGACAACGACGTCGCCGTCCTTGCTGAGATTATGACCATCGTAGGAGGTCAGTTCGATACCGGAGCCGTTGGTGAACCCGCCGCCATGGATCCAGACCATGACCGGGCGCTTCTTTCCATCCTTGATGGCCGGTGTCCAGACGTTCAGGAACTGGCAGGCTTCGCTCATCGGCATGTAGCGATGCGGGTTGAAGAGCTCGTCGCCGGCGACCGCCTTCATCTGTGGTATGAAGCAGTTCTCCCCATATGTGACAGCGGTCCGCACACCTTTCCACGGAGCAACCTCCTCGGCAGGCATGAAGCGATCGGCATGTGCGTAGGGAACGCCTAGATAGCTGTAGACGCCATCCTGAAGCGCACCCACCAGGCTGCCTTTGCTCGTCACGACAAGCGTCTTTTCCTTGGACGCCACGAACTCGTCCGCAAACGCGGCAGCCGCTGCGACGACGAGCGACGAAGTCAGGACAGCCGCAGCAATTGCACGTGTTGCGGTGAAAGTTCTTCTCATCAACTTATCCTCCTGTCGTTGATTTCCTTAGCTTGTTCTATCTGTGGTCACTTTTCTGGAAAGCCAGCTAGTTCGATCGGAGCGGACGCATTGTGAGGTTCGCTCCCAGTCCTCCCGCTGTATCCGCCTCGACCAGGCCCAGTGTCGCGGCAACTTGCCACCAGCCGTGATCCGCCTGCCGGACGATCATGCATTCAGAACTCACGCCCGTGTGGTTTCCCTCGAACGAATGTCCGACCGCGATGTGTGCGACTTCGTCCGGCAGACCCACGGTCAGACAGACGTGCATGCCGAACACCGAATGACGAAACGTCGGAGACCCGGATTGAGCTGGCGACGTCTCCCATCGCCTCCTGTTGTCGGGATCGAACTCATATGGCTTGCCCACATCGTGGCAGGCGGCGCCCGCCAGCAAGATGCCCCAGTCGATCGCGATGGCGGGGTAGGCCGCCTGGAACTCGCGGGCGATGGCATTGGCATATCGAAAGACGCCGCGGACATGGACTGCCTGCGTGCCGCGTTTCAGAACGGGCGACCCCGGATTCCCGTGTGGCGGTATATCAGAGAGCCTTTCGAAGCCCGAGCAACACAGCGAATATGTCCAGGCCTCGATCGTCTTCGTACGAAGCTCAGGGTCAGGGATCTCGGCGATCTCGGGGAAATCCTCGAGAACCATTCGTCGCGTTTCTTCGGTGACCTCCCGGCGAGGCCGAGCGTAGTGGTACGTCATGGGTGAGCCTGCTGAGTTTGAAATGAAGGTTGCCGCGACGATCGATCCGTGAACTCCGGCTCGATCGGCTGCCGCGTCATCGTCAGCGTCGAGATGGCGCCCAGGAGAAGTAGCGCTGCGGCAACCATGAAGGCCCAATCGTAGCCGCCGGTCCCGGCAACGACATAGCCGGTGATGATTGGTGCGATGAGGCCGAAAAGATTACCTCCGAGGGCCGTGATGGCGATCACCCGGGAGACATCCGCCGGGTTGCGCAGGAGGTCGCTGGCGAGCGTGAAATTCAGGCCGGCGCCGGTGGTCGAGCCCGTCAGCACGAGGGTGAGCACGACAAGCAGCTCGGTCAGATTTCCTACGGATGGCGCCAGCACGATGAGGAGCGACAGTGCGGCCATGGCAGCGATGAAGTAGCGACGGGCGCCGCTCCGGATATTCTCCGACGACAGGATCTTGTCACTGGACCAGGCAATCGCAACGCTCAAAACGATCGTGATCAGGTAGGGAACCGCTGTAAGGTAGCCTGTGTTGAGCGTCGAGAGTTCGCGGGTCGACTGCAGGAAGGTTGGCAGCCAGGTCAGAAACAGATAGGCGGTATAGACGAGACAGGCCTGCGTGACGACAAGTCCCCAGACGCTCGTCTGCGACAGAAGATAACGAAGGCTCGACGGCGCGACCGGCTCGGCATTCACCGCTTTTCGATCTCCATCCCGCTCGGCAAGAACCTTGATACGCTCCTCGGACGAAAGCCACTTTGCCTCCTCAGGTTCGGCATACCAGATCCACCAGGCTGCCAACCAGACGTAGCCGAGCAGTCCCAGCAGCACGAATGTCGTCCGCCAGCCTGCCGCCTCGACCAGTCCAGCAGTCACCAGGGCGCCGAGTGCAGGGCCTGCCGATGAGCCGCCGTTGAAGAGTGTCGTTACCAGCCCGCGCTCGCGTTCGGGAAACCAGTTGCGGATGATACGGCCGCAGGCAGGGAAGGTCGAGGCTTCGCTCGCGCCCATTGCAAGCCGCGCCGACAGGAGACTGGCGAACCCGGCGGTGGCAGCGGTCAGCGCGGTCGCCGCCGACCAGATCGCGATCCCGCCGCCGACCATCCGCTTCGCGCCCACGCGCTCCACGAGGAGCCCGATCGGGATGAGGCAGATCACATATGTCCAAAGAAAGCCGGAGAACAGGTAGCCCATCTGGACCGGGGTGAAGCCGAACTCTTCCACGATCGGTTTAGACGCAATCGAAAGGGCGATGCGGTCAACGTAGTTGATGATGACTGCAGTGAATATGAGGATCGCAATCCATGTCCGCTTTGGCATTCAGGCTTCCTCCCAGACAACCTTCTTGACGCGAAATATTCGATGCATAAGTTTCATTTGTCTAATTGGTAGTCTTGTCCTCATCCCATAGGGAATCCAAATGAATCGACCATCGATACCGCAACTCGAAGGATTCTTTTGGACGGCCCGGCTTGGGAGCGTGCGGAAGGCGGCAGATCGCCTGAGCATCACGCAGCCGACGCTGTCCCTCCGGCTGAAGCAGCTTGAGAGCGAGACAAGCGCACCGCTGTTCGAAAGACAGGGAAGGGGTCTGCGCCTCACTAGGCATGGGCATCTATTCTTTACCAGAACCGCGACGGTGCTCGAGGCCTATAGCGACCTTGCCAACCTTTCCGGAGCACGCGAGATCGAGGGGCCAGTCCGCTTCGGCGTGGCGGAAGGGTTTGCCGTTGCCTGCATGCCGCAGCTCATCGCCAACCTCCGGGCCGATTTTTCACTTCTGCGGCCCGAATGGGTGGTCGCGACCAGCGACGTCCTGGAGCAGTCGCTGATGAACGGCGACCTCGATGTCGCAATCCTGGTCGATCCCATCGGGCTGCGCGACGTGCGCCTGTCCGCGCTTGGGGTTCAGACCAACGACTGGGTGTCTTGCACGGAATTGAAGGATGTCGGTAATACACCGGGCCAGCTCTCCCAGTGGACGATTGTCACGACGCCACCGCCGACCGCCATGTATCGAACGACGGTCGGCTGGTTTGCAGGGGAGAAAATCACGCCGGAGAAGACCTGCCTGTGTTCGAGCCTGAATGCGGCGCTGCAGCTCGTGGCGGCGGGGACCGGGATCGGGATCTTCCCCTCGAGAGTCGTCGACGCCTATCCACTCAAGGGCGCGCTGCGGAGTATTGAGACCGTTCCGTGCCTGAACGACGGGCGGGTCTTTTTCGGTGACAGGAGCGCCTCGGACGAGGCCAGAAGTCACGCTCTCTTGAGAACGGTCGAGCGTACGGCAAACGAACTCAGATACTTCAAGCCTGACTGACGAGAACTGCGCAGCGCTCGCTACGAAATAGCGCGAGCGGCGGCTCTGTTCACTCCTGCGACGGACACCGTATTACCTGGGCGGCGATAACGGCAGGCGCCGAGAAGGGCTGCCCCGCGCGTTGATCGAACCATGTTTTCCTCCCTGAAATCGGTTCTTTGTCACGGTGTCGGAGGCAGCCGGGGCTGCCTCCGTTTTTCAAAGCGAAGGAATGATGTCGGCCAGCCATGGGTAGGCAGTCCCGAGCAGGGTCGGCGGCCAGGCGAGCGTCAGAAGCTTGGCGAAGACGATGTAGACGAAGACCGTCAGGCCGATCGCCTGTCCGATGACAAGCTTCCACGGTTCCCGCGCTTCCAGCCGCATGTAAGCGACAACGAAGAGCGGAATGGTCGGGATCAGGCCAATGATCGCCATCGAAGCCATGAAGGCGAGGAGCCAGCCGAAGAAGATCGCGGCGCGAAGCATGGTGAGGCCTGGCGGCACGTGGTCCGTGTCGCTGACCATGTCCATGTGCAGGTCCTCTTCCACGTCGTACTCGATACGTTCGGCGAGCGATGGACCAGCCGGAGCACGGCTCCATGCGGACTGCAGAAGGCTTCCGAGGATGGCGACGAAGGCGACACACGCGACGATGCGCGGAACGAGCGCTGACGATCCGGCCCAGCTGCGCGTTTCGAACGTGAGGTAGGCGATGCCGAGCAGCATGACGACGGAGAAGATATCCGTTGCGTGGAACTTCATTCCGCGACGGTCTGTCACAACCTTGACACCGGATGCACGCTCGGCGCGCTTCTTCTTGATGACCGGGCCGACCAGGCCATAGAGCGCGATGCCGAGGAAGATCAGCACGACGGGGTGCAGAAGCCACGCGATGCCGTCGAGTTCGATCGAGATGAACATGTAGCGCTCGATCGCGGCACCCAGCACGACGCCGAGGATGAGAGGTGGGCGCGGCCATTTCAGACGCTTCATCACCCAGCCCAACACACCGAAAATCAGAAGCGCGATCAAATCGCCCCATTCGCGCGAGCCGCCATAGGCGCCGATATAGATGATGCTGAGAACGCTCGGTAGGATGAGCGTGTAGCGCAGCGTCGCAAGTCTCGCGAAATATCCGCTGAATGCGTAGCAGAGACCTGCGCCGAAGATGTTTGCGATGGCGATGCTCCACACCATCGAATAGGTGATGGAGAGGTTCTTGCCGAGCATGTCGGGGCCGGGGATCAGACCCTGCGCGATGAAGGCGCCGAGAATGATCGCCATGCCGGCGCTGCCCGGAATACCGAACGCGACCGTGGTCAGCAGCGAGCCGCCTTCCTTGGCGTTGTTGGCGCTTTCCGAGGCAATGACGCCGCGCACGTCGCCGCGTCCGAAAGTCTTCTTGGCGTCCTTTTCGGTCTTGCTGGCATGGCCATAGGCCATCCAGTCGATGACGGCGCCGCCGATGCCCGGAATGGCGCCCATCGCCGCGCCGATCCAGCTGCAGCGCATCACCAGCCACCAGTGGCGGAAACTGTCCTTGGCACCTTGCAGCATGCCACTCTTGATGCTGAAACGTGCCTTGTCCGAAATCGAGGTCCGGCCGATCGCGAGATCGCAGAGTTCGGGCAGAGCGAAAATGCCGAGCGTGATCGGAACGAGAGGCATGCCGTCCCACAGATAGATGCTGTCGAAGGTCCACCGGAATGTGCCCGTGCGCGGATCGGTGCCGATCATCGCGATCATGATGCCGATGCAGGCTGCGGCCATACCCTTCAGCGGTGCATTGCCGCTGAGCGCTGCAACTGTCGAGAGGCCGAGAATGGCAAGTGCGGCCATTTCCGGTGTTCCGACATGCAGCATGATCGGGCGCAGAACCGGTACGGCCACCGCCATCAATGCGGCGCCGAACAGTCCGCCCATCAGGGAGGACATATAGGCGGCGCTGAGGGCACGCCCGGCTTCCCCGCGCTTGGCCATAGGCAGGCCGTCGAGAACCGTTGCGGCTGATCCGGCGCCGCCGGGAACACCGAACAAGATGGCCGGAATGGGATCGCCCGTCGATGTCGTGGCGCCCAGCCCGAGCAGGAAGGCGAAGGCGGTGTAAGGGTCCATTGTGTAGGTGAAGGGCAGCAGAAGCGCAGTTCCGGCGAGACCTCCGATACCCGGAAGGATGCCGAGGATGACGCCGAGAAGTGCTGCGAAAGCGAGCACTGCAAGGCGCATGGGGTCGAAGATGATGACCAACGCGTCCCACGCGGCGCCAACCATGCTTACGTCAACAACGGTATTCAAGTGTCAGTCTCCTGCTCACGGCATCTCAGGTCTGGCCAGACCCCAAAGGTTCGTGACCGGCCGCCGCGCGGGCATTTGAGCGCGCGGCCTTTATCGGTCTTACGGGAGCTGGTCTCACTTCGGAGTGAGCAGCTTGCGCACCTTCTCGAGAACCGGCTCCGGGGTCTTGTAGAGTTCAGCGATGACTTCCTCGACTGCCGCGCCATTGATCGGATCGACTGCGGAATTGATCTTCTTCATCGCCTCCAGGAATTCCGGATCGGCGGCCGCGGCGTCGAAAGCCTTGCGAAGTGCGGCAAGTCGATCTTCCGGAACGCCCGGCGGGACCGCGAAGGGCCGGCCGGCCTTCAGCGGGCCGAGCATGAACTTGGCCAGCGCGATCGTGTCCGGGTCCTTGGCATAGTCCATGATGCTCGGGACGCCGGGAAGGTTCGGGTCCTTCTCAAGGGAAACCTGCAGCAGGACGTTGATCTTCTTATCCTTCAGCCATTGCGCTTCACTGCCGGCCATCAGGCTGTTGACTGTCTGCATGCGGCCCTGCACTTCGCCGCGCTCCATCGCGAGGCCGACGGCTTCGTTACCTTCATAGCCGGTGACGATCGCGAATTTCGCGCCGAAATAGTCATTCATCATCGCCGCGAATGTACGGTTCTCGTTGGCGAAGGAGGTTGCGCCGATCTTCACCGGCGTCTTGAACAGGTCGTCTGCCTTGCTGACAGGCGCCGTGTTCCAGGTGATGACCGTATAGTTTTCCTTGTTCAGGCTGCCGAGCCAGCGAAGCTTGCGCGGGTCAAGCTGCTTGTTCTGCTCCGAAACGAGCGGCAGATAGAAGTTGTTGCGCTGCAGCAGCGCGATGACAGAGCCGTCCTTCGGCTGCGAACTCTGCAATTGAAGCGCCGCCTGCATGCCGCTCGCGCCGGCCTGGTTGACGATGATCATCTGCGGCTTGCCGGGGATGTGCTTGGAGAAGTATTTGGCGAATTCTCGGGCGAAGAAATCGCTGGCACCGCCTGGTGCAGCACTGACGACAAGCGTCACGTTGTGCTTGCTATAGAATTCCTCGACCGTCTGGGCCTTGGCGATGCCCAGCGATGTAGCCGCGAAGCCCGCCGCAAGTCCGCCGATCTTGATGAGTTTGTGCAAGTTCATGTGGTCCTCCCGAAACCATTGCCGTTGTCATATGTCGTCTTCATCGCCGAGACCTTGCCTGAGTGCGAAGCGCTCAGCGGGGCGTGAAGTGATGGCGAGCGAAACCATCGCCGACGATGTGTTGAGAGCTAACTGATAGCGGGAAACGTGGGAATATGGCGTTCCGCGAATATTATCAGCCCGCACGGGCTTCTTATTGCCCGTAGGGAAAGCCGGCGGATTTTCCGCGCAACAAATGAATGACGAGGATTTGTCGTGCCTTGATGCGTCTTTGTTGATATGCCTTCGTGACGAAAAGAGGGTCTGGAGGAGGTCCACTTGTCCAATTCTAGCCTGCGGCATCTGCGTGCGTTCCAACTGGTCGCCAAGCTCCAGAACGTCAGGAAGGCCGCCGAGGCCGTCCATCTCACGCAGCCGGCCGTGACGCTTGCCATCGCCAAGATCGAATCGCAGATGGGTGCGGTTCTCTTCGAACGCTCGAGCCGGGGAACATATATGACGAGCGCCGGCAAGATTCTTGCGGCGCGAGTGGACAGGATGTTCGATCAGATCGACGAGGCTTTGGCGTCCGTCGATATTCATCGCGGCAATACGGCTTCCTACGCAGCTGTGATCGATCGAATCACCAGGCCGCAGGTGCGGGCGCTTTGCTCGGTCGCGAGCGGCGATCTTGCCAATATAGATGAGAGTGCCATCTCTCGCGCTTCGATCTATCGGAGTGCGCGGGAACTCGAGAAATGCCTTGGAAAAGCATTGATGGTTCGCACCGTCAACGGCCTTACCGTTACCGAAGCCGGTGCCACTCTGGGGCGCAGGCTTTCGCTGGCGCTGCAGGAAATCACCTCCGCGCTTGAGGAAATCCTTGCGGAAGAAAACAGAGGCTTTGGCGAGTTGCGCATCGGCGCCATGCCGCTTTCCGGAAGCTTCGTCGTCGGCCCCGTGCTGAACGATCTCACCCTTCTGTATCCCGAGGCGACGCTGGAAGTGAAAGTCGGTGAGATCCAGCAGCTGACCACCGATCTTCAACATGGCGATATCGACATGTTCGTCGGCATCCTCTCCGGTGGCGACGACATGGCAGAAATCGAGCGGGAGCATCTGGTCGTATTGCCCTATGTTATCGTAGCGCGTTCGGGGCATCCTTTGACGCGTAAGAGCGATCTTACGTATGAGGACCTGGAAGGCTATGACTGGGTCGCTCCCGGCCCGCACGCTGCCCGGCGCGCGACCTTCGATCTCCTCATTGGGAATCTGCGGCGGAAGCCGAACACGATACAGGTGACGTCGCTGGCCACCATGCGGCTCCTGCTTTCCGGCTGCGACCGGCTGGCGCTGGTGACGCGCTTCGAACTCGAGCAGGAACGGGAACTCGGAACGCTCGTCGAACTGCCGTTCGGCCCGATCGAGCCGATGCATTCGCTGGGGATTGCGCGGCGCGCAAACTGGATGCCGACCCCGCTGCACCAGAAGTTCATCGAACTCGTGCGCCGGCAGGCGGGCAAGATCATTGCGGCAAAGAGCTGATTGAAACGGCAGGAACTCGCCACGTCCTGCCGAACTTATCGCTTGCCCGCCAATTCTAATCAGCGCCGCCGTTCGGGACGTTTAATAAGGATAGCGACAGTTTTGCCGCATCCAGAGGGCGTTCCAAGCCATGACCAATGTCTACTGCAATCCTCCATTCCGGATCACCAGGACGAGCCACGTTTGTGTGACGACGGGCGATCTGGAGACATCCTCGGCGTTTTATCAGGACATTGCCGGTCTAAAAATCAGTTATCAGGACGACGATGCGGTCTATCTTCGCGGTGTCGAGGAAGTATGCCATCACAGTTTGGTTCTCCGAAAATCCGATCAGCCGGCGAGTTGCGATGCAATCGGTTTCCGCGTCCTGCACGACAGCGATCTTGATGCGGCAGAGCGATATTTCAAGGATCTGGGAGAAAACGTCGAGTGGATCTCCCGGCCCGGTCAGGGGCGCACCCTTGCCGTGAACCATTCCTCCAATGTGCGTTTCGAGCTGGTTGCGGAAATGGAAATGCGGCCGCGGGGACTGGATGAATACCAGTCGCCGCGCGGCGGCCGGGCGCTGAGGCTGGACCACGTACAGGTCGTGGTGCCGGATGTGGGCCCAGTCGGCGACAAGTTCATCGACATGGGTTTCCGTGCTTCGGAAGCGATCGTCGAACCCGACTCGCAAAAGCGCATCGGTCTCTTCCTGCATCGCAAGAACAACCCGCATGATCTTGTGCTCGCGATGGGCGCCGGCCCCCGCCTGCATCATTTCGCCTATGTCGTTTCGGATCTGCAGATGCTTTTCCGCGCCTGCGACATCGCCGGCACAATGGGGGTCGGCAACGAGGTGGAACGCGGACCGGGCCGACATGGTCCGGGCAACGGCACCTTCGTCTATTTCCGTGATCCTTCCGGCCACCGGCTGGAACTGATCCTGCCGCCCATGCAGTACATGGACATGGAAGAGCAGACGCGCATCTGGAGCGCCGGCGAAAAGCACATGATCGTGCCGTGGGGAGCGCCGGCGCCGCAGCGCTGGCGGGAGGAGGCCACACATTTCACCGATGTTCCCCTGAGCGACGGCGCGCTGGCGCGCTGGACATCCAGGTAAGCGGGCGATTCGTGCAACGGCTTGTGGCCTTCGCGATACAAGGAATTTCAAGGGAGTAGGATGATGACAGAACAACGCAGCAATCGCGTGATCGAAATCGATCGCGCCAATCTGGATGACTACCAGCAAAGGGTGATCGCGCGTCTGCAAAGCGGACGCGGCAAGGTGCTGACACCCTACAAGATCTGGATTCATTCGGCCGGTGTTGCCGACGGCATGGAAGTGCTGGGCACACACCTCAACACGGCGAGCAGTTTCGACGAAGCGGAACTGGAGATTGGTATCCTGATGACGGCCGTGTTCTGGGGATCCCCATTCGTCATCAATGCTCATACCAGGCACAGCCGCAAGGCGGGTATCGATGACGCAGCGATCGAACAGATGCTCGCTCGCGCTCCCGCCTCGTTTGCGGACAAGCGGCGCCAGGCGGTTCACGACCTTGTCAATGATGCACTTGCAGGCGGCTCCATCGAAGACGAGGCCTATCGCGCCTACGAGGGAGTTCTGGGCCGCAAGGGCATCGCGGAACTCATTGCCCTTGTCGGTTACTATACATCCGTAGCGATCGGGATGTGGATGCATGAAGTGTTGCCCGCCGCCCAGTAAGGCACGGGTCGGTAAGCAGGAAACGCAATATGAAGAATATTCAGATTATTATCGGCAGTGTCCGTCCGTCACGCATAGGCGACCAGATCGCGGCTTGGGTAAAAGGCGTCGTCGACGGCAGCGATGGCGCGTCTTTCGAAATCGTCGATCTCAAGGACTGGCATCTGCCTTTGGATGATGAGCCGAACCAGCCGAAACATGGAGGATATCTCCAGCCTCACACACAGGCCTGGAGCGACAAGGTCAAGCAGGGCGACGCCTATATCTTCCTGACGCCGCAGTACAATTGGGGTTATCCTGCATCGCTCAAGAACGCGCTGGATCACCTCTATTACGAATGGGAAGGCAAGCCGGCTGCGATCGTCAGCTACGGTCACAGGGGTGGCGTCAGGGCCGCCGAGCAGTTGAGGACGGTGCTGACGGGACTTCACATCAAGACGGTCGCCACCGATACGAATCTGTTTCTCAACCACGACCTGCTGGACGATCACCATCGGCTCGCCAACCCTGCCGGCGCCTTTGCGGAGGCTCGGCCGGTGCTTCTGAAGGCCATCGGCGAACTCTTCGCCTGAAACATCAAAGCGCCGCGCATCCGGAAGGACACGCGGCGTTCCGGCTTTCATGAAACGCTCCATCGCGAAGGATCATGCCTTCTCACGGGTGACGCGGTTCTGAAGTGTGCCGATCCTGCTGATCGAAACCTCGACCACGTCGCCATCCTTAAGGAAGACCGGAGGCGTGCGTCTGGAGCCGACGCCGGCCGGGGTGCCCGTGGCGATCAGGTCGCCGGGATGTAGCGGAATCCACTGGGTGACATATTCGATCGTATCCGAGACCGACCAGATCATATCCCGCGTATTGGCCTTCTGCATGGTTTCGCCGTTGACCCGCAGTTCCAGGTCGAGGTCCTGAACATCCGGAATTTCGTCAGCCGTGACGATCCAGGGGCCTACGGGTCCGGTTCCAACGAAATTTTTGCCGGCGGTCACCTGAGACGAATGGCGCTGCCAGTCACGCACGCTACCTTCGTTCATGCAGCTGTAACCGAAGACCTTGTCCAGCGCTTCCGAAGCCGGGAGATAGCGGCCGGTCTCTTTGCCGATGACGACCAGCATTTCCGCTTCAAAATCGAGCATGTCGGATATCTTCGGAATGACCATCGGATCGCCATGGGCGATCAGCGTTTCCGGCCAGCGGGCAAACAGCATCGGCTTGTCAGCCGGGTTTCGAACGCCTTCCTTCTTGTGCTCTTCGTAATTCAGGCCGACGCAGATGATCTTTCCGGCATCCGGCACGACGGGCAGCAGGCGCACGTCGTTGAGCGCGTAGTCGCTGATGCCGGCCTTGATAAGCGCCGCCACTTCGGCCACCGGATTTTTCGTAATGAAATCTAGGATGTTAAGATAGTCAGGGCCAAGCCGCGTCGACAAGTCGATGACATTGTCCCCCTCGACCACGCCGTAATGCTCTTTGCCCTTGACCTCGAATGATATGATCTTCATCGCCTACTCCTCTCATCTGCAGGGCCGCGAAAAGGACGGCCAGAACAGGCGGTATAACGTCCGGCTTCAAGTGGCTGCCAATCAGATTCCTGTCGTCGGCCATTAAACGAGCGCGCGGGGAGGTCTCAATCGACCTCTTCGGGTGGGCTTGGCATAGCGTCTTTGGCCAGTTCCTGCAGGATCGACAGGAAGTTCTGCTGCAACTCGGTCGGAAGCCAGTCGGAACGGATAATCGAGCCGATCACCCTTGAGGATGTCGGCAGGGGGAAATCCAGCACGCGCAGAAGATCGAGGCGGTCCTCGAACATGATCTGGTCGCGAGACAGAAGGGTGACGCGGTCGCCGTTCAGCAGCAGGTCGCGCGTCAGGCCCATGGAGCTTGTTTCCACGATCGTTGTCGGTCGCGGCTTCAGGGTTTCGAAAAGCGCTTCCACGGCGATGCGACGCGGCGTTCCCTGGCGCGGCAAAATCCATTCGTACTGCCGCAGATCACTTTCATCGACATGCCTGACGTTGCAGAGCGGATGTGCTCTGCGGACGACCAGGCAATAGGGGTCCGGAAACAGGGGGCTTTCGTCGACGTCGCTGCCGAGCGGATCCGGCCGTAGCGTGCCGATGATCACGTCGATCCGACCGGTCTGCAACCAGTTCAGAAGCGCCTCGAACGGGCTTTCGACGATCTGCGCCTTCATGCGCGGGAATTTTCGCGACAGCTGGCCAAGCCCTTGCGAGACCAGCAGCGATGCACCGAGCGGCAGGATGCCGATGACGATCGTGCCGTGGCTTTCGCCCTTGATCGCTGCAAGCTCGTCCTGACCGTATTGCACCTCCTTCATCGCGAGGCGAAGCTCGCGCGCCAGTTCCCGCCCGATGCGTGTCGTCGCCTTGCCCTGCGATGTCCGGGAAAACAGCGTTCTGCGAAGAATGGTCTCGATATCCCGGGCATGCCGGTTGAGCGACGGCTGCGAAATCCCGAGCGCTGCGGCCGCGGCGGAATAGGAACCATGTTCATCGATGGCGATGAGGGCGGAGATCTGCACGGAGGTGACGTTGCCAGGCATGGGTTCGGCGACGCCCCTTGTGCCGCGTCCGGCTTCCGCGGCGGCCGCAAGCGCAATTTCGATACGTCTCAGCGCACGCGCCACGCGGATGCGGAACACCTCGCCTTCATGAGTGACGAAACTGCCATTGCTGCGCCTCTGGAAAAGCGGCAGCCCGAGGGAGGCTTCCAGATTGGCAATCGACTGGCTGATGGCGGATTGCGACAGATGCAGCTTCTCCGCCGCCTGGCTGATGCTGGCAAGCGATGCGGTCGCTTCGAAGGCGCGCAACTGACGCAGATTCGGTTCCCAATCGCTCATTCGGTTCGACCCTCTCTGTAGCTAAAACTGATATCTGCGATCGGCCAATTAATTTTGCAAGCGCAATTTATTAAGGCACTCTCCAGGTTGAGGAGTGAGCGTATCCCTTTTCAATCCCCTTATTTCCGGCCTTGAGGAGGGCCTTCAGGCGGATCGGAAAAAGTGGGAGGGAACGCGCGACACAAACTGACAGATTGTCCTATTTTCGTATTCCGGGAGGAAAACATGAAAACTGATGGCTTCAACGTATCGCGCAGAGATATCCTGCGAATGGGTGGCGGCGCACTGGCGCTGGCTGCGGCAGGCCCGATGAGCCAGGCGATGGCCGCCGGCAAGCCGGCGACCCTTCCCTATACTGTCAATATCGTCAACACGAGTTCCAACGCGACGCTGGTGCTGCAGGCACTGCTCGACCAGCTAGGCTATCTAACCGATTTCAACGTCAAGACGACCACCACCAACGTCGCCGACGGCACCAAGCTGATGGGCAGCCTGATCAGCACCGAGAGCGATATCTGCGTTCTTTCGGGCTTCTCGCAGGTCCTTCCGGCGATCGAAAAGGGCGCCAAGCTCAAGGTCGTCGGCGCCGCCAACCAGTTGATCGCCCAGGCGCTCTACAGCAGCGATCCGAGCATCAAGAAGGTCGAGGATCTGAAAGGCAAGACGGTCGGCACCGGCGCGCTCGGCGCATTGCTGCACCAGATGATGGTCGCTCTCCTGCGCAAGCATGGCGTCAATCCGGCAGACGTGCAGTTCGTCAATATCGGCAGCAGCGCCGCCGTCTTCAAATCGGTCGTCGCGGGCAAGGTTGCTGCCGGCCCGGCCATGACTGATGTCTATGACCAGCAGCAGCAATATGGCGTGCACGCGGTTGCCGACTTCTGGTCCGAACTGCCGGAATATCCCTATCAGGGCTCCTATGCCTCGCAGAATGCGATCGACACCAAGCGCGAAGGCCTGATCCGCGTTCTGGCGGCCTATTGCAAGATGTACCGCTTCATGATGGACGATCCAAACGCGAACGAAGCCTTCATGCAGGCCTACAAGGCCGCCGTCGGCGCGTCGGAAGAAGCGCAGGGCCGGATGATGATCAAGTTCACCCGCGACTATAAGACTTATAGCCGCGACCTGATTCTCACCCAGAAACAGATCGACTATATGCAGGATCTCAACCTCGAATTCGAGATCCAGAAGGGCAAGCTGGCCTTCGACAAGGTCGTCGATCTTTCGCTTGCCAAGGAAGCGGTGAAGCTGGTCGACGCCGGCTGATGGGTCGTCATCAGGCGCGCACTTTCCATCTTTACGCGGCACCTTGATGCTGAAGTCGGCGCGCCGATATGCGCCGACCACGCGCGAAACGGCGCGAAGCCCGCGACGTCTTGAAGGACGTCGGCACGGCAAAACAACCATCAAAAAGGGAATACAGGCGATGGTTTTCAATTTCCTTCAATCAGCCTTTTCCGCGTCCGCGGCAGGTTCAAAAGCGGTGGCGCGTCGTGGCTGATCTTGTGGCGACCGATAGGATCCGCATCGCACTCGGTGATTATCCGATCACGCTGCCGATCAAGAAGAATGGCACTACTGAGACCGGCGGCCGCTTCGAGTTCGAGGACATCGTGCCGATCACCAAGGCTTTCAAGCCGATGATCCGCAAGAATGCCTACGATATCTCGGAAATGGCGATCGCGACCTATGTGCAGGCACGGGCGTTCGACAAGCCGATCTGGCTATTGCCGGCGGCACTGCTGGCGCGGTTCCAGCACAAGACGATCGTCTCCAATTCGGAATATTCGACGCTGCGTCCCAAGGATCTCGAAGGCAAGACGGTCGGCATCCGCTCCTATTCGCAGACAACGGTCATGTGGGCACGCGGCATTCTTTCCGCCGAATACGGGGTCGATCTGAGCAGGATCAACTGGCTCACCTTCGAAGACGGGCACCTTGCGGAATATTCCGACCCGCCGAATGCGCGCCGCGCGCCGGAGGGCAACACTGTCGCGGCCATGCTGCAGGCCGGCCAGATCGATGCCGGTATTATGGGCAATGACCTGCCGAAGGATGACCCGCGTCTGATCACGGTCATCGAGGACCCGAAGGGCGATTCCAAGCGGGGCTACGAGAGCAACAGGGTCATTCCGATCAATCACATGGTCGTCGCCTCGCAGGCCCTGATCGAACAGCGGCCCGAGATCGTCAGGCAGTTCTTCGACATGCTGGTCGCCAGCAAGGCGGCCGGTCACGGCGCGACGGATGCCGGCCTCGACATCAACCCGATCGGCATCGACACGCTTCGTCATTCGCTCGAGGCAGTCGTCGAGCACTGCCTGGAACAGAAACTGATCGATCGTCGGCTCACCGTCGATGAACTCTTCCACGACAAAACCCGGGAGCTCGGCCGATGAACCAGGCTGCTTTGAAGAAAGAGGATTTGATGACCGTCAACCCTTCCCAGAAGGTCAAGCTCGGTGTCTCCAAGATCAACAAGACATTCCGCATCCGCAATGCCGCCGGCCAGCCAAGTTCGCTACTGCCGGTGCTGCGCGACATCAGCTTTGACGTCTATGAAAACGAGGTCGTGTCGCTGATCGGCGAAAGCGGTTGCGGCAAGACGACCCTGCTTCGGATAATTCAGGGGTTGATCCGCCACGATGCCGGAGCGATCAGCGTCGATGGCAAGGAAGTGAAGAGTGCCGGCCGAGACCGCGGCTTCGTGTTCCAGCAGCCGAGCCTGCTTCCGTGGCGCACCGCGCGCGAAAATGTCGAGTTCGGCCTTGAGCTTCAGGGCATGTCTGCCGCGGATCGCGTCGCGCGTGCCAAGACGCTTCTGGCGCTTGTCGGGCTTGGACATGCGGCCGAGCAGTTCCCGCATCAACTGTCCGGCGGCATGCAGCAGCGCATCGGTCTGGCACGGGCGCTGGCGATCGACCCTTCTATTCTGCTGATGGACGAGCCCTTCAGCGCTCTCGACGCACAGACACGCGAAGTGCTGCAAAAGGAATTGCTGCGCATCCAGGCGGAGACCCGCAAGACCATCCTTTTCGTGACCCACGACCTTGATGAAGCGATCTACCTGTCGAACCGTATCATCGTTCTTGGTGCAAAACCGGGCAGGGTGAAGGAAGTCATCACGCTGCCCTTCTCGTCGGAACGGCCGGAACTGCCGGTGATGCGCGGCGATCCGCAATTCCAGGCGATCCGCACCCGTATCTGGGACCTGATCCGCAGCACGCCGGCAAACGCCTGACAAAGATTGGATTGGAGAATTTGAACATGACCAACACGACTTTGGCAGCCAATACCGCCGGCGCAGCCGATGACATGATCGAGGATCTGGAGCCCGTTGCGCCTGTTCGACGCTACTGGCTCGTCCGCCTTGCATCGATCGTAGTCGTTCTGGCGCTTTGGGAAATCCTAGGGCGGCAGGTCAACCCGCTTTTCATGGCCTATCCGAGCGATATCGTTCGCGCCGCCTCCCGCATGATCATGAGCGGCGAGCTGCTGAAAGCGTTTCTGGAGAGCATGAAGACGCTGACGATCGGTTTCGTGCTGGCCAGTGTCGTCGGTATCGTTCTCGGCCTGCTGATCGGCCGTTATCGTTATGTCGATGCCGCGACCGACTGGCTGGTCAATGCGCTCTACGCAACGCCGCTGGTGGCGATCACGCCGCTCGTCATCCTCTGGTTCGGCCTGGGCTTTCCCGCCAAGCTGTTCATCGTCTTCATCCTCGCGGTCTTCCCGGTGCTGATCAACACGGCCAGCGGCGTCAGAAACGTCGCGAGCCAACTGGTCGATGTCGGTACTGCATTTGCCGCGACGGAACGGCAGATCTTCGGAAAGATCATCCTGCCGGCAGCGCTGCCCTTCATGATGACCGGCATTCGCCTCGGTATCGGCCGCGCCATCATCGGCATGGTCGTGGCGGAGTTCTTCACCGCCATCAACGGTCTAGGCGCACTGATTATCAAGTACGGCAACCAGTTCGAGACTGCTGCGATGTTCGTTCCGATCCTGTGCCTGATGCTGATGGGCGTCGTTTACACGACGATCGCGCTGCGCTTCGAACACTGGGTTGCGCCGTGGCGCTTCACGGACGACGAATAGGCGATCCTCCGCAGTCTCGTATCCAGGAGTTTTCCGGGCGGGTATCCCACCGCCCGGATTTTTGCTTTCAGCCGAACCGCCGATAGCTGTGAAAGCTTATCACGAATGTGGTTCGGCATCTTGGATCGAGCGCATCCATATCGCGATTTGTAGCAAAAACTGATGACTGCGATCAGCCATTTAATTTTGCAGAAGCCAACTTTTCGGGCAATTTAACTCCCGAGGAGTTGCCGTGAGATCGAAAGTTGTTATGGCAGAATGAATATGATCGAGCCGGATTGCTCCGGAGGACGTATCTCAAACCCCGGCCGAAGCAGCAACGGCATTTTCTGTTCATGAAGATGTAGCCAAAACCGATGGCCGTTGACGGCCTAGTGGGCCGATTTATCCAGCGAGGCCCGGAGCACTCCGGATCACGCCCCAAACACACAAAGACTTCAACAAGGACATCTCAGCAATGCAACCGACGGTCATCGATATCCACCCGCACATCATCTCCACCGATCTCGCCCGTTATCCTCGTGCGCCGCTCGGCGGCCATCAGTCGGACTGGTCGGCGGAGCGTCCGGTTTCCTATGAACAGATGTTGCTCGACATGGCCGAGGCTGGTGTCGACAAGGCCGCGATCGTCCAGGCTTCGACCTGCTACGGCCACGACAACAGCTATGTCATCGATGCCGTCGCGGCTCATCCGGACAAGTTCACGGCGGTCGGCTCGGTTGATATCCTCGCCGACGATGCCGTCGCCAAGATCGATGAATGGATGGCCAAGGGCCTGACCGGCCTTCGCCTCTTCACCACCGGCAGCACGATGCCGGGTCAGGCGACCTGGTTCGCCGATCCGAGGACCTACAAGGCCTGGGCGCATGCAGAAGAGATCGGCCTGCCGGTCTGCATGCAGATGACTCAGGAAGGGATCGACGATCTGGTGACCATCATCAATCGCTTCCCGAAGATCAAGATCGTGCTCGATCATCTGGCCCGCCCGGACCTCTCCGGCGGCAAGGAGTTTCCGAATGCGGCGCGGTTGTTCGACCTCGCCCAGAACCCGAACATCTATTTCAAGCTGACGGTGCGCGCGCTCGAGGCGCTCGAAAAGGCGAATGCCTCCGCATCGGATTTCTTCCCGCTGCTGGTCTCCAAGGTCGGTGCCTCGCAGATCGCCTGGGGTTCCAACCATCCGGCCTCGCCCGGCGGACTGAAGTCGCTGCTCGATCGTGCCCGCGCAGCACTTGTCGATGTCAGCGCGGAAGACCAGGCTTGGATCTTCGGCGGCACCGCGCAGCAGATCTATCCGGCACTCGCCGAAGCTCCGAAGGCGGCCGTGCGTCATGGTTGATAGGATCCGCGTCGCTCTCGCCGACTACCCGATCACGGCGTCGGTCAAGGCAAAAGCCGGCGACCTGTTCGAGTTCGATCCGATCAAGCCGGTGACCAAGGCCTTCAAGCCGATGATCCGGAATGGTGCCTACGACATCTCGGAAATGGCGATCGTCACCTATGTGCAGGCCCGTGCCTACAACAAGCCGATCTGGCTTCTGCCGGTCGCGCTGCTTGCCCGTTTCCAGCACAAGACGATCGTCTGCAATTCGCAATATTCGACGCTTCGCCCGAAGGACCTCGAAGGCAAGACAGTCGGTGCGCGCTCCTATTCGCAGACGACCGTGATGTGGGCACGCACCATTCTCGCCAGCGAATACGATGTCGATATCGACAAGATCGACTGGGTCACGTTCGAGGACGGTCACGTTGCGGAATATTCCGACCCGGAGAACGCCCGGCGGGCGCCGGCCGGAAGCAGTGTGGCGGCCATGCTGCAGGCCGGAGATATCGACGCGGCGATCCTCGGCAATGATCTGCCGAAGGACGATGCGCGACTGATCACTGTGATCGAGGACCCGAAGGGCGATGCCAAGCGCGGCTATGAGAAGAACAGGGTTGTTCCGATCAACCACATGGTCGTCGCCTCGCAGGACCTGATCGAGCGACGGCCGGAGGTCGTGAAGCAGTTCTTCGACATGCTGGCTGCCAGCAAGGCCGCCGGCAACGGCGTCACCGAGGCCGGGGTCGACATGAACCCCATCGGCATCGACGCGCTGCGCCACTCGCTGGAAACGATCATCGAGCACTGCTTCCGGCAGAAGCTGATCGACAGGCGTCTGACGGTCGACGAGCTGTTTCATGACAAGACGCGAGATATGATGCTCTAGTCTCAACATGCGGGGTATGCAGGTTGGCCCTTGGAGTCCCTGCAAATCCAAGTGGCGGGAGCATCTGGGAGAGGATGAAATGATTATCGATATTCATGGACACTACACGACCGAGCCTGCAGCACTCGGCCTGTTCAGGGACAAGCAATTGGCGGCGTTGGCCGATCCAACGAGAAAGCCGGCGCGCTCGTCGCTGAAGATATCCGACGACGAACTTGTCGAGAGTGTTCAGCCGCAGTTGAAGAAGCAGCGGGAGCGCGGCGGCGACCTGACGATCTTTTCGCCGCGGGCATCAGGTATGGCGCATCATATCGGGTCGAAGGAAATCTCGGCGGAGTGGACCGCCGCTTCCAACGATTTGATTTACCGAATCTGCGAACTCCTGCCGGAAAACTTTGCGCCGGTCGGCCAGTTGCCGCAGTTTCCGGGCCTGAGCCCAGCGGAATGCATTCCGGAACTGGAGCGGCTGGTCAACGAACTCGGTTTCGTCGGCGTCAATCTCAATCCTGATCCATCGGGCGGGCACTGGGCCGGGGAGCCCATCACCCACCGCTCCTGGTATCCGCTCTACGAAAAGCTTTGCGAGCTGGAAGTGCCGGCGATGATCCATGTGTCGTCGTCCTGCAATCACAATTTCCATGCGACCGGCGCGCATTACATCAATGCCGATACGACGGCCTTCATGCAGCTCATCCAGGGCGATCTCTTCAAGGATTTCCCGACGCTGAAGTTCATCATCCCGCACGGCGGCGGTGCCGTCCCCTACCATTGGGGCCGTTATAGAGGTCTGGCGCAGGAAATGAAGCGCCCGACGCTCGATCAGCACCTTTTGAAGAACGTGTTCTTCGACACCTGCGTCTATCATCAGCCGGGCATCGATCTTCTCGCTCGCGTAATCCCGGTCGATAACATCCTGTTCGCGTCCGAGATGCTCGGCGCCGTCAAGGGGATCGATCCGGAAACTGGGCACCATTTCGACGACACCAAACGCTATATCGATGGATTGCAGGGCTTGGATGACGAGCAGCGCTACAAGATTTTCGAAGGAAATGCCCTGCGCGTCTATCCCCGATTGGCACGGCGTTTGGAAGCGTTGAAGGCCAAAAAGGCGGTTTGCGCATGAGCAGTCCGCAGCGTTTGAACGGCCTCATCGGCAAGCTGGAAGCCGGCGAGGTTGCATATTCTCTCTTCGCGCCGATGAGTATCGAGGTGGCGGTCGAGCTTCAATCGTCCCCCTATGACGGCGTCGTTTTCGAAGGCGAGCATCGCGGCTGGGATATCAATGGACTTCGCGACAGTCTGCAATATCTGCTCAATCGCGGGCATATATTGAAACAGGGGACACCGGCGCCGGCCATCACGCCGCTCGCCCGCATTCCGGCCAATGGCGGGGAGCGCAACCAGTTTCTCGCCAAACAGGCGCTGGATATGGGTTGCTATGGCGTCGTCTGGCCGCATGTCAGCACCATCGAGGAAGCTTATAACGCCGTTGCGGCCTGCCGTTATCCGCGCCTAAGGGACAAGCCGCTCTACGAGCCGGCCGGCATTCGCGGTGACGGGCCCATGGTCGCCACCCGCTACTGGGGTGTTTCCCAGCAGGAATATTATACCCGCTCGGACGTCTGGCCGCTCGACCCGAAGGGCGAGATTCTGACGATCCTGCAGATCGAGGACACGGCCGGCATCGATAATTTGCCGGATATGCTTCGCAACGTTCCGGGCATCGGTGTGATCCTGGTCGGCGAGGGGGACCTCAGCCAGGAACTCGGCTATCCGCGCGAGACCGAGCATCCGGTCGTTCTCGAGGCAATCGAGGCGATCGCTCGTATCTGCAGCGAGCACGGGGTCGTCGCGGGTCATCCTCATGCGAGCGCGTCCAACGCTGCGCGTCTTGTGGAACAAGGCTTCCGCTTCCTGATGTGCGCCGCGCCGCGCAATTTCGGCCCGCTGAATGCTTTGAAGGAAAAGGTGTCGTCGAGTTCGCATCCGGTGTGATGCGATCAAGCCTTGGCTAGGAAACACACCGTCGCTGGCGTGAAAGCTGGCGACGTCGATCCTGTGCGCCTTGCGCCGGGGAATATGTTTAGGGGAGTGGTGGTCACCATGCGACTTGGGACACCGAAAGAGACATTCGCTGCTGAGTTGCGCGTTGCTTTGACGCCCGACAGCGCTTTGCAGCTTGGCAAGCTCGGCTATGAATGTCTGATCGAATCCGGTGCCGGCAAGGCTGCCAGCTTTTCGGACGATGCCTATCGTGCGGCCGGTGTCACGGTATTGGATGGCGCGGCGGACCTTTATGCGCAAGCCGATATAGTCGCCAAGGTGCGCCCGCCGGAGGCGTCCGAGGTCGAGCAACTTCGACCGCGTCAGACGCTGATCTCGTTCTTCTATCCGGCGCAGAACAAGGATCTGCTGGAAGCTGCGCGGGCGAGCAGCGCCAATGTCATCGCCATGGACATGGTGCCGCGCATTTCTCGCGCTCAGAAGATGGACGCGCTGTCGTCCATGGCCAATATCGCCGGCTACCGCGCGGTGATCGAGGCCGGCAACAATTTCGGCCGCTTCTTCACTGGCCAGGTGACGGCTGCCGGCAAGGTGCCGCCGGCAAAGGTGCTGGTCATCGGTGCGGGCGTCGCGGGACTTGCGGCGATCGGCACGGCCACCTCGCTCGGCGCCATCACCTATGCCTTTGATGTTCGTCCGGAGGTTGCTGAACAGATCGAGAGCATTGGCGCCGAATTCGTCTATCTCGACTTCGCCGATCGGGCCGCGGACGGTGCTGCGACCGGCGGTTATGCGGCTCCGTCCTCGCCGGACTTCCGCGAGAAGCAGCTCGCAAAATTCCGCGAACTCGCGCCCGAGATCGACATCGTCATCACCACGGCGCTGATCCCCGGTCGTGACGCGCCAAAACTTTGGCTTGCCGACATGGTGGCGATGATGAAGCCGGGTTCGGTCATCGTCGACCTTGCAGCCGAGCGCGGCGGAAATTGCGACCTCACCATCGCCGACCAGCGCGTGGTGTCCGACAACGGCGTCGTGGTGATCGGCTACACCGATTTCCCGAGCCGCATGGCGGCGCAGGCCTCGACGCTTTACGCCACCAATATTCGCCACATGATGACGGACCTGACGCCGGCCAAGGACGGCGTTCTCATTCATAACATGGAAGACGACGTCATCCGCGGTGCAACGGTCACCTATCAGGGTTCGATCACCTATCCGCCGCCACCGCCGAAGATCCAGGCGATCGCGGCACAAAAGCCCAAGGAGAAGGTGAAGGAACTTACGCAGGAGGAAAAGCGCGCGCGGGAGGTGGCAGCGTTCAAGGCGCAGACCCGGAAGCAGGGCGTGCTGCTCGTCGCAGGCACGGCGCTGATCCTGTTGGTGGGTGCCTATGCGCCGGCAAGCTTCATGAGCCATTTCGTGGTCTTCATGCTTGCCTGTTTCATCGGCTTCCAGGTGATCTGGAACGTCTCGCATTCGCTGCACACGCCGCTGATGGCGGTGACCAATGCGGTATCCGGCATCGTCATCCTCGGCGCGTTGCTGCAGATCGGCTCCGGCAACTGGCTGGTCGTAACACTTGCGGCGCTCTCGGTGCTGATTGCCACGATCAACATCGTTGGCGGTTTCCTCGTGACACGGCGCGTGCTCGCCATGTTCCAGAAGTCTTGAAGCGGGGAGGGGCAGGCACATCATGACCATTGGTATTGTATCTGCGGCCTACGTCGCTGCAGCCGTCCTCTTCATCCTGTCGCTTGGCGGTCTGTCCGGACAGGACAGCGCCAAGCGTGCCGTCTGGTATGGCATGACAGGCATGGCTCTTGCCGTTATCGCCACGGTTTTCGGACCCGGAATAGGCCACTGGTTCATCATCCTGGCAATGATTGCCGGAGGTGCCGTGCTCGGCGCCTACGTGGCAGGCCGCGTGCAGATGACCGAGATGCCGCAGCTTGTCGCCGCGCTGCACTCCTTCGTCGGCCTTGCCGCGGTGTTCATCGGCTTCAATGCGCATATCGAGGCCGCCCGCATTGCCCCGATGGACGAGGCGGCGCGTGCGGCGCTCGAAGGCTTTGCCGGCATCCTCGCCCACAAGACGCCGGTCGAGCTTTCGATCATGAAGGTCGAGGTGTTTCTCGGCGTCTTCATCGGCGCCGTCACCTTCACCGGCTCCGTGGTCGCCGTTGGGAAGCTTGCCGGCAAGATGGACGGCAAAGCCAAGAAACTGCCCGGCGGACATTTCCTCAATGCAGGTGCGGCGATCCTGTCTCTGATCCTGCTGATCATGTATGCCAATGGTGCGGGCGCCTGGACGCTGATCCTGATGACGCTCGTCGCCCTCTTCATCGGCTACCACCTGATCATGGGCATCGGAGGCGCCGACATGCCGGTCGTCGTGTCGATGCTAAATTCCTATTCCGGCTGGGCGGCGGCGGCGATCGGCTTCACGCTCGGCAACGACCTCCTGATCGTCACCGGCGCGCTGGTCGGCTCGTCCGGCGCGGTCCTCTCCTACATCATGTGCAAAGCCATGAACCGGTCCTTCATCTCGGTCATTCTTGGCGGCTTCGGCACCGCGACAGGACCCGCGATGGAGATCACCGGCGAACAGATCGCCATCGATGCCGACGGCGTGGCATCCGCGCTGAACGATGCCGAAAGCGTCATCATCGTACCGGGCTACGGCATGGCGGTCGCGCAGGCTCAACAGTCTGTCTCTGAACTCACCCACAAGCTGCGCGCTGCCGGCAAAGAGGTCCGTTTTGCGATCCATCCGGTCGCAGGCCGATTGCCGGGCCACATGAACGTGCTGCTCGCCGAAGCCAGGGTGCCCTACGACATCGTGCTGGAAATGGACGAGATCAACGACGATTTCCCGCAAACCGACGTGGCAATCGTCATCGGCTCCAACGACATCGTCAATCCGGCGGCGCAGGAAGACTCCAATTCGCCGATCGCGGGCATGCCCGTTCTCGAAGTCTGGAAGGCAAAGCAGGTCTTCGTCTCCAAGCGCGGCCAGGGCACCGGTTATTCCGGCATCGAGAACCCGCTCTTCTTCAAGGACAACACCCGCATGTTCTACGGAGACGCAAAGAAGAGCGTCTCCGAGCTGCTGCCGCTGCTGCAATAGGCGGCACGATCTAAGTTCAACCAGGAAACGCCATGGAGGATACCTTGGTCGCTAAAGTCAAACTCGATATCTCGATCGCAGAATATCCGCATACGGAAAAAATCCTCAGCGGCGAGATAGAGATAGAAGGCGTCGAACCGAATTTCATCAGCGTCAAGCCGCAGATTGGCGCCTATCGCCGGATGGTCCGCAACCATGAATTCGACGTCTGCGAAATAGCACCGACGACCTATATCATTGCCCGCGCTTATGGTGCTCCGTTCGTCGGGCTTCCCATCTTCCTGATGCGGCAGTTCAACCACAGCACGTTGCTCGTGCGCCCGGATGCGGACATCAAGGTGCCGAAGGATCTCGAAGGGCACAAGGTCGGCGTCAGAGCCTATTCGGTCACGACAGGCGTCTGGCTTCGCGCGGCGCTTGTCGAAGATTTCGGGCTGGACAGTTCGAAGGTCACATGGGTCGTGGATGACGAGGAGCATGTGCTCGAACTCGAATTGCCGCCGAACGTCATCCATACCGAAAATGGCCGCTCGCTTGCCGACATGATGGCTGATGGCGAGTTGGTTGCGGGCTTTGCAGGGAACGCGGGGGTAGGACGAAGCGGAGCACCGACCGGCGGATGGCAGGTTCTTGATGCCGATTATCCCAAGCTGCTTCCGGACGCGCCCGCTGTGGAGATGGACTATTTCGCCAGAACCGGGATCTATCCGATCCACGGCATGATCGTCGTCAAGGACGAAGTGCTCGCTCTGCACCCCTGGGTCGCCAAGTCGCTCCACGATGCCTTTGCCAAAGCCAAGGCAGGATGGCTTGAGGGCTTCAATTCCGGAGCATCCAATACCAAACTGGATGAAAAATACCGGAAGCTCAGCAAGATCGTCGGCCCGGATCCGCTGCCCTATGGTCTGGCGCAGAACATGCCGAGCATCGAGGCGCTCGCCCGCGCTGCAGAGAACCAGAAGATGACGCCGCGATTGATGCAGGTCTCGGAGCTGTTCGTCGATCCTGAAAAGATTTGAGGTGAGAAGAGGGGTATTGGTTCGACCGCCCCTTTTTGGAAACAGACGCTCTCGGCAATTTGAGGGGATGGCCATACGGCGGGTCTAGCTCAACCCGGCTGCCCGATATATCGTTAGCTGCTTAAACATACTTTGGGATGGAGAGTATGGAGAGAATTGTGGCTTCGAATCTCAGGCATCTGCGCGCGTTTCAGATGGTGGTGAAGCTTCAGAATGTGCGCAAGGCTGCGGAAGCCGTATGCCTGACACAGCCCGCCGTCACGCAGGCGATCGCCAAGCTGGAAGCTCAGGTTCGAGTGCCTTTGTTCGAACGGCGAAGCGTCGGCACCTATGCTACGTCGGCGGGAGGTATCCTGGGGGCTCGAATTTCGAGCATGTTCGCACAGATCGATGACGCACTGATGGAGGCGGGCACTCAGCTTGGGACACTCGGTTCGATGGCCGATCGTATCACGCACTCGCAGATTCGGGCGCTGTCGGCGATCTCCGGTGCCGATATCGAAGATGTCCGAAAAAGTGCTGCCATTTCCAAAGCATCGCTGCACAGAGCGGTTCGAGAACTCGAGCGAATGACCGGGCTTGCGCTTATTCGCCAGGATGCTTCGGGGACTTCCGCGACCGAGACTGGTGCTGCATTTGCCCGAAAACTCAAACGCGCCCTGAGTGAGATCGAACTTGCAGTGAGCGAGATCGCCAGCACAGCCGACGGAGACAATGCCCGGCTGCGGGTCGGCGCCATGCCCTTGACCGGCAGCCTTATCGTCGCACCTGTCCTCAATGATCTGATGCAGGCTTTTCCGAACGCTCATGTGGAAGTCCAGACCGCCGGGCGCAAAGCCCTGACCGATGCTCTTCGGCGGGGTCAGATAGATATTATCGTAGGGCTCCTTTGCGAGCCCGCCGAGGCGGACCCGCTTGTTCGGGAGCCGCTGGTGTCGCTGCCCTATGTCGTCGTTTCGCGGCCCAGCCACCCGCTGGCGAACAAGCCGAACATAAGGCTGTCGGATTTTGACGATTACAGTTGGGTCGTACCCAACCAGAACACAGTGCGCCGAGACGCTTTCGACCAGTTCAGCAAGTCTCTGGTGATGCCGCCGAAAGTCGATGTTCAGGCATCCTCCACGTCCACCATCAGCCTGCTCGTGTCCGCCAGTGACCGGCTGGGCCTGATGACCAGGCTGGAATTCGAAAACGAAAAACGAAACGGTGCGATTGTCGCCATACCCTACGGCCCAATCGAGCCGATGCACTGGCTCGGCATCACACGGCGCCCCGACTGGACACCAAACACGGTCCAGAGGTCCTTTATCGATCTGGTGCACCGGAAGGCCGCTCGCATCGCAAGGGCAGACAAAAAATCTCGGATCGCAAGGACGTTCGAGAGCGAGGCCTCAATTCTACCCCGGGCCTGAATACGCCATCTTGAGTGCTGCTTGCAGTATATGCGCCACCTCGTTGGCATTTTGCCTTTTTCAGTTCCTGGATGCACAGTCTCAAGCCAGTCCTCCTTTCCAAGCAAGCCGACCAAATCTTATTGCGGGTCAACCGCATGTAATTGGCGTTGGAACGCTTGATGTCCCATTCTTCGGATATAGCGTTTGAGACGAAGCGCATTCGATTTGGCCACCGTGCGGAGGAGCCCGGTGTCGATGAAAGCCAATTACCCCGATTGCTGGTTGATCGACCGCTCCCGAGTGACGTGATCCAGCCGATGATTTCCCGAGGAGGAGTCCATGAAGAAATATCGTTTTCTCGCCGCTGCTTTCGTGCTTGCCGCGTCCGTTTCGGCCGCAACGTCGAGTGCCGCTGCGCGCGACGCGATCCGCGTTGCGACGACCAAGTCGTCTGGTTCGGCGACTATCTATATCGCGAAGGACAGAGGCTATTTCGACAAGGAAGGGCTCGACGTATCGTGGACCTATTTCGAAAACCAGAACGATCTGACATCGAGCGTCATCGCAGGACAGAATGACGTTGCGACAGCGGGCCTGATCGCCGGCTTCTACAATGTGGCCGCCAAGCAGGAGCTGCGCGTGATCGCCGGCCTGATCAGCGAGAAACCGCATTTCCAGTCCGCAACCTTTGTCGTGACGCCGGCTGCCTACGAGAAGGGTTTGCGGGCGCCGAAGGACCTGCTGAAGGGCGCGCGGATCGGCATCGCCACGAAGGGCTCGGCCCACCAGTTCGCCCTCTTCCGGCTCGCCGACAAGTATGGGGTTGATCCGAATACCCTCAAGATCGTCACGATGCAGTCGAACGGCAATATCCTTGCCGCTCTGCAGAACAATGCGGTCGACGCGGCGGTGATGTCCGCTGTTCCAGCTGCGACGGCGGCTGCCGCCGGAGCGGGCAAGATCGTCGGTTATGTCGGTGACGAGACCCCCGGCAACGGGCCATCGTTTTTTACGCGCGCCGACGTCATCGGCACGAAACGGGATGAGATGGTGAGGTTCCTTCGGGCGATGCTGCAGGCTGCCAAGGATTATGACGCGGCATTCCAGCAGCTTGGGCCGGATGGCAAGCCGGTGAGAACCAAGGAGGCTGATGATATCCTGGCCATCGTCTCGAAATACACCGAGCAGCCGGTTTCTGTGATCAGCGGCGCCATGACCTATATCGATCCGAAGGGCGGCTTCACCCTCGATGAAATGAAGACGCAGATCGCGACATGGCAGGAAGTCGGCATGGTGGACAGGTCCGTCACTGCCGACAAGCTGCTCGACACGAGCCTTCTCGACGAAGCCATTTCGAAGAAATCGAACTAGCAAGTCCAGGCCGCGCATCCAGAGGCAGAAATATGGATCTACATATCAATATACCCGAACATCGGTACGGCTCTCTTGTCGTTCTCAACGACATTAAATTCGATGTTGTCAGCGGCGAGATCGTATGTGTGGTCGGCCCGTCCGGCTGTGGTAAATCAACGTTGCTCGGGATCATCGGCGGACTGGTAGAGCCGGCTTCGGGCGAAGTCAGATTTTCCGGACAGTCACATCCCGACTGCTTGAACCCGTTGACCTTCGTGTTCCAGGATTTCGCGCTTTTGCCCTGGCTTTCGGTCAAGGACAACATCGCTTTTGTCCTCAAACATCATAACCTTCCGCGCGGTGTTCGCGAGGCTCGTATCCGCGATGTTCTGGCACGAACGGGCCTCTCCGCTTTTGCGGACGCATTTCCGAAACAGCTTTCCGGGGGGATGCGCCAGCGCGTCGGTATCGCGAGGGCGCTTGTTGTGAAGCCGGCCATTTTGCTGATGGACGAACCTTTCTCGGCGCTCGACGCACAGACGCGTGAAATCCTGATGGACGACTTCCTGAACCTCTGGCTTAAGGAAAGGATTACGGCTGTTCATATCACCCACAATCTGAACGAGGCGATCAGGCTTGCAGACCGGATCGTGGTCATGTCCCGCAGGCCTGGCCGCATTAAGAAGATCTTCACGATGGCCGTCCCCAAACACGAGCGGGACAGTCCCGATCGAACCGTCGAGCTTTTAAAAGTCCATGATGAGATCTGGTCGCTGATCAAGGACGAAGCAGTCCATGCAAACGAGGAGATGGCATATGGCTGACGTGGCTCAATCCAATTCAGACCTGGCGAGGCCGAGCGCAACTTCGGGCGTGGTGCCGTTTCGCGGCGGTGGGTTCGAGACACGCGACAGCAAGCGTGGTCCGCTCTCCTGGGTCGGGTTGCTCGGATTGTTGGTCGTATGGCAGACAGCTTCGCATTTCGGCTGGATCAGTTCGACGTTTCTTCCTGGTCCGCTGACAATCGCCGCGACACTTTACGAGTTGGCAAAGTCCGGCAGTCTCTTGAGAGACATTTCGGCATCTGCGGTACGCATCGTGATCGGCTGGAGTTGCGGCACGCTTGCAGGCCTCGTCTTCGGTGTGTCGATCGCCCTGTTCCCGTCGATGCGCGCGATCGGTAAGCCCCTCATCACAGCCCTTTACCCGATCCCGAAGATCGCGATTTTGCCGCTGCTCATTCTCTGGCTCGGTGTCGGTGAACTCCCGAAGGTATTTACAATCGGTATCGGCGTGTTCTTTCCGACCGCGATTGCGACGTTCTCAAGCATCGACAATGTCCAGCGCAATATCATCCGTATGGCTCAAAGCTTCGGTGTTCCGATGCGCTCCATCATTCGAGACGTGCTTCTGCCGGGGGCCTTGCCAGGTATCGTCGCGGGAATGCGCATCACCACGGCCTATTCCTTGACGCTTGTAGTCGCAGCGGAAATGATCGCGTCGGATCAGGGCATTGGCTCGTTCATCATCCTTGCAGGGACGCTGATGCGTAGTGACCAGCTCGTTTCCGGTGTTGTCGTATTGTCGATCCTCGGATTGCTGATCGGACGCGGCCTCACGGCTCTCGAAGACGCCTGGTTCAAGTGGCGCTAAGGGTTCGGCGCAGGCAAATCTGCCGGCGCCGGTCTCCTTTTCTGATTTCAACATCTTAGGCTTATAATCTGCGCGTCTCCCAAGATGCGCCACAGCCCAACTCGTCAAAAATTTAGATGGTGATGCAGGAGGCTTAAACGTGGAAATAACGCTGACTTTCGACAACGGGCCGGATCTCGAAGAGACGCCCAAGGTATTGGATATCCTCAAAAAATACGACATCCTTGCGACATTTTTTCTGGTGTGCGGCAAACTCGAAGACCCCGTCATGCGGGATATGGCAAAGCGGACGAAGGATGCCGGCCACTGGATCGGTAACCACACCCTGAATCACAAGGCCCCCTTGGGAATGCTCCCGGATCCCGAGGCGCCTGCACGAGAGATCGGCCGCGCGCAGGAGCTTTTGGGGGACCTTGCGCATCCGATGAAATTCTTTCGCCCGAACGGAAAAGGCAAGGTTGGCCCCCATCTTCTCAGCAAGGCGGCGGTGGACCTGCTCGAAGACGGCAAATTCACCTGCATACTTTGGGATGTGATGCCCTATGATGGCACCGACCCGCCGGGATGGAACGACCGTGCGCTCGCCCGTTGCGTCCATCTTCCAAGGTCGACGGTTGTTGTCCATGATCGGGTGAACGGTGGCATGCCATATCTGGAAAGTTTCATTCAGCGCGTTACGAATATGGGAGGCTCTTTCAGACAGGATTTCAATCCCGAAGTCGTGGCTCTCAGCCAGGGCAAGCGTCTCGTGCCTTTCGAAACGATCGCCTCGAACACGGTTTAGTATAAAATTTTGGAAATGAGTGCTTCGATGATCCTGCCAACGACCAACTACAATCCTCAGTTCGACGTCACCCGCGCCAGCCATGTGGTTCTGACGGTAGCGGATATTTCGAAGAGCCTCGAGTTTTATCAGGAAGTTATCGGTCTCATCCTGACGGAGCGGGACGGGAAGACGGCGTATCTTCGCGGGCTTGAGGAAGACAGCCATCACAGCCTGACGCTCGAGCTTGCCGACTCAACTGGCCCACAATGCTCGCAACTCGGTTTTCGGGTGCGGGATGACGAGCATATCGAGCGGGCTGCTCATTTCTTCGAAAATGCAGGGCTTGCGCTAAGTTGGGTGGAAGTGCCGCATCAACGCAGGACCTTGCGTGTCCGTGATCCGCAAGGCGTGCCGCTCGAGTTCTGCTCGGGAATGACCGTTCAGCTCCGGCTGCACAGTCGTGTGGACCGCCATCGCGGCGGTTGTGCCCTTCGCTTCGACCACACACAGGTCGCCGTTCCGGATGTTCGCGTAGCCGCGGAATTCTATGCGTCTTTCGGCTTCATGATCTCCGACTTTTCCTACACCCCGAAAGGTGACATGACGAGCGCGTTCATGCACCGGAAAGACAATCCTCACGACATCGTCTTCGGTTCGCGCAGAGGGCCGAGGCTGCATCATCTCGCATATGTTGCGGAGGCGCAGAACCTGTTCAGAGCAGGTGACGTGGCGGCTAGCCTCGGTATGGCTCGCAGGGTGGAATTCGGACCCAGTCGCCACGGCCAGGATCACGCGCCTTTCATATATTTCAGAGATCCTGACGGTCATCGGGTAGAGCTTCTCGGCCATCCTATCCAGATCATGCACTTCGAGAGTGAGCCGATTGGACGCGATGTCACGGATCGCGCGCAATTTGCGCCATGGGGACAGCTTGCACCGCAGGAATGGCTGGCGGAGGCAAGCACGTTTCCCGGCGAAGAGGTATCGGAGCCCGTTGTGCCGAGGACTTGGTGATCAGCAGAAATCAAGATGGAAGGGTGACAGGCTCTGGTAAAGAAATGGGAATCTTTATATTTTTCGTCCGGCCAACTCGTCACCGACGCCGTTCGGTAGTCGCAGGAATGAGAAACAGGACGACGCCGCGATCAGTCCGACCGCCGCGAAGGTGATTTCAAAGGCCCTGTTGGTGAGAACGCCGGTGTCTCCGGAAAAATACTGGAGCAACAAGGCGGCGACGGCGACGCCCAAGCTTTGCGCAATTCGCTGCGCCATCTGCGCCAAGGAGTTTGCATGGCTCATCTGCGCCTCGGTGGTCTGCGCGAAGGCAAGCGTGTTGAGCGCTGTGAATTGCAGCGCTCGAAAGAAGCCGCCCAGCATGATGATCATGATCATTAGGGATGGTGCGGAATCCGGAGTGAAAGTCGCGCACAGCGCCATAGAACCGCTGGCAATCAGGGCGTTGTAGAGCAGAACCTTGCGAAAGCCGAAGCGGTGCAGGATGCGCTTGGCGATAGTGCGCATGCCGAAAGCGCCGAAGGCGGAGACGAAGGTGATCGCTCCCGATTGCAGCGGTGTATAGTGGAAGACTTGCTGCATCAGGAGTGGAAGCATGAATGGCAGCGCGCCCATGGAAATCCTGAAAAGCGAACCTCCTGAGAGGCTTGCCCGGAACGTCGGATAGCGGAAGAGCGTCAGATCGAGGATCGCATTCGTGTTGCGACGCGCATGTCCTATGTAGAGGCCGAGAAGGACCAGGCCGGTGGCCACCAGCGCGATCGACGCCGCTCCGAAATCCCTGGCAGCGGATGCGAGGCCGAGTATCGTCGCGCCGATGCCGGCGCCCGACAGGATGAAGCCGAGAAAGTCGAAGGATGCGCGGTGCTGCGTCGGGATCTTGTCGACGAGCAGGAGGGTCAGCGTGATCGCCGCCGCGCCGATCGGCAGGTTGATCCAGAAAATCCAATGCCATGAGGCGATGCTTGTAATGAAACCGCCGAGCAGGGGACCGATGGTCGGGCCGACGACAGCGGGCATGCTCATCATCACCATTGCCGGTACCAGCTCTTCGCGCTTCACCGATCGCACGAGGATCAGGCGGGCGGTCGGCACCATCATCGCTCCCGCCATGCCCTGCAATGCCCTTGCCGCAATCAAGATGTCGACGGTCGGCGAAAGCGCGCAAAGAAGCGATGCCAGGGTAAAGGTCACGATGGCCCAGCAGAACACGCGCCTCCCGCCGAACCGATCCGCGGTCCATCCGCTGACCGGCAAAAAGACGCCGGCGGAGAGGAGATAGATCGTAATGATGGCGTGCAGCGTGAGGACGGACTCCTTAAAATCGGCTGCGATGGAGGGAAGGGCAGTGGCGACCGCAGTTGAATCGATCTGCTGCATGATGAGTGCCAGAGCCAGGATCAGCGGCACGGTTCTTCGGAATTCCAAGATCTTCTACTCTTCGCTTATTTCATGATGGGTATGCGGACCGGAGGCCGGATATTGCTATCGATCGCCCATGGGAAAGCGCCTTGCGCGGCGGATTTGATCGACCGGGCCGTTTCATGATCTGGCAAGGTGTGTACGCAGCAATTCCAGGAATTCAAGATGGATCGGCGTCGGTATCCAGTTTGCCCTTGTGGTGATGCCTTTTACGGAGGGCCGCTGCGAACGCAGCGGGAATATAGAGAAACGGTCCCGCCGGTCGTCATTGTCGATTTCTTGCCGGCTGAGGATACTGATGCGGTCGCTGGTCGATAGAAGGCTTCGGATCACGGCGGGCGAACTCGTCTCGATGGCGTAGGATGTTCTCGGCCCTACATCGAAAAATTCCTCGAGGATGCGCCGGCGCGCTGTTCCTGGTGCGGGCATGATCCATTCGTATTTCATGAAGTCGCGAAAGGTGGGATTTGCGATATCCTTCAGGGGATGCCCGCGGCGGGTAATCACGCAGAACGTATCACCGCATAACGGTTCCTCGACAACATCATTGGCCCAATCCGGCCTCCGCAGAAGCCCGAAATTCATGTCGACCTGCCCTAGTCTCAGACAGTTCAGCATCGCGAGATAGTTGCCTTCCTTTATTCTGATCTGGATATTCGGATGCCGCCGCGTCAGGTCGCCGACGGCCGAAGAAAACGCCGAGGTTGCGGACATAGGTAGTACGCCGATGCTCAGCCGGGCTGCAGCACGGCCCTTGGCGATATCGACTTCCTCCAGCGCACACTCGATCTCACGGATTGCCAGGCCGACCTTGCGGGTCAGTTCGGCTCCGGCCGGCGTGTTGACGATTCCGTCCGCGGAAGCCTGAAAAAGGCGGCAGTTCAGGATATGCTCCAGTTCGCGCGCCGAGCGATAGAGTGCGGTTTCCGAAATTCCCATGGCGCTCGCCGATTGTGCGGCAGTCGTCGCATCCGCAGTCGCGACAAGCGACCGTATCTGGGTACTGGTCACAAGCCCGATCGGCGTATGACCTTGATCGTTTTCGGGGGCGCTCGGATAGAGCGACGAAAAGCCATCCTCTATCATAGAGAAAAATCGATCGACGCGACGCAGCAGGATCTTGCCGAATTCGGTCGGATAAGATCCGGTCGGGCGCCGGTCGAAAACCGGAGCGCCGATCTGATATTCGAGCTTGGCGATCGCCTGCGTCACCGCCGGCTGTGAAATATTGATGCTTGCTGAAGCCTGGCCGACGCTTCCCAGGCGTGCAACAGCCTGAAATGCCTTCAGGTGCCGAAGGTTAGGTAAGGCGATCATGTTTCCTCCTGGCACGGCGCCCGTTCAGCGCCCGTCCGCTTCAGCTGACGACCTGTCTTTTTCAGGTAAGGTAAGGTACGGCATGCAATCAATGGGTGCATCATCGCGGCCGTCCGGATTTCCTCCCACAAAAAGACTACCGTGAGTCAGATTGTCCAACAATATGACCCGCCGACCCGGACTTTGGCTGCCAGCGCTTTTCCCCGAGACTGGGGATATGCTTCCTTTGATTGCGAAGCCATCTTTGCGGTGGGTCATCTCTTTGGAATTTAAGAGTTTTTCCGGTCTGCCTATCTCTTGTCCCGGTTTTGAAACGTCGTCGGCCTGATGAAGTATACGCAAAAGGTGCGCCCTCCCTTTCGGCAAATCTTATGGCTAAGCATCCCTTTTCAATGCGCAGAACCTCCTCTGCGTCACCAATGATGGGGCACGCAACACATTCAAATCTGGGAGGAGATGCAATGGGTGAGGATTTGCGTAATTTTCGGGCATGTTCGAATTTCACGCGCCGCTCGGCACTTGGGGGCATGGCAGGTGCCGGAGCCTATCTTGCGACCGGTGGGCTACCCGGATCGCGTGTATCGACGGCCGTTGCGGCAGATGTCGAATCCGAACTCGTATTCGCCGGACCGGGTGGCGCTTCGCAGGAAGTCATCGAGAAGCTGCTGATCCCTGATTTCCAGAAGATGTATGGGGACATCAAGGTAACGCTGATCACCGGCCAGCCGGCCGACAATGTCGCAAAGCTTCGGACCCAGGCAGCTCGCCCGACGATCGACGCCATCTGGCTCGCTGGCGGCACGACCTATCAGGCGATCGACGCCGGCCTCGTCGCTCCGCTGGACAAGTCGCTTGTTCCGAATCTGGCGCAAGTTCCGGCCAATGCGGGGCAGGAACCCGCGGCAGCCCCGATCGGCATTGCTGTCGTGCAGCTCATGTACAGCATTCCGGTGTTCAAGCAGAACAACTGGATGCCGCCAAGTTCGTGGCTGGATCTCTGGGACCCGCGTTTTAAGGGACATGTCGGGCTACCATCTATCAATATCTCCAGCGCGGCCGGTTTCCTGGCCCTGCTCGCCAAGCAGCTTGGCGGCGATGAGAAGAATGTCGATGCCGCCTTTGCCAAACTGAAGGAACTGCGGCCGCAAATGCTGAATTTCTATTCCTCGCTGGGCAATATGGAGACGGCGCTTCAACAGGGCGATCTCTGGGTCGGCAATCTGACTGCGCATCGCGGCTTCCAGCTAAAAACCGCCGCAACACCGATCGGGATGTCGCAGCCCAAGGAAGGCGGCATCGGCTACCAGACCTGGGTCAGCGTGGTTAAAGGCGCACCGCATCCGAAGGCAGCTCATGCCTGGGTCAACTATCTCTTGTCCCAGCGGGGCCAGGAGAAGGTTCGCGAAGGGTTCGGTTACACGCCCGTGGTTTCATCCGTCAAAATTCCCGACGCAGACCGCATCTATTTCCCGGACCTGAAGAGCGTCTTCATTCCAGACTGGCGTTATATCGCGGCGAACCTGCCGAAATATGTCGAACGCTGGAACCGCGAAGTCGAGCGGTAGGCCTGTCGCTGAACGGCCATTCCAGATCAGTGAAAAACAGCGGGTACATCGGAAATGCAATCCTTTCTGTCGCTCGAGAACGTAGGCGTGTCCTACGGAGCGTTCGTGGCTATCCATTCCCTCGATCTGGACCTTGGAGCCGGGGAGTTCTTTTGTCTCCTCGGCCCCTCCGGGTCAGGCAAGACGACCGCTCTCGGCGCGATCGCGGGATTTACGGAAGTAACCAGCGGCAATGTGAATCTCGCCGGCCGGGACATCACCAATGTCCCGCCCCAGAGACGGGAAATGGGCGTGGTCTTCCAAAGTTATGCGCTTTTTCCGCACATGACGGCGGAGGAGAACATCGGATACGGACTGAAAATCCGCGGCGAAAAGAAGGAAGGCATCCAGAAACGTACTACGGAACTGCTTGCACTCGTCCATCTCGAGGGCAAGGGCGGGCGTTATCCAAGGCAGATGTCGGGCGGGGAACAGCAGCGCGTAGCGATCGCCCGCGCTCTGGCGATCGAACCTCAGCTGATGCTGCTGGACGAACCGCTGTCGAACCTCGATGCGCGTCTTCGCGAGGAAATGCGTACCGAACTCAAACGCATCCAGCGGGCGACCGGCGTCACCACATTGCTCGTCACCCATGACCAGGAAGAAGCATTCGGCATAGCCGATCGCATCGCCATCATGAACAAGGGGCGCCTCGAACAGGTCGGGACACCCTCCGAAATATACTGGTCTCCGCAAACCCAGTTCGTGGCGCGGTTCATCGGTCAGGCGAATGTGCTCGCCGGGACCGACTGTCGGGCACGGAATATTTTCCAGGTGGGCGCTCAGGAGTTCCAATGCAACAAGTCCGAGGCAGGCGAGGCGCCCGGCGTGCTCTTTCTGCGCCCGGAAGAGATTCGTATCGGCGGCGAAAGCCAGGCCAATACGCTTCCAGGCATCGTAGAAAGCATCGCGGCACTCGGAAGCACGCTCAATGTGCGCGTCGAAACGCCGGTGGGTCCGCTGCTCATCTATCGCCTGAATGACGTCAATCAAGTTCTCCGTCCCGCTGACCAGGTGAATGTCTCCTGGAGCGCGGATGCGGGCCGGATCATGAAGGGGGATCAGCCATGACCGCTGCCTCCCCGACATCGCCGGCAAAGCGGCTTCGCCGCCAGATGACGATCTTCCTTCTGCTGCTGCCGGTCCTCGCCATCACGGTTATCTTTTTCGTCGTCCCCATGGCAGCCATTCTTGTGAGCAACCTTCAGGAAGACGCATCGGGCGCGATCCATTACACGCTCGGCAACTATGTCAGCGTGGTAACCGACGATTTCTATTGGGAAATCATGCTGCGCACGATCCGTTTGAGCGCGCTCGCCACGATCGTTGCGCTTTTGCTCGCCTATCCTGCGGCGCTCTACGTCTATTTCTCGCGCAGCATCTGGCGCCGGCTCATGCTGCTGATCGTCGTGTCGCCGCTCTTCATCAGTGTCATCGTCAGGACCTACGGCTGGATGGTGGTGTTCAGCCCGAACGGCCTGATCGATGCGATGTTGCCGGCCAAATACGCGCTGCGTCTCCTGAACACGCAGACCGCCATCATTCTGGGCCTCGTTCATATCTATCTGCCGTTCATGGTCTTGTCGCTGAATGCTTCGCTTCTCAAGCTTGATCAGAAGCTTTTGTCGGCGGCGGCGAGCCTCGGGGCATCCAGTTGGCGCAGTTTTCGTGATGTTATCCTGCCGCTCAGCCTGCCCGGCGTGCAGTCCGGCTGCGTCATCGTCTTCGCCAGCGCCATGACGGCGTTTGCGACGCCGATGCTGCTCGGCGGTTCCGCCAACAAGACCATGGCCTACATGATCTACCAGCAAAATATCCTGCTCGCGAACTGGAACATGGGCGGCGCGGTCGCCTTCGTGCTGCTCGCCATGACGCTCGCCTTCGTCTTCTTCATGGGAAGGCTCCTGGAGCGTCGCGACCTCAAGGAGGCGCTCCGATGAACGGTTCCAACGGCATCTGGCATCTGGCGCGTCGCCTCTTTGCCGTCGTCTTCTGCAGTTTCATGCTGCTGCCACTTGTCGTCATCATGGTGGTCTCGTTCACCAACGAAGGATATGTGCGGTTCCCGCCGGCCTCCTTTGGCCTTCGATGGTATTACGCGGCGCTGCAGAATCCTTACTTTCAGTCGGGCCTCGTCGTCAGCGTCCAGATCGCACTTCTGGTGGCGCTCATCTCCGGGACGCTGGGCGTCCTCGCGTCCCTCGTGCTGGGGCGCTACGAATTTCCGGGCCGTAGCGGCATCCTGTCGGTCCTACTGATGCCAATGGCCATTCCGCATATCGTGCTTGCCATCGCGCTGCTGCAGTTCATGGCCTTGCTGGCGCTTTCGAGCGCGCCGCTCGGCATTATCGCCGGGCATATCCTGATCAGTCTGCCATTCGTGCTGCGTCTAACGATGACGAGTGTCATCTCGCTCGACCCCTTGGCGGAGAGAGCAAGTTACAGCCTGGGCGCTTCACCGTTCCAGACCCTGCGACACGTCATCCTTCCGATGATTGCGCCGGGGGCTGCGGCAGGAACGATCTTCGCATTCCTGATCTCGTTCGACGAGGTGACGATCTCGCTGTTCCTGGCGCTGCCCGGCCATTCGACGCTTCCGGCGGAAATATTCAGCTTCGCCTCGCAGGGATCGGATCCTGTCATCACGGCGGTGAGCGGCGCAATGATCATTTTCGCCGTCGTTCTCATGCTAATCGTCGAGCGCTTCTACGGCGTGCTGCGCCTGATGACCGAGCGGCGATAGGACAACCGAATGTCTTATGCCTTCGCCGAGGCTTTGGATGACCGCGGCGAAAATCGATCCGGCTATAGCTGGACCACCGGGCCAATCGCTTGAAGCGTGGCCGACCGGCCGCCGGACAATTATTAAAATGGAGGAGTACCCATGTCCGAACCACTTCACCTCACCATCGCGCTCAGAACCCACGGCCACACGGCCGCGCTGAAGGACGGCCGCGTCAAGATGGACGGCGTCGTCTTCGACTTCATCGAAGTGGAGCCGCAGATCGCCGCCTTCCGCCGCATGGTGCGCGATGTCGAGTTCGACGTCTGCGAACTGGCGCCGACTACCTATTTCATCGCTAAGGCGTATGGGGCGCCATACACGGCGTTGCCGATCTTCTTCGAGCGTCGCTTCCATCATGCCGGTCTTGTCGTTCGGCCGGATGCGGGGATCGAAAACGCCAAGGATCTGGAAGGCAAGAAGGTCGGTGTCCGCGCCTATTCGGTTACCACCGGTGTGTGGACACGTGGCATCCTGGTCAACGAGTTTGGCGTCGATTCCTCCAAGGTCACCTGGGTTGTCGATGATGAGGAACACGTGCCGCAGCTCAAGCTGCCGCCGAACGTCATTCACGTCGAAAAGGGCGACTCGCTTATCGACATGATGGCCGAAGGCCGCATCCAAGCCGGGTTCCTTGCCAATGCCGGCATCGGGCGCAAGGGCGCGCCGAAGGAAGGCTGGGCCGCCCAAACCGTTCCCTCGACCGACAACTATCGGGAGCTCTTCCCGAATGCCGACCAACTCGGTGCCGAATGGTATCGCCGCACCGGCATCTATCCGATGCACAGCACGCTGGTGATCAAGGATTCGATCCTGGCTGCCCATCCCGAGGTTGCGAAGAAGATCTACAAGGCTTTCGTCGAAGCCAAGGAAATCTACCTGAAACAGCTCCATTCGGGCGAGGCAACCAGCAAGGTCGACAAGCGGATGCTGAAGCAGACCGAAATCGTCGGTCCGGATCCGCTGCCCTATGGCATCGCAGTCAACCGCTCGGCGATCGATGCGCTCCGGCTCTATGCAGTCCAGCAGGGCCTGATGCCGCGCGAACTGCAGGTCGAAGACCTCTTCATTGATGCAGACAAGTTCTGATCCGACACATTCGACAAAGGCAGATGATCCGATGACCGAGATTTACGACATCCACCCGCATATCGTTTCCGGCGATACCACCCGCTACCCCGTCGTGCCGCTGATGGGAAAGCGTTCCGACTGGTCGCATGAGCGTTCCACCGACCTCGACCAGCTTCTCGCCGGTATGAAGCAGACAGGCGTCGCCAAGGCGGCGATCGTTCATTCTTCGACCACCTACGGTTTCGACAACAGCTATGTCGCCGATGCCGTGGCGCTCTATCCGGATCGCTTTACCGGCGTCTTCTCCAGCGACGTTCTGGCGGATGATGCAGTCGAAAAGCTCGTCTACTGGAAGGATCGCGGTCTGACCGGGCTTCGCATCTTCTCGAAGGGAAGCACGATCGACAGGCAGTGGCTGTCCCTCGACGATCCGCGGCTCTATCCGGTCTATGAAAAGTGCCAGGAACTGGCGCTTTCCGTCTGCGTCAACATCCATGCCAATGAAGAGGAGCTGAAGCAGGTCCATGCGGTCCTGAAGCGGTTCCCGGCCGTCAATCTCCTGCTCGACCATCTGGGCCGGGTGAAGGTTTCCGATGGCGCGCCTTATGCGAAGGCAGAGCCGCTCTTCGATCTGGCCGCCTATCCCAATATGTTTCTCAAGCTGACGCCGCGCCTGCTCGAAGACATCAATGCTCCGGACAGCAAGGCCACCGCGGAAACCTTCCTGCCGAAGCTCGTGCAGGAATTTGGTTCTGACAAGATCGCCTTCGGCTCGAACTATCCGTCTTCCGAAGGCACCTATGTCAAGCTGGTGGAAACGGTGACGAAGGCCGTGTCGGTTCTCGGCGCAAAGGATCAGGCAAACATCCTCTCCGGCACAGCGAAAGGGCTTTATCCAGCCCTTGCCGTGGCCGTTCCGGCTTGAACCAAGGAAGGAGATACAGAATGATCATCGATATCCACGGCCACTACACCACTGCTCCCGAGGCGCTTGGATTGTTCCGGCAAGAGCAGATCGCCGGCCTCAAGGACCCGAGCAAGACGCCATCGCGGGACTCGCTGAATATCAGCGACGACCAAATCCATGAGACGCTCTACAACAACCAGGTCAAGCTGCAGCACGAACGCGGGACGGACGTGACGCATCTTTCGCCCGGCGCCGGCAAGATGTCGCATCACATCGGCAATGCGAATACAAGCCAGCTCTGGGCGGAGGTCTGCAACGATCTCATCTACCGGGCGACGCAGATCTTCCCGACAAGCTTTGTCGGCGTCTGCCAACTGCCGCAATCGCCCGGCGTGCCGGTCGCCAATTGCATTCCTGAAGTGGAGCGCTGCGTCACCGAACTGGGCTTCGTCGGCTGCAACCTCAATCCGGATCCATCGGGTGGCTACTGGACTGACCCGCCGCTGACGGACCGTTACTGGTATCCGCTTTATGAGAAAATGGTGGAACTCGACGTGCCTGCCATGGTTCACGTCGCCGCGTCCTGTAATCCCGCCTTCCACGGTACAGGCGCGCATTATCTCTGCGGCGACACCACCGCCTTCATGCAGATGCTTCTGTCGGACCTGTTCAAGGATTTCCCGACGCTGAAATTCGTCATCCCGCATGGCGGCGGGGCGGTGCCCTTCCATTGGGGTCGTTATCGGGGTCTGGCGCAGGATTTGAAGCGCCCGCCGCTGGACGAACTGTTGCTGAACAACGTGTTCTTCGATACCTGCGTCTATCACCATCCAGGCATCGATCTGATGGCCAAGGTCATTCCGGTCAACAACGTGCTGTTCGCCTCGGAAATGATCGGCGCTGTCCGCGGTATCGACCCCACGACCGGCCACCGGTTCGACGACACCAAACGCTATATCGATGCGGTGGAATCCTTCACGGATGAGGATCGCTACAAGATCTTCGAGGGCAATGCGCGGCGGGTCTACGGACGGCTGGATGCAGCGCTGGAGCGCATGCCGAAGCACTGAGTTATCCAACGAGGCAAGCAAACGAAAGCCTCGGATGTCATGATATCCGGGGCTTTCTGTTGCCGGCTCAGGCCCGCTGAAGCAGCGGGCGAAGCTTTCTGACATCGTCCAATTGGTCGATCTGCAGTAGCATTTCGATCAGGCGTTCAGTTTGAGCCTCGCCGAGCACCGGCGCCATCAATCCGCGCGCCTTTGCGACGACCTCGTCTGTGTCCATGGGGTTCTCGGGTTGGCCGCGCACCGTTTGCGGGTTTTTCACGAACACCCGGCCGTCCTTGAGCGTCAGCGTTATGATCGCGTGCTCCCGGCGATGCGCGCCGGGCCGTGCCTCAATGCGAACCCGGCTGCGCAGGGCCAGTATCGCTGGATTCTGCGTGCGGGAGGTTTCATGGACGGACTCGAAGGTGACGCCGCCATCGATGATGAACAGCGACAGGAGATGCGAGAGATTGAGGTTCGGCACCTTGCTGTTGACGATCAGCACGCGTCGCTCCGGCAGGGTGACATGAATATCGGCAACATCCTCCGCACTGAAACGTTGCTGCTTCACCAGATCCTCGATGGAGTCGAGCGCCGCCTGGCAGGGTGAGCCGACGCACCATTTCTTGATCGCCGTGCGAAGTACCTCGAAGCGCTCGCCAAGCATCTCGGTGGCGAGTTCGGGCCTGGCCGTTTCGACATAACCGGCGAACAGTCCGGGCGTGCCCTCCAGGGGTTCCGTCGAGGTGGGGATACCGGTCCGGCCGAGCAGGGCGGCTTTCACGCCGTTATGGGCAGGAAGCCCCCCGAAGACGAACCCCTTTTCGATATGGGCGGGATCACGCACCCAGCACGTGCTGCCGGATGCCAGATGGGTCGCAAAGGTCAATGTCCGCGCACATCCGGCGGCATCCAGCCCGAGCAGCGAGGCAGAGGCTGCCGCTGCACCAAAAATGCCACCGAAGGAGCAGTGGTGGTATTTCACCATGAAATCGCCGCCGCCGATTGCTGCGGCTACTCGCGTACCGACGTCATATCCGGTGACGATGGCGCTCAGGAAATCCTCGCCCGACGCCCCTGTTTTTTCGCCGATCGCGAGTGCTGCCGGAACCACGGAGCAGCCGGGATGGGTGACGGAAGCTCCGTGAGAATCATCGGATTCATCTGCATGCGCGAACATGCCGTTCGCCAGGGCGGCACTTTCCGCCGAGGCGAGAATATCGGTACCGGCCACCGTCGCGTCCTCACGTCCCGACAGTTCGCGGACAAAGGCGATGGCGCCCGGCCTTGCTTCCAGCATGCTGCCGGAGACGATCGCTGCGACCGTATCGATCAGATGATGGACGGCGGATTCGCGCACCTCTTTCGGCAGCTCGCGCGCGCCGGTTGATGCCATATATTGCGCCAACTGCTGCGTGATCATCACTCTCTCCAACTATTGCCAGACGCCACGAGGCAAGCACTGCCTCACGAAAATGCGTCGGCCGAGACTTCGGCCGACGCATTTTCTCTTCAGAGTATCCGGTCACTCCCGACCGGCGAACTTGCGGCCGTTTTCGAGCGCCGAGAAGGAACGTGTGGGGGCTGCCAACAGAAGGTCGAAACCTTCGCCGATGACGCGCTCGACATTCTTTGAGCCGACATGCGGATGGCCGACCGGAACGCCGCGGGCCTTGCAGATCCTGACGACCTCGGCCATGTGCCGCACCACTTCAGGATGTTCGTATTCGCGTGGATAACCGAGTTCCTGGCTGAGGTCGCCCTCGCCAATCAGCACAGCCCCGATGCCCGGCACTTTCGTCAGCATCTCGTCGAGGTTTTCGATCGCGAGAGTGTCCTCGATCATCAGGATGACGAGAATTTCGCCTTCCGGCGCCAGCGGCCAGACATCGGCTTTCTTGTAATATTCCGTCTGGGAAAGACCCCAGAAACGGGCCGCGGTACCGGGGCTGTCGCCACGGATGCCGACTGGCTCATAATGTTCAGCGGATTTCAGACGCGGGTAACGGCAGGCGGCGACGGCATTGTAGGCCTGTTCCGCCGTGCTGACATGTGGCCAGACGACACCGAAGACACCGACATCGAGCGCCTGCTTGGCGAGCCACTGGTTCATTTCGCCACCATTCGCCGGAATGCGGCAGATCGGCGTGACGGATGGGCCGGGATCGGTCGAGGTGCGGATCTGCTTGCGGCTGAGCATATATTGCATCGTGTCGCGCAGCTCGGCAGGATTCCACGGCCGATGCTCCATTTCGTAGATGACGCCGTCATAGGGCGCTCCCGTTACCCAGAGTGCCGATTCCATGCTGGCCGGTGCGAAGGTTCCGAATGCCTTCTGCCCGTTCTCGAATGCCTTGATGATGCCGTTCAATCTCGACATGAATGAATTCCTCCCTTTTTCAATTCAATGGGAAAGCGCCTGGTTGAGACGTGGGAAGACCTTGCGGGCGTTGCCTTCGAAGATCTTGTAACGGTCCTCGTCCGACAGGTGCGTCAGCCGGTCCACGTAGCGCTTGGTGTCATCGAAATAATGGCCGGTATCCGGGTCCACGCAGCGCACCGCGCCGATCATTTCCGATGCGAAGATGATGTTGTCGACCGGGATGACATCCGCCATCAGCGCCACGCCGGGATAGTGGTAGACGCAGGTGTCGAAAAAGACGTTGTCGCGGATCATTTCGGTCAGCGGTGGGCGTTTCAGGTCATAGGCCAGACCGCGATAGCGCCCCCAATGGAAGGGCACGGCGCCGCCGCCATGCGGGATGATGAAGCGCAGCTTCGGAAAATCCTTGAAGATGTCCGAGGTCAGAAGCTGCATGAAAGCGATCGTGTCGCCGGCCAGATAATGCGCGCCGGTATGGTGGATGGCCGGCGTGCAGGTGGAGCTGACATGGACCATGGCCGGGACGTCCAACTCGACCATCTTCTCATAGAGCGGATAGAATGATCGGTCGGTCAGGGCGGGTCCCTGCCAGTGACCTCCGGATGGATCGGGATTGAGGTTGCAGCCGACAAAACCGAGTTCGGTGACGCAGCGCTCAAGCTCTCGAACGGATCCCTCCAGCGAAGAGCCCGGCGACTGCGGAAGCTGGCAGACTCCGACGAAGCTTTCTGGAAACAGACGGCAGACCTGGTGGATCAGATTGTTGGAAAGCCGGCTCCAGCGCTGGCTCATCGCCTCGTCGCCCTCATGGTGGCCCATGAGGCCGGCGATCGGGGAGAAGATCGTGACGTCGGTGCCGCGTTCTCTCTGCAGCTTGAGTTGCGCCTCGACGAGGGTCTCCCGGACTTCGTCGTCCGAAAAAAACGGCTCGTCAGGTTCCTTGCCGCCGCTCTTGAAAGCTGCAATCTGCGCCTTGCGGAAATCCCGGAGCTTTACCGGCGCGGTCGTATAGTGACCGTGGCAATCGATGATCACGTTCTTCTCCCTTCGTCGTCACGCACCAAGCGCACGCGTCGTGTCGTCGAACAGCTCGTCGACCGACAGCCTGCGTTCGATGATCTTCTGCTGCAGGGCGTATTCGATGATCGCTTCGAGCGACGTCCGCATGGCTTCGACGCCGAACGGGCGCATCTGCAGGCCGTTCGACGGTTTCGTATCGAGATCGCGGCTTTCGAGCAGCATGCGGTAGATTTCTCTGACGACGTCGGGGCGCTGCTGAGAAAGCTCGGGTCGGGCGACGACCATGTGGTTCATCGGGATGATGCCGGTCTTTTCGTGCCAGTCGAGCGCGTCCTTCTTCGGATCGGCAATGACTGTCTTGATACGCGGGTCGTCCGGCATGTCGCTGCCGATCATCGCCGCATCCAGTTCACCGGCAAAAAGCATCTCCTTCAGCTTTTTCCCCTTGGGAGCCAGATGGACGTTCGAGGGCTCCTTGTATTCTGCAAGATGGGCATCCTCGAACACGACCCATTCGACGCTTGCCGGATCGACACCGTATTCGTTCTGCAGGATGCCGCGGATCCACGCGCCGGTCGTCTGGGTATAGGACCGCACACCGATGCGCTTGCCGTCGAGGTCGGAAGGCTTCAGTGTTCCGTGCTCGCTGTTGTAGGCGACGCACTGATGCTGGAAGCGCCCGCCGATGACGGCGGGTATGAGCACCAGCGGCTTCCCGTAGAACTTGGCCTGTAGGAAGGTGACGATCGCCAGTTCGCCCCAGTCGTACTTGCCGTCCCGTACCATCGGCTTGAAGCCGTTGTGGATGAGTTCGGGCGCGTCGAAATTGAAGCTGACGAGATCGCTCTTGATTACGCCCGATGTCAGCGATTTTGTGCTGGCGTTCTTGTCGGCCAGAAGCGTGTGCAGCGTGACCGGGCCGGAAGTGGGATAGGAATGGGTCATGGTCGGCTCCTGCTGTCAGGCGAGTTTCGGATAGAGGGATTCAGCCGTGCCGCCGAGGATCCAGTCCTGATCGGCCAGCGACAGCGACTTCAGGTTTTCCTTGGCGCGATCGACGATCTGTTTCAGCGTGCCCGAGGAGGCCGGGTAGTTCGAACCGAAGGCGATCCGGTTTGCGCCGAATTCGGCAACCAGTTTAGGGAAGAAGGTTTCCGGCGAGGCCTTGCCTGAATTGGCGAGGTCGAAGGACCGCGGGGTGACCTTCAGATAGATGTTCTTGTAAGCGGCCAACTCGAAGAGCGGCGTCGCATTGGTATAGGGAGGACCGTCTGTCGTATCCATGCGGGCCAGATGATCGATGACGATGCGCGTCTGTGGGAAACGATCTGCCATCTCGGTGACGATCGGAAACGCAGGCGCGCGCGCCTGGACGCAGATCGAGATGCCGTTCTTGCCGGCATATTTCCAGACCGGGAACGTGCACGGATCGTTGAGCCAGCTGAAGTCGAATTCGAGCTTGCTGCCGCCGGTATAGAGGCGCAGGCCTGCAATGCCCCGATCGATCCATCCCTTCATCGTGTCGACCGCATCGGGCTGAAGAACGTCAATTGTGCCGACACCGGTGAACCGATCCGGATACTGTTCGATGGCGTGGGCAACGTAGCTGTTGTTGTAGCCGTAGCAGGTCGCCGACTGGACGAGCGCCGAGCTTGCGATGCCGGCTTCGTCCATCGCCGCGACCATGTCTTCGGCAGTCACCTGATGCTCCTTGGACCAGTCCGACTGCGTGCCGCCGAGCGGAGAACGCGGAAACCGCATGTCGTCCGTCGAAATGACATGGGGATGAATATCGTGAATTTTATGGGACATGTCCGTGCCTCCCGTAGTCCTGTTGAATTTCACTTGTCTGCAGATTTCATTTCGTGGGGTCGAGGAAGAGCTCGCTCAGCGGCAGCTCGTTCGGAATGAGACCCTGGTGTTTCGCATAGCGCTGCAGGGCCTCGATCGATGCGCGGTTCTCCGCGACGCCGTATGGCAGCGGGTCGGAACCGACAACCCGGGCGAGTTCCAGATATTTCCTGTCGTCCTTGCCGGTATGTTTGCCCGCGTTGAGATCCGCGACATAGCGGTTCTTGGACTCGAGGAATGCCTCGTAAAGCGACTTGGCGACCCATCGGTGCGCTTTCAGAACCTCGTCCCTGACGACGACAAGCCCATGCATCGGGTAGATCCCGGTGCGTCGGTACCAGTCCGCGGCGAGCTTGTCCGCGTTGGCAAGCAGCTCCCGGTATTCCATCGTGCTGGCCAGGTTCTTTTCCGACCAGTTCTGGTCCGGCTTGCCCTCCCGGCCGATGCCGGCATTGGCTTCGAATCCTGCCTGGATTTCGCCGCTGTCCATCATCGAGGCGAGCGACTTGCCCTCCGGTGCATGGATGACGTTGTCGGGCAGCTTCAGCGCCTGGACATGCTCTTCATCATCGACGACCCAAGTCACCTTGTGGTCGTCGAGCCCGTATTCGTCGACGAGCACGCCGCGCGTCCAGACGCCGGTCGTGACCGAATAGGCCCGCACGCCAACCTTCTTGCCTTCGAGATCTTTCGGTACTTCGATACCGGCGTCGGGCCGCACCAAGAGCCCGTTGTGATGGAAGCGACGGGATACGAAAATCGGCAGCGCCGTGAATTTCACACCATAGGCCCTGGCGATGATATAGGTCGTCGGCGCGAGTTCGCAGACGTCGAATTCCAGCTCGCGGACCATGCGCCGGTAGGCGGCAATCTGGGGCTTGACCTCGATCCAGTTCGGGCTGACGCCCTTGACCGGAATTTCACCGCTTTTGACATCGGCGGTGTGACCGTATGTGCGGACGGCGAAAGATAACGACAGCGGCTCGAAAGCAGCGACCATGGGTAACCTCTCTAGGCTTATACTGAATTTTCCGCGGGCTCTGCTTGATCTGCCGAACCTGGCAGTTCGTTGCCGCGTCCCGGAAATATCCCGTTGACTTTTATAAGAAAACTAGATCGCCACGCGAAAGCTTGCCAATCGTAAGGCTGGCGATCTCCATAAGAAAAAGCTAAGGGCGGGTTTTGAGTGCATTGGCATATGTGATGGACGAGGTTGAAAAACATATGTCTTTCAGTCGCCTGCGCAGCAAATTTACCGGAATTTCCGGCGATGAGGCTACAGGTTGTGCTGATGCCTAAGGTTCGATCAGATGGTCTCGCCTTCTGAGTTGAGGAAAGATAGAGGCCCAGATGATCGAGACCGCAACTGTGCCGAGGCCGCCGATCAGGATGGCCGGAACCAGGCCGAAGGCTGCGGCGGTAACCCCGGACTCGAATTCTCCCAGTTCGTTTGACGCTCCGACGAAGAGCGAGTTGACCGCGGCAACGCGACCACGCATTTCGTCCGGCGTATCGCTTTGCACCAGCGTCTGGCGGATGACGACGCTGATCACGTCCGATGCCCCGATCAGCCAGAGTGCGCCGAGCGACAGATAGAAATCTTGTGAAAGGGCCAGAACGATGGTCGCCAGCCCGAATGTGGTGGTGGCGAGAAAAAGCTTGTGCCCGGCCCGTTGTTCGACCGGCCGGTAGGCAAGCGTAAGGCCGACCATCATCGCGCCGACCGCAGGCATGGAGCGCAGGACACCCAGCCCGAGAGGGCCGAGGTGCAGAATTTCGCTGGCGACCATGGGCAACAAGGCCGTCGCTCCGCCGAGCAGGACCGTAAAGAGATCGAGCGATATCGCCCCCATTATCACGGGTTTCCGGCGGATGAAATGCAGCCCTTCGAATGCGTCGCTCAGCCGGAGACGAGATTTGCCGCGACTGGGCGGTCTTTTTGAAATCAGCAGATTGAGAAGCGAAGCCAGCAGGAAAGCCGCCGCGGCCACCGCGAACGGCGCCCAGGTTCCAGCCACATAGAGAAGGCCACCGAGCGCCGGACCTATAATGCTGGCCATCTGGCTGATCGAAGAGGAGACCCCCATGACACGGCTCAGCGCATCGCGTGGGACAAGGTTGGCGACCATGGCCTGGGCTGCCGGCGAGGCAAAGCCCCGCGCGGTTCCGAAGAGGATGAACAGGGCGTAGACGGCACCGGTGACGGCTGGGGTGGTGGAGGCCACAACCAGCAGACCGAGGGTGACCACTCCCATGACAAAAAACGCTATTCCGCAGATCACCCGTCGCTCGAACCTGTCTGCGACGACGCCGGAGACCAGCGAGAGCACGAGTTTGGGCGTGAATGCTGCCAGGCCGACCATGCCAAGCGCAAGTGCGCTGCGAGTCACGTCGTAGATCAGCCAGCCGACGGCAACGTTGAGTATCTGGACTGCAGACACCCATAGAAAACGGCCGACCATGTAGAAAAGCACGTCCCGCTGAAGGGCGGCGGACAGGCGGCTTGAGCCGCCCGTCGTTTCTTCCTTGGTTGCGTAACTCATCGAAGGGTCGGGACAAATGCTTGAAGGGCAGGGAACAGTGCTCCCAGGTATGTCCGCGGCCAAGCGATCATCAGCAATTGATCGAAGACGATATAGACGAAACCTGCAAGGCCGATCGCCATCGGCATGATGAGGGTCCACCGCTCGCGCCCCTCAAGGCGCATATAGGCGATCACGAACCACGCTATCGTCGGCACGATGCCGATTGTCGCCATAGACAGGAGGAAGGCGAGCATCCAGCCCATGAAGGCGGCAGCACGCAGGCCGATCTGTCGGTTGGTCAGGTGACCGGTTTCGCCGACGCTGTCCATGTACAATGGCTGCCCTTCGTCGTCATCGCTGCCCGACGGCTCCGCGACAATGCCGCGTGTGAAGACGGAATTGACGAGCGAGAGGCCGACCGCCGCCATGGCGGTAATGGTGACGATGCGTGGGACCAGCAGGGTCGTGTAGGGCCAGCCGATGGTGTGCAACAGCAGATAACCGAGCGCCAGAAGCAATGCGACGGCGAAGAGATCGGTCGGCGCAAATTGCGGCCGGCCCAATCGCAGGCCCCGTACGCCGCGCCGGCGGTTCTTCAGGATGCTTTGGATCATCGGTCGCAGGATGCCGTAGAGCGCGATCAGCAGGATAACGGCGACGATCGGGTGCAGCAGCCAGTCCGCGCCGTAGAGGCGGATCGAAATGAACAGCTGCCGCTCGATCGTGTCGCCGAGCACGACGCCGAGGATCAACGGAGCGCGGGGCCAACGCAGGCGCTTCATCGTCCAGCCGACGGTGCCGAAGCAGAGGAGCGCGAAAAGATCGCCCCACTGGCGCGACCCTTCGAAGGCACCGATGAAGATGATGCTCGCCACCATCGGCAGTACCAGAGTGTAGCGCAGCGTGGCGATCTTGGCGAACTGGCCGCTGAAGAGGTAGCAGAGACCGGCGCCGACGATGTTGGCGAGCGCGATGCTCCAGACCATCGAATAGGTGATGGAAAGGTTCCTGGCCAGCATGTCGGGGCCGGGAACCAGACCCTGGCTCAGGAAGGCGCCAAGGATGATCGCCATACCGGCAGTGCCGGGAATGCCGAAGGCGATCGTGGTGATAAGCGAGCCGCCTTCCTTGGCATTGTTGGAGCTTTCCGAGGCGATGACGCCACGCACGTCGCCGGTGCCGAAGGTCTTCTGCCCGCCCTTGACGCTGCGTGCTGCGTGCGCATAGGCGACCCAGTCGACTACCGATCCGCCGATGCCGGGGATCGCGCCAAGCGCCGTGCCGATCCAGCTGCAGCGCATGATCAGCCACCAGTGTTCGAAGCAGTCCCTGGCGCCCTGCCAGATGCCTTTGTTCACTTCATATTTCTGATCAGAGCTGAGCTTTTGGCGAGCAATTGCCATGTCGCAGAGCTCGGGCAGGGCAAAAAGGCCAAGCGTGATCGGAACGAGCGGGATACCTTCCCAGAGATAGAGGTTCTCGAAGGTCCAGCGGTAGGTGCCGGTGCGGGGTTCCGAGCCGATCATCGAGATCATGATGCCGATCGATGCTGCGGCAAGGCCTCTGAGCGGTGTGCTGCTCGACAGGGCGGCGACCATCGAAAGACCGAGGATCGAGATGGCGAGCATCTCCGGTGTGCCGATGAACAGCATGACCGGCCGGAGGATCGGGACCGCAAGGCCGAGCAGGGCCGCGCCGAAAAGACCACCCATCAGCGACGACATATAGGCGGCACTCAGCGCCCGGCCGGCTTCGCCGCGCCGTGCCATGGGCAATCCGTCGAGGACCGTCGCCGCCGAACTTGCTCCCCCCGGAACGCCAAACAGGATGGCGGGAATGGGATCCCCGGTGGACGTCGTCGCACTCAAGCCCAGCAAAAAGGCGAATGCGGTGTAGGGATCCATGGAAAAGGTGAAAGGCAATAGGAGCGCAGTTCCGGCCAAGCCGCCGATGCCGGGCACGATGCCGAGAATGACGCCCAGAAAGGCGGCGAAGCAGAGGATTGCAAGTCGCGTCGGATCAAGAATGATGAGCAGTGCATCACCGGCAGCGGTGAACATGCCCATGGCTGTTGAGGCGTCCATCGGGCGTCCCTTCGGAGGAGAAAGATTTCAGTGACGGTGGGCGGGACATGCGGGCATTCCCGCACGCCCCGCTTGTCGTCATTGCGGCTTGAGCAGCGCCTTGACCGCCTTGATGGTGTCGCCCGGTGTCGCATAGAGCGTCTTGACGATTGCTTCCGTATCCAGACCATTGACCAGTTCGACAGTAGCGTTCTGCTTGGTAAGCTCGGCCCTGAAGTCCTTGTCGTTTGCGGCATCCTCGAAAGCCTTGCGCAGCGCTGCGAGGCGATCGGCAGGAACTTCCGGCGGGGCAGCGAAAGGCCGACCGGTCTGGAGTGGCAGGAACATGAACTCGAACAATGCCTTAGTTTCAGGATTCTTCACATAATTCAGGATCAGCGGCACGTTCGGGATGGCCGGATTGGGTTCAATGCCCATTTGCGCGATAACGTTGATCTTGCCGTCCTTCAGCCAGCTTGCATCATTGCCGCTCATCAGGCTGGTGACCGTGAGGAAGCGGCCCTGGACTTCGCCGCGTTCCATCGCGAGCGCGATTTCGTCGTTGCCCTTGTATCCGGCAACGATATCCATCTTGGCTCCGAGGTACTGATTGATGATCGCCGGGAAGGTCCGGTTCTCGTTGTTGAACGAGGTCGAGCCTATGACGAGCGGCTGGGCGAAGAGATCGTCGATCTTCTTCACCTTCGCATTCTGCCAGGTGGCAAGTGCGTAGGTTTCCTTGTTGAGGCTGCCGAGCCAGCCGACCTTGCGCGGGTCGAAGGCGATCTTCTCATCCGAGACGAGCGGCAGGTAGAGGTTGTTGCGCTGAAGCATGGCGACGACGGTGCCGTCGCGGGCTTCGGAATTCTGCAACTGACCTGCGGCGGTCAAACCGCCGGCACCCGGCAGGTTGTTGATGACCACGTTCGGATTGCCCGGCAGGTATTTGGAGAAATACTTGATGAATGCGCGGGCATAGAGGTCAGCGCCGCCGCCGGGCGCAGCGCTGACGATCAGGGTAACAGTCTTGCCCTTGTAGAATTCGGCAGGCGTCTGCGCATGGGTGACCTGAGCGGTCAATGCGGTGAAGACCAATGCCATGGCGGCCTTGGTTATGCTACGTCGAGTCGTCATGTCTTTACCTCCCATTTTTGTAACGACTGATGGAGACGGCCAAAGGCCGCCCTATTGTCTGGGCGTTGCTGTGAGCATGCCCATGATCGGCGCGATGGACGCCGCATTCCTCAGATCCAGCAGGCCGTCGACGAGCCTCCCCTGCGCATCGACATCCATGAAATCGCTGGTGATCGTGGTGAATTTTTCCACGACCGGCGCCTGGTTAAGGCCGCGGTCGGGGAAGGAATGCCCCGGCGGATAGAGGCATTCCGTCTCGATGATTTCGCCGCCGGACATGCGGATCTTCAGATTGCATGGCATGGCCGTCGGCGCCCGTGCGGCGAGTTCTGCCGAGACAGACAGCCTTACCTTTGCACTCAGCGCCTTTGTCACGGGCTCCTCCCACCGCTGATTCTCGAACTGCTTCTTCGTCAGCGTGCCATCGATCAGTACGACGGCCGGCAGGAAGGTGAAGCTATGGTCCGCGGTCTCGCGGGTGGAGGGTGTCAGGCGAGGCGCTTCCGTCTGCTGCTTGCGGATGATCGGCAGGTCGGCCATCGTCACGTCGATCGCCTCGATCTGGTCGATGCGGCCGGCGACTCTATCGCGGACCTGCAACGCGGCGACGATTTCGGATTGCGCGGTGCCGATGCAGGCATAAGTCTTCACATGCGAATCCAGGATGTAGAGGGTCTCAGAGATCGGTGCCCAGAGGTCCTGGATTCCGAGTCCGGGGTCGAAGACGGTCGTCAGACCCCATTTGTGATCGAGGATTTGCTTCGGCCCTGTCATCCCCTTGGATGCAAGGATCGCCGCCTGCACGCCTTGTTGCGCGGTAAAGGCGCTCACCATGTTCTTGGCGCCGGAAAGTTCGCCGTACCGGACGATGGAGGGCGTGGCACAGCGTGCCGCAGCCAGCGCCAGCGCGTTCGCCTGCTTCTCGACATCCAGTTTGAGGAGCCGGCCAGCCATCGCCGCCGCGACGAGGCCGAGCGCACTGGTGCCGTCCCAGACGGAGGAATACGGCATGAGATTGCGCAGGCGGCGAAAAAGTTCGTAACCCATGATGATGGCGGTCAGCACATCGCGTCCCGGGGCGCCCGCCATCTCGCCGACAGCGAGTGCCGACGCGAGCGTATCGCTGCAATGCCCCCCGACATGCAGTTTGCCTTCCTTCATGATGAACTGCACATCATTGAAATCGAGCGAGCGGACGAGGGCGCAATTCAGCAGCGTTGCGTTCAGCACCGATGTGCGGAAGCCTTGTCCGATCGCGGCGCATTGCGGATTACCGCCCAATTCCTGCACCATCACCGAGACTCGCCGCGGCGAGCCGGCATCGTGGCTGGCGAAGGCGCAGCCGATGGAATCGAGCGTCAGCAGTTCGGCCTGCCTCAGAGCCAGGTCCGTGGTGTAAGCGGCATCCGTGTACAGCGTCCATGCCGCGAGCGAGGCGATCGACGAGCCGTTCTTGTGGGTTACATGTTCATTCATTGAAATCTGGATCCTCCATTCGGACGCCTTGCGCCCTCTCATTTGAACCGACCTGCTCGAGCCCGATCGGGCTCAGTGACTCATGTGCGCGCGCATGACAGGGGTCGTGACGTTGTCCGCGACGTGGATGTCCCACAACTCCGCACCCGGTCCGACCTCCAGGAACTCCTGGAAGGCGAGTTCGAATTGGTCGCTGCTGTTCAATGTCCGGCCGCGCAGGCCGAAGCCCCGGGCAACGGCGGCAAGGTCACCGCGGCCATGGACCGCTCCCTCGTCGCTGATAGCGTCCGAGTGCATCTTGTGAATTTCCGAGCCATAGGCACCGTCGTTGAGAACGCAGATCAGCATTTTCAGCCCGTGCCGGCGAACCGTCTCGAGTTCCTGGGCATGCATCAGCAGGCTACCATCTCCGTCAAGCAGCACGATCGTGCGATCGGGCTTGGCGACGGCTGCGCCCATCGCATAGGAGAGTCCGTTGCCAATCGCTCCGAAGTCGCGGATGACGTTGAAGTTTTCCGGCCTGCGGCCGCGAAGCTGTGCGGTAAAATAAGCGCAGTGGCCGGAGCTGTTGATCACCTCCCAGTCCTTCGGAACGACGCGGTCGATCGCTGCGACGGCATCGCGGGGGTCTATGAAGCCCGGCTGCGGTGGGAAGGTGGTGGGATCGGCAGGTGCGTCGGCGATCTCCGTTGCCAGGGCATCGGAGCGCCAGTTCCGTTGCGACCCCTCTTTGGGCAGCTTGTCGAGCACGGCCCGGATGCCTTCGACCGCATCGGCGCGCAGATAGATGTCGGCGGCCTGACGGCCGTGTTTTAACCCAAGCGGCTGCGTATCGATCTGGACTTTCTGTGCCTTGCTAAAGAGCTTGCCGCCGTCGGTGGTGAAATGGGCGAGACTTGCGCCAACCGCGATGAGGAGGTCCGCTTCCTGCATCAGCCGGTGACCTGTCGCGCGGCAGTAACCTCCGGAAATGCCGATACCAAATGGGTGGTGATCGAACATGCCGCGGGCAGGCAAGGTGGTGGCAAGCATTCCGTCGCAGGCTTCCGCCAGTGCTTCGCAATCCAGCTGTGCGCCTGAATAGAGAGCGCCGAGACCGGCGACTACCACCACCCTCTTCGACGCCTTGATCGCATTGACGACGCGATCGACATCGGTCTCATTCGGCATCACGCGGCCGGTCCTGGGAATGACCGACGATGACGGTGCATAGTCATAAGGTTTCGGAAGCATCTGCTTCTGTAGGTCCAGCGGCACGCCGATGACCACCGGCATACGCTCGGTCCGGGCCAGGAAGAAAGCCTCCCGGACATAATCCGTCATGCGGGGAAGGCTGTGCGCCGTGATGTAATGGGCGCCGGTCGCGACTACGAGCGGCCGTTGCTCGACATGTTGGTTGTAGAAGCCCGCATGCATCGGGCTTTCACCGGCAAAAATAACGAGCGGTATGCGTGCCTGTACTGCGGTGGTCAGTGCAGTCATGATCTGGGTCAGCCCTGGGCCGCAGGTGACGGACGCGACACCGACCTTGCCGGTTGCCCGGGCATACATGGTCGCCATGGCGCAGGCGGCATGTTCATGCCGGGCATAGACGCCGCGAACGCCCAGATCCGTCAGACTTGCGGCCCAGTGCATGTTGCCGTCACCGAGAAGCGCGAATAGGACTTCGGTGTCTTCCGCCCTGAAGGCGGCTGCGAGCGCCTGATAGGCGACCGGATTGGCATTGATGGCAGTGACGGAGTTCATTTGGCAATGCTTTCCACTTTGTTCTGCTTCCGCTTCGGAATGAAGGGGATGCAGAAGACGATGACACTGGCGATGAGGAGTGCGACGGCAATCGGGCTGCCGACCAGGATTCCGAGATCGCCGCCCGAAATGGTGAGCGACTGGCGGAACGACTTCTCCAGCAGTCCGCCAAGCACGATCGACAGGACGAGCGGCGGGACCGGGATCGACAGTTTGCGCATCAGGTAGCCGAGCACGCCGAAGCCGAGCGCCAGATACAATTCCATGACGCTTTCGTTCATCGAATAGACGCCGATACTGGCGACGACGAGGATCATCGGCAGCATGATGCCGGCCGGCACATAGAGTATGCGCACGAAAAGCATGATCAGCGGCAGGTTAAGGATGAACAGGATGACGTTGCCGATATACATGCTGCTGATGAGGCCCCAGACGAGGTCGGGCTCCTTGACCAGCAACTGCGGACCGGGCTGCACTCCGTAGATCATGAAGGCGCCGAGCAGGATGGCCGTCGATGCGGAACCCGGCAGGCCCAGCGCCAGCAACGGGACGAAGGCACCGGTAGCGGCGGCGTTGTTGGCGGATTCCGGTCCGGCCACGCCTTCGATCATCCCCGTGCCGAATTTTTCCGGCTCCTTGGAAAGGCTGCGCTCCAGGCTGTAGGAGAGGATGGTGGCGATGGTCGCGCCGCCGCCCGGCAGGATGCCCTTGAAGAAGCCGATGAAGCTGCCGCGCAGGATCGGCATCCAAGAGCGCCGCCATTCCTCGCGATTAAGCCAGAGATTGCCCTTGATGCCGATGATCTCGGTCTTACCCCTGAACATCTGCTCGAGCGTCACGAAGACTTCCGTGATGGCGAACAGGCCGACGGCCGCGACGATGAAGCCGATACCATCCTGCAGCTCGGGAATGCCACCGGTAAATCGGGACGTACCACTTTGCAGATCGATCCCGACGGTGGCTATCATGAGGCCGATCATCACGGCAAAACCCGCCTTCGGCAGGGACGAACCGGTGAGTGACGTCACCGACGACATCGAGAAAAGCAGAAGGGCGAAATACTCGGCAGGCCCGATCTTCAACGCAAAATGCGACAGGGGCACCGCCAGCAGGCTGAGCAGGATGACGCCGATCGTACCGGCTATGAAGGAGCCGATCGCCGCCACCGCCAGCGCTGCACCAGCCCGCCCTGCACGCGCCATCTGGAAACCGTCGAGCGTCGTCATCACGGAGGACGCCTCGCCTGGCGTGTTGATGAGGATCGACGTGGTCGATCCGCCATATTGGGCGCCGTAATAGAGGCCTGCCAGCATGATAATTGCGGAAGCCGGTTCCATGCCGAAGGTGGCCGGGATCAGAAGCGCCATGCCGGCGGCCGGTCCAAGCCCGGGAAGCACGCCGACGATCGTTCCCATGATGCAGCCGAGCAGGGCGTACCAGAGATTGATGGGATCGAGTGCGACGGCAAAACCGCCGATGAAATGCGAGAACTGTTCCATGCGCCCTACCCGAAATCGAGGATGCCGTCCGGAAGGCGGGCACCGAAGGCTGTGTCCAGAAGAAGGTAAGCGGCGATCGGGAAGAGCAGTGCGACGAGGAGATTCACCGTCAACTGGCCGCGATTGCTGTAACTGAGGAAGACGATGAGGAACAAAGCGGTGGCGAGAAGAAAGCCGAGATAGTCGAACACCATGTAATAGACGGCGAGCATGCTAAGCGCGACGAATGCCACCTTGGCTACGCCATCTGGTTCCTCGCCATCCGTTTCCGTCACGTCGGCTGTCCGCCTGATCGCGAAATGCTCGGCGATCAGGGCAAGCGAGGCAAGACACAGGCCGGTCGCGACCATGTACGGAAACAGGCGCGGCCCGACCGGGTCGCTGAAAGCCGGGATTGAAAGCCGGCTGGCCGCGATGCCGTAAGCCACCGCGGCGACGAAGCCGAATGCTGAAATAAATATACGCGAATTGTCGATCAGCTTGGACATTGCCGAGCCTCCAGCCTTCAGAGTTGGTAAACATGAGCGTCGGGAAGACCCGTGCTATTTCGACTGGGCGGCACCGACCAGGGTCAGATAGTCACGGAACTGTGCGTCCATGTCGGCCAAGAACTTCGCGCTGTCGGCTGCGTTCAGGTAACGGGCCTCGAAGGTCTCCTCCTTGGCGCCCTTCTTGTATTCATCGGATTTCATGAAGCCTTCGAAACCCTTCTGCCAGAAGTCGATTTCCTCCGGCTTCAGGCCCGGAGGGCCGATGACGCCGCGCCAGGCCGATACCGATACGTCGTAGCCGATTTCCTTCCAGGTCGGGATATCGGCGAGCGGGGCATCGGCGCGATGATCCCCGGCGACGGCGATGAAGCGGAGTTGCTTGGTTTCGATGAACTGCATCATCGAGCCGGGAGGCGTCACCACGACATCGACATGGCCGCCGAGCACGGAAGTGATGCCCTCGCTGCCGGATTCGAAGCTGACGGCCTTCACGGCGCGGATATCGGCACCCACCGCCTTGGCGAGAAGGATGGCCGCCATATGATTAGCGGTGCCGAGGCCGCTCGAAACCGAAAAGCTGACGGACGTTGGATCCGCCTTCAGGCGCTTGGCAAGATCGGCGCCGTCCGTGATCTGCGAGTCATATTTCACCGCAAACATCATCGGCTCCTCGTAGAGGATCGCGAGCGGCGTGAAATCGCTATATTTGAGTTCTGAGCGACCGAGCAGGTTGTTGGAGATCAGCAGCGTGTTGACCGCCATCAGCCGCGACGGATCCTTGGCATGCGACTTGATATAGGCCAGCGCCACCGCATGGCCGCCGCCCGGCTTCGGTAGCACGATGCTCTCGTTCGGAATAAGCTTCTGCGACTTGAGATAAAGATCGGTGAGGCGTGCCAACCGGTCCATTGCGCCGCCGGGCGCATTGCCGATCACCATTTCCAGCGGCTTCTTCAGCGTGAAATCGGCGGCAAAGCCAGCCGTGGCGGACATCGCGACGCCGATCAGCGCGACGACACCGGCCAGCCCGAGAATTCTTCTTTCACAAAACATCTGCAGTTCTCCTCCCCAGATTTTCGTTCTGACAGGCATGGCTCCCACCCAAACCCGTGCTTGCAAGAAAACGCCTCCGACTGCTTGTTTGCAAATTGAAACTGCGTGGCGGGATATAAGATTATGCTGAAGGCCGGATTTTTTCCGGATTGAACCCAAGTCGAACCGGAGTGCGCCGCGACCACGATGGGAATGAATTTTAGGTGGATTCATTCATCAAAATCCTGTTCTTGTAGGGTGAGGAAGGAGAAGGCATGTCGAACGGTGCGGATCTTAGGAGAAATTCATGCCGTCGGGTGCCATTGATACTGACTAATGACCGAATTTTTGGAAGACGAAAGCACCCTCTCTCAGAACCTCGCGGTACCGAACATCCGGCACCTGCGGGCGATCGATGCCGTCGCGAGAAATGCGAGCGTCAGCCGCGCATCGGCCGAGATCAACCTGTCCCAACCGGCAGTAACGCAGGCGATCGCCAAGATGGAGCTGAATGTCGGGCGGCCATTGTTCGATCGGCGTCAGAACGGTTCCTATCCGACAGCAGCTGGAGAGGTTTTCCTGCATCGGGTCCGACGTTTCCTCGATCAGATCGACCGGGCGCTGTCGGACGTAAAATCGAATGAGGGTTCGAAGCCGCTCTCCTGGCATGTGACGAGCGCCCAGATCCGTTGTCTTCTGGCGATTGCTAAAAGCACGTCGTTTTCACAGGCAGCTCGGTCGGTCGGCATATCCACCGCATCGCTACATCGTGCCGCCCGCGAGATCGAGGCGACCTTGCAACGCCCTCTTTACCAGCCGACTAAATACGGGCTTGTCCTGTCTCCGGTCGGGCTGGAATTCGCACGCAAGATAGGGCTTGCCATCCGCGAGATGGAAGCGGTCGAAGACGATATCCGGTATTTGGACGGCGTGGAAAGCGGCCGGATCGCGATCGGCACGCTGCCGATGTCGGGTGCCTATCTGATCGGTGCGGCGATCGCCGATCTCACCAACCAGTTTTCCGAGGCGCGGGTCTCCGTGACCAATTCGCCTTACAACATTCTGCTGAACAGCCTTCGTACGGGCTCGATCGACGTCATATTCGGCGTGTTGCGGCGGCCGGAATGGGCGACCGACATTTCCGAGGAGCCACTGTTCTCGGATCCCTATTGCATCGTTTCGCGCGCTGGCCACCCGCTCGCCTCGCAACCGGCCGTCTCGATCTCCGATCTGACCGACTACGACTGGATCGTGCCGGGCGAGGGGTCTCCGCGGCGGCGCCAATATGAGGCAATGTTTGAAGGCGCAGAGAAACGACCGCGCATCGGCATCGAAACGAGTTCGCTTTCGACGATCCGCTCGATCGTCATGTATAGCGACCGCCTGACGCTGGTGAATCGCCATGAAGTGGAGGTCGAAGAGCGAATGAAGCTTCTTTCGGTGCTGAAATGGTCGCCTGATCTGCCGCCAATGCAGAAGGGTATCACGACCCGCTCTGACTGGCTGCCGACACCGGTGCAGTCCCGTTTCCTCAATCTATTGAGGGCGCATGCGAGGCGAGCCGTCTGATCGCGACCCTGCTTTCAGACCCGTTCAGTGCGCGTCCACGAACATCCGGCGCTCGCGGGCATAGCGCACTAGCGCGAGGAACCGATAGATACCGTGCATGAACTTGCCGTACGGCATGGTCAGGAATAGAGCAAAGACGACGCCGAGATGGATTGCGAGCATCAGACCCATCGCCGGTGTCGTGCGAAGAACGAGCAGCAGCAGGCCGGTAAGACCGGTGAGGAAGAGCATAAGCATGAAGGCCACATCCATGCCGAGCCGCGGCTTGTCGAGCATCAGCGGATCGCGGTGAGTCTTTGCGACCAGCAGGCCAACCGGTCCGACGACGAGCCCGAGCCCGCCGATCGTACCCAGCACGACAGGCAGATCGTACCACGGATAAGGGGCTTCCAGCCCGAAAAGGTAATGATATCCCGTCGCCGTCGAGGTAGAGAGAAAACACAGCGTGAAACCGTAGAAGGTGATGTGGTGGTAGAGCTGGCGCCGGTCGGTCGGCGCATCGTTTTCGTTCATGCAACCCACTCCGCCACCATCCAAGTATCGCAGCGTGCAGGCGTCGCGAATGGCCTGCCATATTGAGCCCGGCTGTCTCCAGGTGGCAAAGGGTTCGCCGATATCGGTCCAGAAGGCGCGGATGCCCATCGCTACGGCCATAATGACGTAGAGGGAAACTGCCATGAAAAGCCCCGCCATCGCGTTGTGTGGCATCAGCTTGTAGAAGGAGCCTGGACCGTCGTGGACGCCAAACAGAACGGCCGGATCGTTCCAGGCGGCGAAACCTCCGATAAAAACTGCTACGCCGAATGCAGCGATCAGCGCTGTCGCAACGCCATTGCGCTCGAAGGCCACGGCGAGCGACTTGGGCCAGACATAGGCCTGGTAGGTATCGCCACGCAATTTTGCGAGCGTCCTGGGAACATTGACATCGAATTCGTGGGGTGGGGCGAACTGGCAGTCCGCCAGGCAGGCGCCGCAGCCGTGGCAGAGATTGGCAAGATAGTTCAGGTCTCCGTCGTGAAACGCGCGTCGCATCTCCATGGCCGGAAAAACGGCGCAAAGACCCTCACAGTAGCGACAGGAATTGCATACCGTCATCAACCTGTCGGCTTCTTCCAGTGTTGCGCTGGCATGCGTGATGTTCATGTCGGCGTGAATGTTCATGCTTCCTCCAGGGCGACCGTTTTCCGGTTGGCTGACGTGATATCCGTTTGTGCGGCCGCAGCCGCCTGTCGTCCTGCGATGCGTCCGAACACGCTTCCGATCGTCATGCCGATGCCCGCTGCATATCCTTGGCCAAGCACGTTGCCGGCCATGATCTCGCCTGCCGCAAACATGTTCGAGGCAGGGTTGCCATCGGCCATCACCATCCGCGCCTTCTCATCGACCTTGACGCCGAGATAAGTGAACGTGATGCCGGGACGGACGGGGTAGGCGTAGAAAGGTGTCCTTTCGATGCGGCGCGCCCAGTGGCTCTTGGGCGGGTCAAGCGCTTCCGTGCGACAGTCGTCCAGGATCGTGTGATCGAACTGTCCGGGACGCACGGCTGCGTTGAAGGACGATATTGTCTGCGCCAGGGCCGGCGGATCGAGCCCGAGCTTTTCGGCAAGTTCTTCGACGGAGCCGGCCCGGATGGCCGGATAAAGGGACGGCATGAACATTTCGAGCGAATCCGCGTCGAAGATGATGTAGGCGATCTGCCCCGGCTGGTTCGCGACTAGTCGCCCCCAGATGGCGTATCTCTTCGGCCAGACGTCCTCGCCTTCGTCGTAGAAGCGCTGAGCCTGTTGGTTCACGACGATGCCGAACACCACGCAGTCGAGACGGGTGATGATGCCGCCGTCGTATTTTGGCGCACGCGCGTCGATGGCGACCGCATGACACTGCGTAGGATCGCCGATCTGCATCATACCCTGATCGATCAGCATTCGCGTAACCGTGCCGCGATTGTAACGGGTGCCGCGTATGAGAAAGTTGTCGGCGATCTCGCCCCAGCCTTCCTTCAGCCATTCGAAATTCGACTCGAATCCGCCGCATGCCGCGATGAGCGCTTTCGCCCGGACCTGCTGATCTGCTCCGTTGTGTCGAACGGTAGCGGAGGTGAAATGCCCTTGTGCGGCATCGAGACCGACCACCTCCGCGTCGTAGACAACCTCGACCCCCAGTTCCTCGGCAGTGCGGTAGAGGGCATTGAGCATCGCGCGGCCGCCGCCGAGAAAGAATGAATTCGTCCGGCCGAGGCTCAAGGTGCCGCCGAGAGAGGGCTGGAAACGGACACCCTGTTCGACGATCCAGTTCAACATGTCCTTGGATTCACGGATCATCATCCTGGAAAGGTGTTCGTCAGTATTGCCACCGGTCACCCGCAATAGATCTTCGAAGAACTCCTCTTCGAAATAGGGGCCGGAAAGCGTTTCGGTCGCCGCGTCATGGGCGCAGCGCATGTTCCTGGTGTGGCGCGTATTGCCGCCGCGGTAAAATTTTGGAGCGGCTTCGACGACAAGAACGCTGACGCCATCGCGCGCGGCGCCGATCGCTGCACAGAGAGCGGCATTTCCACCGCCGATCACCAAAACATCGTACTCCTTCGACGTATCGATCATCGCCGCCTCATTGCATACAAATGTATTCATAACGCTAGCCCACACATCGGCACATGTCAAACCGCCAGCGTTGGAACGGTCAGGAATGAGTGGAGAGGATGAGCCGCACCTTCAAGGCTTCCCGGATATGCTCCACGGCGCGTGCCTGTGCCGCGACCGTGTCGCGTTGGCGTATGGCTTCAATCAGAAGGCTGTGCTCGTCCGCCGCAACGCCTGTTCGCCCGGGATGGCTGAACGTGGTGTCGGACAGAAGCGCGATCGTTTCATGCAGGTCTTCGACCGCGTGCTGCAAATAGCGGTTTCGGGCGGCTTCATAAAGCCGAGCGTGGAATTCGCGATTGAACCGTGCTGCCGCATTCGCGTCGCCCTGGGCAGCGGCGAACGAGGCGTTGATGCGCTCGAGATTGGCAATCTCGGCATCGGTCGCGTGATGGGCTGCATATCGGGCGACAATTCCCTCCATCTCCTCACGCATCGCGTAGAGTTCGAAAATCTGCGATGACGACAACGCGGCCACCGCCAATCCGCGGCCGGGCGCGGCCTCCAGCAGTCCTTTTTCCTGCAGCCGCCCGAGGGCCTCCCGCACCGGCGTCCGACTGACATTCAGGCGTGCCGCAACCTCTTCCTCCCGCAGCGCGGCGCCCGGTCGATAGGTACCATCGCGAATGGCATCAAGAATGGACAGATAAGTATTCCTGCCAAGAGATTTCGACTGATTTTCCGTATTGCGCGCCATCGGTCCGCATGCCGTTCGTTGGTCTGCCATCTATTTACAAACGACGCGCCCACTCGGGAAGCGCTCCCTGAGGGCAGGCATTCGCACAATCCGGAGGCTTGCAGCGCGAGCAGTTTCAGATGCGTGCAAACGAGACGACCAAGGCAAGCTCTTCAGCAAATTCTTATCGCCACGGAAGGAGATCGAATTTGCCGGAGCTACTTTCCGCCGTCAATCCTAAGTCGCTGACAAATATTGTGAAGCGCGCCGATATCTACAAAGCCCACAAACCCGTCGGCCCGTCCAGTCGGGGAATTGCGCCTTTTCCACAGGCAAGGAGCATGACCATGAGATACCTGTCCGTAGCCACTTTCACCGCCTCCATGATTGTTTTGCCCGCATCTCTTTCCGCGCAGCAGTCAACCATGAAAGCCGAAATTTCAGCGACCTCCGACAAGTTCCGCTCGCAGTACATTCGCCTCGCCGAAGATACGGAAGGTCTGCTTCTCGAGCCGACCGAACCTACTGCGAACCCGCGTATCGCATTCGTCTTCTCGCATCCGAATCGCGACAACTTCAAGGAGCAGCCGGGGCCGGCGGTTGCGAATCTCGGCTATCGCGTCATGCTGGTGAACTATCGCGGCGACCGCGACAACCCCGATGCACCGCCGGAAGCCTTTCTGCCGAGCATCTCGCGGGGGATCGCCTATCTGCGCAAGCTCCCCGGGGTCGAAAAGGTCGTCCTGCTCGCCCACAGCGGCGGCACTCACATGGGAACGCTTTACCAGAACGTCGCTGAGCACGGCCCGTCCGTATGCCAGGATGCCAGAAAAATCGTGCCGTGCGACGGAAAGAAGATCGGCGAACTAGAAAAGCCGGACGGCCTCATATTGCTCGATCCGACGCTGGGTGCGGCCCATCAGATGAGCGCGGTTGACCCGGCTGCTGGCGGGGAGGGCAGGGACAAGTCCGTCGACATGTTTGCCACTGAAAACGGTTATGATGTCGAAGGCAAGAAAGCAACCTATACGGCTGAGTTCACACAGCGCTTCTACAAGGCCCAGGCGACCCGCAACAATGAAATCGTCGATGCGGCGCTCGAACGGCTGAAGCTCATCGAGGAGGGCAAGGGCGAATTTTCGGACGACGAACCGTTCGTGGTCAAAGGCGTCGGTGTCCGGGCGCTTGGAGCTCGCCTTTACCAACCGGACCTGAGATTTGCTGCCCATACCAAGCAACTCCACACGCTGATCCGCTCGGATGGCAGCCGCACCGAGGAGATCATCAAGTCTGTGCGGCCGTCGGCGGGCGGAAAGCAGGTGCTCGCCATTCTCGATCAGTTCGGCGCGATGAACTATTCGACGACCGTGCGCGGCTTCCTGGCGAACTCGGCGATCCTCGCCAATGCAGAATTCGCCTTCACTGCGGACGACATCGTCGGAGTAGATTGGGCATCGTCCTACACGTCGACGCCATCAAATGCCGAGGGCGTGACGGTGCCGACGCTCGTGCTGACAATGAGCTGCCACTATCTCGTCGTGCCGGGCGAAGTGATCTTCGATCATCTCGCCGCTACTGACAAAAGCTACGCCTCGGTAGAGGGCGCGACCCATCTGTTTCAACCGTGCCGGCCGGAATACGGCGACACCAAAAAACGTGTCTTCGACTTTGTCGACCAATGGGTCGCAGAACCGGGACGTTTCTAGAAACAGCCAGCGCCTCCGGGCCGCGATGAGGAGCGCTGCACCGCAGGACGCGCGTTTTTCGTGCTGTAACGACAGTTAGAGCTAACCCTCCGACGATCTTATAAGCCGCCCATCTTTCATGACGAGCTCCGGGTGACGTAGTGAGGCGATCTCTTTTAGAGGATCACCGGCCACTGCGACGAGATTGGCTTTCTTCCCCATTTCTATCGAGCCGACGTTTTTATGGACGCCAAGAACTTCGGCAGCCACGATCGTACCGGCGCGCAGGGCATCTGCGGGTGCCATGCCGAGTTCGACGGCAAGCACGAATTCCATGGCCGCTTCCTTCAGGGGGTGCGTCGGCGCGCCGATCAGGTCCGTTCCAAGGGCGAAGCGTACGCCGGCTTCGAGGCCAAGCTTGAAATCCCGGACCATGAATTTCCAATGGCGTTCGTAGACCTCCCGCTCCCATTCGGGATAACGGAAGGACTCGTAAGCCGCCCGATGAAAGTGGATTTGCGAGAGGGTGGTCACGACAATTTTTCCCTCGCTGACCAACTGCCTGCGGGTGTCTTCGGTGATGCCGTAGCCGTGCTCAATAATGTTAATTCCTCCGTCGAGCGCCAAGCGGACGGCTGCTTCACCGATTGCGTGGGCGCTTACTTTGAGGCCGTTTCGATGGGCCTCATCTACGGCGGCCCGCACCTCCTCAAGGCTGAGGCATGGCACCTGCGCCAACGGGTCGTCTCCCCAGGCGTGATAGCGATCGTGGACGCCGCCTTTCGAAAGGCCGAGTTTTATGAAATCCGCTCCATCACGTACCCTTTCGCGCACCGCGCGCCGCAATCCGTCCGGACCGTCAGCAAGTTCGCCCCCCGCCCTCGCCATGGCCAGTGGCATTCCGTTTGAATCCCAAGTACCTGAGGTTGAGGAAATGAACGCTCCTGCCGCCTTCAAGTCCGGCCCGTCGGAAAATCCCTCCTCGATCAGCCGCCGCACCTGCGGGCCGATCGTTGAACCGAGGCAGCGTGCGCCGGTAAAGCCGGCATGCAGCATCTCCTTGAGTTCGGTGAGCGCGCGGCCGGCCCTGTAGCTTAAATGTTCCGTCGCAAGTGTGCCAAGTTTCGTGCTGTCGACCCCGAACGTGTGCATGTGAGCGTCGATCAGCCCGGGCATCAGCGTCGAGTTGCCCAGATCGAGGGAAGCCGCATTGTCGCGACCGGGAACTTCAGCGTCCGGCCCTGCCGCAACGATACGCTCTCCTTCGATGAGAACCGCTCCATTTGTGATCGGTTCCAACTCTTCACCGACCAACACTGTTCCGGCGCGAACCCTCCAAGTCTGCATCTGCCTCTCCCATTTGTTCGAAATCGAATTATCCTAACGAACTATATGTCCGGGATTTGACATAACGATTTGATCATGTCAAACGTCAGCCAAGGGAGGAGTTAAGCTGAATGGCAGCATCGCAAGCACGCCTTAGAACAGGCGCATTAACGGCCCTCGCGAAGGGACCGCAGTCACGAGCGGAGCTTGCGCGACAGCTCGGCGTTTCCCGTTCGACGACCTCGCTACTGGTTTCTTCTCTCCTTGCCGAAGGCGTTGTCGAAGAGACCGGCGACGATGTAGAGGGGTCGAAGCCCGCCGGGCGGCCGGGCCGGCGCATCGCGCTGGTAGCCCAGCACGGCTACTACGTCGGCATCGATTTCGGGCGCATCTTCATCAAGACGGCCATTTCTGATGCGAACTACCGGATCATAGACGAATCCTCCGGCGATTTCGATATCGAAATGCCGGCAGAGGCCGCACTGGATTTCGCGGCCGCGAAAGTGGAACAGATCATCGCGGCATCGCGCGTCGACCGTCGGCAGATCAATGCCGTCGGAATAGGTGTCCCCGGCCCCGTAGATGCGGCAACCGGCCACCTTCACGCCGGATCGATCCTTGCTCGCTGGGTAGGGACCGATGTCCCCGGTGGTCTTTCGCGCCGCTTGGGCCTGCCTGTCTACATGGACAACGACGCCAATCTCGGCATGCTTGCAGAAAGCACCTATGGCGCGGCCCGCAATGCCAACGTCGCCCTATATGTGCTGCTGTCAATTGGCGTCGGGCTCGGCATTGCGATCAACGGCAAGATCTTCCGCGGAGCGACCGGCATCGCCGGTGAGCTTGGCCACGTGGTCGTCGACGAGCATGGAGACGTGTGCCGCTGCGGGAGCCGCGGCTGTCTCGAGGCCAAAATTTCGGTCCATGCCCTGGCTAAGGCGCTTGTGGCCTCGCATGGGGAAATCTCCTCCGACGAGATGCTGCGGAAAGCTGCCGCAGGCGACGTCGGCGCCAACCGCGTGGTGGCCGATGCCGGCGCCTTGGTGGGACGCTCCATCGGCGCGCTGTGCAGCTATTTCAATCCCGAAATCGTCATCGTCGGCGGCGAGCTCATGCGGGCCGGCGATAGCCTGCTCAATCCGCTGAAGGACGCGATGAGGCGATTCTCGATCGCCCGCGCCACCGAGAACGTCAAGGTCGTGCCGGCAGCCCTGAAGGAGCAGGCCGAGCTCATCGGCACGCTCCTCTTCGCAGGTGAAAAGTCGAGAGCGGCCTCACCCGCAGAACAGCTTTTTGGAGGCAATGAACATGAGTAGCGACCGGAGCCAAGCGGCTGCCAATCCGGCTGTAAAAATGCAAGCAAAGGACCCGGCAGCACGTTGGTCGTCCCTTTCCTCCTATGCCCTGCCGATCATTTTCGTGCTGCTGCTCGTCGGCTTCAGCCTGACTGTTCCGCATTTCGCCACCTGGGCGAATTTTGCCAATGTGCTGCAGCGTAATTCCATCATCGGGATCGTCGCCTGCGGCATGCTCCTGATGATCATCACGGGCGGCTTCGATCTTTCCGTGGGTGCCGTGGGCGCCATGTCCTCAGTCGTCGCGGCCGCGGTGATCGTTCAATACTCCATGCCTCTCGGCATCGTGGTAGCGCTCCTGCTCGGCCTTGGCGTCGGCATCGCGAACGGTTTCTTCATCGCCAAGCTCGGTATCAATCCCTTTGTCACGACACTGGCGACGCAGGTTCTCGTCACGGGCTTCCTGTTCGTCGGGACCGCCGCGCAACCGGTTTACGGGGTGCCTGAGTCTTTCACTGTCCTGGGGCTTGGACGCATCGGCCCCATCCCGATCCCGACGATCATCTTCGCTCTTGTCGCGTTTGTCTGCTGGGCCATCCTGCGCTTCACGATACTCGGCCACAACATCTACATCGTCGGCGGCAATAAGACTGCAGCTCGACTTGCCGGCATCAATGTCGACCGCGTGCTGGTGACCACGTATGCACTCGGCGGCTTATTCGCAGCGGTTGCAGGGGTTGTTCTGCTTGGCCAGACCAATATCGGCCAGCCCGCAAGCGCAACCGATTGGCCCCTTACAGCAATCGCTGCAGTCGTGGTCGGTGGGGTGCCGCTATCAGGCGGTGTCGGCCAGGTCTGGAGTGCTGTGCTCGGCACACTTCTGCTTGGCATTATTGCCAACGCCCTGAACCTGCTCGGGGTATCCCCGTTCTGGCAGCCGGCCGTGACTGGCGCCGTCATTCTCGTGGCCGTCGGTCTCGATAGCTATCAACGCAAGCGGCGCGAACTGCGCTGAAACCTGGAGGAGGAAGAAATGACCAACATCTATCGCAGAACCATTTTGATCGGTGCAGCCGGCCTTGCCGCTCTCGCCACGACAGGGCTTGCCAAGGCTCAGTCCGCCAAGCGGATCGGCTTCATGATCTGGAATACCTCGGTGCCGTTCTATTCGAACCTAATCAAGATGGCCGACGAGACAGCCAGGAAGAACGGCATCTCGCTAGACATCCAGAGCGGCAATGGCGATCTCGCCACCCAGATCTCGATCGTTCAGCAGTTCATCGCCCAGCAGGTCGACATGATCCTGATCGCTCCCAGTGATCCCAAGGGGATCGTGCCGGTCATCCGTCAGGCTGCCGCTGCAAACATTCCCGTCATGGCGGTCAACACGAAGGCTGACGTCAGCTCTGGGGCAAAAGTCCTCACCTACGTCGGCGTCGATGACTTCGTCTTCGGTCAGCGCCAGGGCGACCTGATCGTCAAGGCGGTCGGCGAGAAGGCTAAGATTGCCTATATCCTTGGCAAGCTCGGTACCTCGGCGCAGCTCAGCCGTGAAGCGGGTCTGATGGACACTCTGAAAAAGTATCCCGGCATCGAGATCCTCGAGAAGCAGGCTGCCGACTGGGATAACTCCAAGGCACTCGCCATCACCCAGGACTATCTCAGCAAATATCCCGAGGGAGCCATCGCGGCGATCGTTGATCAGGGGCCGGAAGGCGTGAACGGCGCCAATTTCGCCGCCCTGAGCGGCCGCACCGACGTCAAGTTCATTTTGGGCGACTATCCCGCCGACGTGCGCAACGCCATCCTCAAGGGCACAGTCTACGGCACCGTCAATCAGGATCCGGCCCCGCAAGGCTCGACCGCCATTGAGGACGCCGTCCTGTTCTTCGCCGGCAAGGGCGATCAGATCCCCACTCCGAACCACCATCTCGACTTGCCGATGATCACCAAGGAGAATGTCGAGCAGTTCAAGGCGGCTTGGGGCGGCTGACAATGACGGGTGGCAAACCGATGCTTCTGGAGATGCGCAACATCCGTAAGGCTTTCTCGGGCGTTCAGGTACTCCGTGGCGTCGATTTCGCTTTGCAGCCTGGTGAGATCCACGCTCTTGTCGGCCATAACGGAGCCGGCAAGAGTACTCTCATGAAAGTGCTAGGGGGTAACTTCGCCGATTACGAAGGCGAGGTCCGGTTGACAGGACAGGAGGTTCGGCTGACCACTCCACGCGACGCCCTGGAGAGGGGCGTCGCCATCATCTATCAGGACTTCTCCCTTGTTCCGGAACTCACTGTGGCTGACAACATCGCGCTAGGCCGAGAGCCGCGAGGACGTGTTCCCGGCACGCTCGCTCATGCCCGCATGCGCGATCGCTCCCGACAGGAAGCAGCAACGCTCGGCATCACGCTGCCAATGGACATCGCGGTCCGACGCCTTGGTGTGGGCGCGCAGCAGTTGACGGAAATCGTTCGCGCATGCTCACAGGATGTGCGCATCCTGGTGATGGATGAGCCGACCGCACGACTGGCTCCTGCCGAGCGCGAGTTGCTGTTTGCCACCATGCGCCGGATGGCCAAGGAACGGCAGGTGGGAATCGTCTACATCAGCCATTTCCTTGAAGAGGTCTGCCGGCTGGCAGATACGGTCACAGTCATGCGCGACGGCCTCGTGGTGGAATCCGGTCCCGGCTCCACCTACACCGTCGATTCCCTGGCGAACCTTCTCGTCGGTCATGACCTTCCCTCCCAGCACGTGCCGCCTGCTTCCGCGCATGCGGCGCCTGCCAGTGCGCAGGAAGTTCTTTCCGCCACAGATTTGGTGATAGGCGGTCGCAGGCCGCTCAATCTCGCGATCAAAAACGGCGAGATTGTGGGGCTTGCGGGCCTTGTAGGGTCGGGACGGACGCGGCTTGCGCGGGCGCTGGTCGGCGACGTGAGGAGCTCCGGGACGATCTCGATCGGGGGCCGGCCTATCCGGCGACTCACCCCTGAACGTGCCACCAAGGCAGGGCTCGCACTCGTACCCGAAGACCGAAAGGCGTCCGGCTTGGCGCTTGCGGCTTCGGTGGAGGCCAATATCGTCGTCAGCGCAGTTGCGAAGCTCCTGTCGGTTGCAGGAATCGTGCGGCCCGGCAGCCGTCCTCGGCTGGCGGAGGAAATGATCAAGCGCTTCGTGATCCGCCCGCCAGACCGCAGGAAAGCTGTCGGAAATCTGAGCGGTGGCAATGCCCAGAAAGTTCTGCTCGCCCGTGCCGTCGGATCGAGACCTCTTGCGATGATCCTTGACCAGCCAACCGCGGGTGTGGACATCGGCGCGAAGGCGGAACTGCACAACCAGATCAGGCGGGCCGCCAACGAAGGCGCCGGGATCCTGGTGATCTCGGACGATCTGGAGGAGTTGCTGGAGCTCAGTGACCGGATTGTCGTCATGAATGCCGGCACGCTGACGGGCGATTATCCGAGTGCGGGTTTAAACCGCGCTAGCCTGCTTGCAGCGATGAGCCGTTCGACGGCGGCTTGAGCGTCAGGCCCGCCGGTAGCTTTTCAAGACGGCAAGCATGGCGTCTCCGCTTGGTGTACTGCGGAGGTCAAGCAGATCCGTGAAGGTAAATATGCAGACACCCTCGACAGGGCTCGCCTCGGTGGCCGCGAGAGCGTCCGCGAACTCAGCGGCGGAAATGTCCCTCGCTCTGCCCCGCTCGGCATGCATCCCTTCCAGATAGAGCGCCCTTGCCTGCAGGGTACAGATGGCCTTCTGGCCGCTCCTGCGTATGATGTCGGTCGCGACGCCCGTAGGCCATTCCGGCGACTTCGCCAGGATTTGGTGATAGGCCATCACCTCGAAGATATCGACAACCGAGGCCAGCTTGACGACATCCTGTCCAAAAACCTCCTCGACCGCACCGCCAAAGTCGCTACGCAAGAAGGGGAGCGTGTTGATCGAATATTCCAGCCCTGCCTTGAGCGGCGCTAGAGCCCTCCTGATCTCCTCGATCGCCTTGACGACCTGGTCGCATTTCCAGTCCGTCCAGGCCCGGCGATGATCCGTGAATATGGTGGTCGCGGCGCTCTTCGGATCGGCGATCGGGATGTCACATCCGGTATCGGCGTTGAACCTCGCGATCGTCTCAGCCGAAAAGCAGTATTCCGGCTTATCAGCACGTCTGTCCCCATCCAGCCAGGTTTCCCAGAACCCGGGCCAGCGGATGAAGCCAAGATGGATAGCATCAGGTTGCAGCTCTTCAACCGCTCTTTCGAGCAGCGAGATCTTGTGCGCCAGATTCTGCTTCCTGTCCGGTGGGATGCCAAGATACCAATCCTGCTGGATGATCGGCATACCATGCTGGTCGATGGCGGATAGCTCCGGGTGCTTCGAGGAAAATGCAGGATCAAAGCAGATGTTGAGAACGGCAAAATAGGCAATATCTCGCTCGCCGAGAAGCCGGCGGAACTGCTTGTCATCTAGCGCCTCGTAGGCGCTCCTGTCCTTCTCAGACACCAAGCTCGTTACTGCGGAATCGGGCATCGGCAGGAATTTGCTTTGCGCGATGACGTAAGTAACGCCCCACTCGGACAGCAGATCGGCAGCCTGCACGGCGCTGAGGCCATGCCGCAGGAACCAGTCGTTGTCGTAAATCTTCACGCCGAAGCGCAGGTCAAACGCGGTCATTTTTGATCCACACAAATTAAGCACGATCCACATTTTAGCGTGGCCACCATCAGGTCTTCAAGTGTCGCGAGGCTCCAGCTCGACTTTAAAAGTGACTGGCCTTTCGCAGGTTCGCTTTATCGCTCGCAGCAGTGAGGTGGTCCTGATTTCCTCCGTACATCGATCAGCAGAATATGCGCTCGTGCCGCAGCGTGGGTTCAGGGCCAAGCCTTTTGCAGAGCACGAGGAGCGCTGCAACTTGTCTCCGCCAGGAAGCGCCGCTCGTATCTGCTGGCTTTTCATTATCACCGACGCAGTGGGGGGAGGGGACAAATCGAACTTGCCATCGGCGTCGGCGGCGGTCTTTTGCTTCAGCGCCATAACGCGGTTCCGTGCTGTCATACGGTCGTCGTCGCTCACTGGCGCCAACTGTATGCCGTCAATGTCGTGGCGGAAGGAGTCCGGCTGGGCGCTTGCAAAGTAGTAACGCTTTGAATGCACGAAGGCGGCTACAGAACGCGAAAAGGCCAATCGCGAAAGGCCTGATATGACCGCCGGGTTTGCCAGGGAGAATGCCGATCGGACGAACAAGCAGGGCATTGATCGCCCAGCTTTGCGGATATCGATATCTGCTGCCAGGATCGGGCCACGGCTGACCGTCGCCTGCGGCCGATTAACGGGGAGGGAGATTGTACCGCAAGGCAAGCGTGGGCTGGGAGGCGGTGCTTGAGGGAGAGGAGGGGGAAAGCTGCGACGGATTGAGAGGGTTGGAGAGAGGCTCCAGCCGGTCCGTCATGGAGATACCGACATGGCACACGCCATCGACAAAATCACCCTCGGTGCAGCTCGCGATATTCCATTCAATAAGCTCACTTTGAGCCAGCAGAGCGTACGAAAGATCAAGGCGGGCGTGTCGCTCGAGGATCTCGCGGGAGACACCGCCCATCGCGGTCTTCTGACCAGCCTCAACATCCATCGTGAGCTTGACGGGGACGGCAACGAGACCGGCATCTACCGCATCCCCGCCCGTGGCCGCCGCTACCGTGCGCTTGAACGGCCGGTTTCCCAAAAGCGGTTGGCAAAACCGCAGGCGTCCCCTGCATCGTCAGCAAGGGCGACACGCTCGCGCCGCGTTTTCGTTCTCGCCCGCCTATCGGACTCTCCCAGTGAACGATCGTCACGACGCGACCGCCGACCCCCGTGTATCGAACGACGGTCGGCTGGTTTGCAGGTGAGAAAATCACGCCGGAGAAGACCCTGCCTGTGTTCGAGCCTGAATGCGGCGCTGCAGCTCGTGGCGTTGGGGACCGGGATCGGGATCTTCCCCTCGAGAGTCGTCGACTCCTATCCACTCAAGGGCGCGCTGCGGATTATTGAGACCGATCCGTGCCTGAACGCCGGGCGGGTCTTCTTCGGTGACAGGAGCGCCTCGGACGAGGCTAGAAGCCATGCCCTCTTGAAGACGGTCGAGCGGACGGCCAACGAACTCCGGCACTTGAAGGCCGATTGATCGGAACCACCCTGCTTAGCTACGAAACAGTGCGGTGGAAGGTCACGAAGGGCTCCATGTGTTCCAGACGAGGTGAGACTCCGATTCCGCTTCCTTCCGGAACAGGAACGGCACCTTCGGCATTCAGTGTCGGCCTACCGCAAAGATCGAGGAGTGGGATGGGGCCGACATCGAATTCCAGGAACGGGAAGTTTGCATGAGCTCCTGCTCGATTGACAGGCAATGTGGCGGTCAGCTGCAGGGCAGCGTGGAAGTTGATTGCAGTGCCCCGCACATGAGGGATCAGCGGGCGAGCATAGATATCCGGCCGGCACCGCCATCAAGTTGATCCTCGACAATCATTCCGCACACATCTCGAAAGAAACCAGAGCCTGGCTCGATAAACGACCGGCAGGCCGCTTCGAATTTACCTTCACGCCCAAACACGGATCCTGGCTCAACCTGATCGAGGGCTTTTTCTCCAAGTTCGCCCGCTCCGTCCTGCGTCACATCCGAGTGACCTCAAAACATGAGCTCAAGGAACGCATTATGGCCGGCATCGAAGACGTCAATCGCCGTCCCGTTATCCACACATGGTCATACAAGCTCGCCGAGGCCCCCTGATATGATTCAAACCACGAAAACGGGCCAACCTAGTGGTTCCATCCCGCGCGGCGCAAGGGATCGCTGACGCTCGTCCGGGCCGTTCCACATATGCAACAGAACCGTCCTGAGCTCCGCCGAGGCGCAGTCGCTTGACGCGAACGATCTCTGTGACAATTCCCTAGATACTGGAGCAAAAATGGTTATTTTACCAAATCGTAAACGGTACAGCTCTTACAACGCCGGTTTACAAAAACGAGAACAGGAGACGGTTTCGAGCGTAGTTGTTGGACCTCAGCGATTCGGGCCGGTGCCAACGGATTAATCATTCTGCGGCCAGCCGGTCACATCCCTGTCGAACGGGACGCCTCCAAGTGCTCGACAAAAGTGCGCGCGGCAAATGGCAGTGCTTCGCGGTCGCGATACATAATGGAGATCATCGGCCGCGCCCAGGAGTCCGAAAGCGGAACAAACTTCAGATTGTATTTCTGCGCATATGTGCTTGAGAGAAAGATTGGGACGACCCCTATACCCATTCCGAGACCGATCATATGGCAGACACCGTCGAAGCCTCTTACCCGGATGCGTGTTCTTTTGATCAGTGAGCTTTGTTTGGCCGCGTAATCAAGCAGTTGTGCGAGCGCACTGGATTGAGGCTGTTCCACATGGTCGCATGATAGCGTGTCTTCATATCGTACCGTTGAGTACCGAGCCAAAGCGTGCATGGCCGGAACTGCCAGGGCCAGATCGTATCGACGATATGGAACAACCTGAAGATGATCACTCGGAAAGATATTTGGCCCAATCCCGATGTCGGCGGTTCCCTCGACGACATCGCGAACGATCAAAGGCGTCTCCTGCTCTTCGAGGTCGAGCTTGATATCGGCATGCTGTGCGATGAACGACAGTATTTCCTCAGAAATGCCCGCCGCAAGTGACGAAGCGCTAACGCGAATGCGGACATGCCCGCGAATGCCTTTCGCATAGTCTCTCATCTCCGCACGCATCTGATTGAAGGCTTGGACAACGAGACGTGCATGATGGACCATTGCCTCACCGGCAGGGGTGAGCCGGACGCCTTGCTGACTTCGTTCCAGGAGCGTCACGCCAACCGATAATTCCAGCTCCTGTAGCCGTTTGCTGATCGCCGAACTGACCAGATTCTCCCGTGTTGCGGCCTTGGCGATGCTGCCCTCTTCGACAACCGTCAGGAAGATTTGGGCAGATCGAAGATCCAGGTGGCGCATGACAACCATCTCTTTTGGTGAGGGGGGAGGGCTCCAATGTTCAGTTTTCTCACTGTCATCAAACCGTTATCTCACTTCTCAAGACAATGCATTCAGACCCGCGTCAATCGGGCAACATCGGGAGGTTATGAACGTATGCAAAGCAATTCGCAAGCACCAGCTATTGAAGGCAGACCCTTCGTCGCGGTGACGGAGGTTGGCACCCGCGACGGTTTCCAGATTGAAAAGACGCTGGTTCCCACGGCCAAAAAAATCGAACTGATCAACCGGATGGTGGAAGCTGGCATCCGCAGCATTGAGGTTACTTCGTTCGTCTCGCCGAAAGCGGTGCCGCAGCTTGCGGATGCCGAGGAGGTTCTGGCCGGCATCGTGCGCGGACCCGACACGCGACTTTCGGCTCTGGTGCCAAACCTGCGTGCCGCCGAGCGTGCCGTCGCAACACCGGTCGATGCTGCCGTCCTACTGTGTTCCGCATCGGATACGCACAACCGGAAGAACCTTAATCGTAGCGTCGATGAGACACTTGCCGGCCTGTCCGAGGTTGCTGCATGTCTTCTCCAGTCGAGCGGATCACGCATGCCGAAGATGCTGATCGGCGCCGTAGCGACCGCCTTCGGCTGCCCGTTCCAAGGTAACATTCCTGTCGTACAGGTGCTGAAGATCGCGCGTGCCTATGCTGAGGCTGGCGTTACGGAACTAACGCTATCCGACACGACGGGCATGGCGACACCAATCAACATCCGAATGCTGGTGCGGGCTGTGCGGGCCGAACTGCCGGAGATGGAGCTTGCGCTTCATCTGCACAACACACGCGGAATCGGGTTGGCCAATGTTCTGGTTGGGCTGGAGGAAGGCATCACCCGCTATGATTCGTCCATGGGTGGACTGGGTGGGTGTCCATTTGCGGCTGGCGCAACGGGCAACATCTGCACCGAGGATCTTCTCTATCTGCTCGACGAAAGCGGCTACGAGACCGGCATCGACCTCGAAAAGGCGATCAACATCGCTTATGGAGCCGAAGCGGCGCTGGGTCACTCGCTGGTCGGTCAGGTGATGCGCGCCGGGCCGCGGCTTCGTCTGCATTCGGCCGGCGCTGTCGCTACGGCTGCGGGGTGAGCAAGGTGGTCCTTCCTCTTTCCAATGTCAAAGTCGTCGATCTGACACGTATCCTGTCCGGACCATTCTGCACGATGCTTCTCGGCGATATGGGCGCTGATGTGGTGAAGGTCGAGCCACCGGGCGAAGGCGATCCGATTCGCAAGCAAGGCACAATCGTCAACGGGCTCTCGACCTATTTCGCGTCCTTCAACCGAAACAAACGCTCCTTGGTGATAGATCTTCGCAGCGCTGTCGGCAAGGAAGCGCTCGAAGAGCTTCTTTCTAAAGCCGACGTTCTGGTCGAGAATTTCAGACCGGGCGTCCTTGACGATATGGGGTTTTCAGCCGCTCGTCTCGAGGCCATCAATCCGTGTCTGATCGTAGCGTCGATCAACGGCTATGGATCGACCGGCCCTTATGCGCAGCGTCCCGCCTTCGACTTCATCGCACAGGCGATGAGCGGCTTCATGAGCCTGAACGGCGGCGCCGACGACGGCGCCATGCGGTCCGGCGTGCCCGTCAGCGATCTGATCGCCGGCATCTATGCGGCTTTCGGGATCGTCAGCGCGCTCAGGGCGCGCGATATCACAGGGCGCGGCCAGCGCGTGGAGGCTGCGATGGTGGATTCCATCATGAGCCTGTTCGCCTGGTACGCATCCGACTACCTGGCTGCCGGAAAACCGGTCGTGCGCAGCGGCAACGACCATCCGATCACGGCGCCATACGGCATGTTCACCGCAAGCGACGGCGCTATCGCTGTGGCGCCAAGCACCGAGGCAGTCCTTGAGCGCTTCTTGAAGGAAATAGATCTGCCGACGCTGAAGGAGGATCCGCGCTTTGCCAGCAACGCGGCTCGCATGGCGAACAGGGAAGCGCTCAATGCCATCATCAACGAGCGCACAGCAAGGGATAGTCAAGCCAACTGGATCTCACGGCTGAACGGTGCCGGCGTCCCTTGCGGTGTCGTGCAGGGACTTCCGGAGGTGTTCTCGGATCCGCAGACGCTCCATCGCGAGATGGTCTTGCCGGTCGAGCATCCCGGACACGGTATCGTGCGCATGCTGGGTTTCCCGGTCAAGCTCTCCAATACGCCTTGCCTAGTGCGCCACCCGGCACCGGCTCACGGCGAACACAACGCAGAGATCGTTGACGACTGGCAGCTCAAGAGCCCGGGCCTTATTCCGCCTGAAAACCTAAAAACAAGAGCATAAGGACGATCCTGATGCGCTTTTCCGCAAATCTCTCCACCCTGTTTCAGGACATTCCCTTCAACGAGCGGTTCGGGGCCGCCGCCGCCGCCGGCTTTGATGCTGTGGAAATGTGGTTCCCCTACGAGGTTCCCGCTGCCGATCTGAGTCGCTTGCTGAGCGACAAAGGTCTTCGATGCGTGGGAATCAATTCCGCAGCGGGCAATATCGATGTGGGCGACTGGGGCCTTGCCACCGACGAACGGCTGACCGACGCGTTTCACTCCAGCATTCTCGAGGCGTTTCAATACGCCCGCGAGATCGGCTGCCCGAACGTCCATGTCATGGCCGGCAATGTCACGGGCCCGGACGCCCGTCGGGAGGCTTGGGAAATTTATCTACGCAATATCACGAATGCCTGCGAGCTTGCGGCGCAATATGGCGTAACCGTAATGATCGAAGCCTTGAACGTTGTCGATCGGCCCAACTATCTGCTCAACAACCAGGCGCAGGCGCTGGACGCCGTTCGCCGGGTCGATAAGCGCAACCTGAAGATCATGCTCGACCTTTTCCATCTGCAGCGTGGCGAGGGCAACCTTATCGAACGGATGCGGGAATCGCTTCCCCATGCTGTGCATATCCAGATCGCGGACAATCCTGGCCGGCACGAGCCGGGAACAGGCGAGATCAATTTTCCGCTTCTGTTCGAAGAAATCGAGGCTGCTCAGTACGGCGGCCATATCGGCTGCGAGTATTTCCCGTCCAACAGAATGTTGGACGATCTCAGTTGGATGCCGAAGGGCTGAACGACTAGCCGGCGAGGGGAGCACGCATCCGGCAAAGACTTTAAGGATTAAGACAGGGAGGTCAAAATGAATAACCCGTTGCGTTATCCGCTATCAAAGGATTATCAGGTCCGTTTCGAAGACTTGCGCATCGTTGCCGATGGGCTGGTCCGGCCTGAATGCGTTCTCGCACTTTCGAACGGCCGCATCGTGGCAGCCAATGGCGGTGGCGGCTATTCCATTGTTGAGCCTGATGGCGGTGTGCGTCACGTGATCGTTTGCACGAACACGGGTCGGAAATACCTGCCCAACGGTATCGCGCTGGCGAAATCCGGACAGGTTCTTTTCGCCGATCTCGGAGTCTCAATTGGCGGCATCTTCTCGATCAGCCCGGATGGCAAGCTCGGAACGGTCGTCACCGAACTCGACGGCGAGCCGTTGCCACCCAGCAATTTCGTCGTCAACGACAAGGACGGTAGGCTGTGGTTCACGATCAGCACCCGCCTTCGGCCGCGCACAGCTGCCTGGAACCACGAGGTCGCCGACGGCTACATCGCTGTTGCGGATGAAAAAGGGGTGCGGATCGTTGCGGACGGCGTTGGTTACACCAACGAGATCGCTTTCTCACCGGATGGCGAGTGGCTTTACGTTAATGAAACCTACAACCAGAAGACCAGCAGATTCCCACTGCGCCCCGATGGCACGGTTGGCGCCAAGGAACTTGTCGCCGCCTATGACGGTGCGGATATTCCCGACGGACTGACCTTCGATGCCCACGGGGGTGCCTGGATCACCTGCATTGCCAGCAATCGTCTTATCGTTCTGCGGCCCGACGGCGAGAAGCAGGTCGTTCTGGAGGATACGGACGAGGACCATGCGGAACTGGTGGCTCGGAAGCTGCGGGACAAAACCCTCTCTCAGCAAGACATGAGCACCGCAGGCAGATCCCGCCTCCAGAATATTTCCAGCCTCGCCTTCGGCGGGCCATTCCTGAAGACCGCCTATCTCGGATGCCTTCTCGGTACGTGCATTCGCGCCTTCGACAATCCTGTTCCCGGCCTAGCACCGATTCACTGGGACCGCAATGTTGCCTAGTGTTTGTCAGGAGACAACTGGAGCCCGGTCTTCTCGGAAAGACAAACGAGTGCGCCCGTCCGGTTCGAACTGAACTGAACGGACCTGTTCGACAGAACCTATTTCACCCTTATCGACACCGGACACTCAGGGAGGAGAACGTCCATGACTACCCCAAATCAAACCATCGGGATCCAACGCTGGACACGCGTTGGTCTCGTCGTCTTCATTAGCTATCTCATAGCCTTTGCCGAACGCTCCAACATCGGCGTGGCAGCGCCCTTGATCGCAGAGGATCTTGCGCTTGACATCAAAATTGTCGGCACCCTGCTTTCGGCTTTCTTCTGGGGCTACGTTCTCACTCAAGTTCCGGGCGGCTGGATCGCCCAGAAGCTAGGGCCGGTGCGGGTAGTCGGCGTCGCGCTTATCATCGCCGGTATCGCCTCATGCTTGACGGGCATGATCCACGACCTACGCGCGCTCCTCTTCGTCCGTGTGATCCTCGGAATTGCAGAAGGAGTAATATGGCCGTCCTTCGCTGTCCTGTTCATCCGATGGTTCCCCGGCAATGAGCGCGGCCGGGCAGTTAGCGTCGCGCAATATGCCCTGCCGCTGTCGTCGGTCATGATGGCGCCGCTTGCCGGATGGATGATTGATCATGTGGGATGGCCGTCCATGTTCGTGCTGCAGGGAATTCCCGGCATCGTCATGGGCGTCGTCTTTATGTGGTTGCTTTCGGACGATCCGGCCACCGACACGCGCGTCAGCCCGGCGGAACGTGAGTATATCCTGCAAAACCGCAACAAGGGCACGAGCGACAACGCCAAATTCAGCGATGTGCTTCGCAGTCCCTATATCTGGCTGCTGGGTATCGCCTCCTTCTGCTGGATTATGGTCATCTTCAGCTTCGGCCTATGGATGCCGAGCTTGATCAAGCAGCATCTGCAGGGTACGGGGAATTTTACCCTTGCCGGCAGCCTGACCGCGATCCCGTTCGTCTTCGGCGCGCTCTCAATGTATCTTAATGCTCGCTTCTCGGACCGCAGCAGCTATTCGCGCGGATGGTTCGTGGCGATCCCGAACACCATCGCCGGCATCGCATTGCTGGCGCAACATTATGGTCCGGCCACGCTCGAATGGTCGCTCCTGATGTTCAGCATTGCCGGTGCCGGCCTTTATTCGGGCGCAGGAACATGGTGGAACTGGGCGCTAACTTTTTTCCCGCGCAACAATGCCGGTACCGCGATTGGCCTGATGAACGTCTTTGCCAGCTTCGGGGGCATCATCGGACCCATGGCGGTCGGCTACTTCGCCAGCGGATCCAGCCCGGCCAGCAGCTTCTATATTCTTGCCTGGTCGCTTTTCACTGGTGCAGTCCTGATCGTCATTCTTATCTCGCTCAATCGTGGCCGGCGCGATGTGATCCAACCCGCTATCGCTGTCCATTGACAGCGATAGCGGGCCGCTGCGCGCATGGAGGGCGGCGGCCCAAAGAGTACAGGAGGTCAAACCAATGGGGGAGGGAAACATGATTAAGAGATCTTTTCGTAACCGACATTCAGCAGGTATTGCGGTCGCAATTGCTATATCCGCGCTCATGGCGATAGCGCCGCCCGTCTTTGCTGATCAGTCCATATCAATCGAAGGCGGCGCCAAGGAGACCAATTTGCCCGTTCAAATTCTTTCCATCGACAAGTCCGTCGTTCTCAAGAACCCCGGCAAAGATTCCGCGCAGCTCCTGTGGCCGGAAAACTCTCCGGAGGCTCAAGTGACCATCACGAAAGTGACGATGCAGCCGGGTGCCATTTCAGAAAGGCACAGTCACGCTATTTCGGAGCAGACCTGGTTGATCGAACAAGGTGAGGGAACAATGCTGTTGGCGGATGATCAGACGGCCCCGGTCAAGGCTGGCGAACTGGTGCGGACGCCGCCACGCGTGGTCCATGGCATCAAGAACACGGGATCTGGAATTCTCGTCTATATCTCCATCACTACCCCTCCCGAAAATATGACCAAATTCTACAAGGAGCGAGCAAAGTGAACCTTGGCGACAGGTTGCCTGCTTTGGAAGGACGCTTTGGGTCAGAGCGGAGAGAAATCGACCGATGAAAAAAACACTCGGCTGCATTGCAGACGATTTCACCGGCGCCACGGACTTGGCCGGAATGCTGGCAAAAGGGGGATTACGCACTGCCCAGATGATCGGCGTTCCGGATACAGCTCCTCCTGACGATGTCGAGGCGATAGTGGTGGCGCTCAAATCGCGAACGTCGCCGGTGTCGGAAGCCGTCGGGCAGTCGCTGGATGTCCTGGCCTATTTTAAGGAACAGGGCTTCTCGCAGATTTATTTCAAATATTGCTCGACATTCGACTCCACCCCGGAAGGGAACATCGGCCCCGTAGCCGATGCTCTCTTGAGTGCCCTCAAGACGGATTTCACTGTGGTGTGCCCCGCCTTTCCGGCCAACGGTCGCACGATCTACAAGGGCAATCTGTTCGTCGGCGATGTTCCCTTGAGCGAAAGTGGTATGCGCAACCATCCGCTGACGCCGATGACCGACTCCAATCTCGTCCGGGTTCTGCAACAGCAGACGGGTCGGAAGGTTGGGCTGGTCGATTATGAAGTGGTGGCCAGGGGTGCCTCGGCCGTCGCGGCTCGGTTCAAGAAATTGCGTCGGGAGAAATGCGCGTATGCCGTCGTCGATGCTTTGTTCGACGAGGATCTAGTGCAGTTGGGAATGGCCTGTGCCGACCTCCCGCTCGTGACCGCAGCATCGGGACTTGCGATCGGTATCGCTCGGAACGCGCGGCGTGGAAACGACGGGTCGCAGAACGATGCCAAGGACGGCGCGAGAGCGGGCGACCTTCCCGAGGTCGGCGGACTGCAGGCGGTGATAGCAGGAAGCTGCTCGATCACAACTCAAGGTCAGGTCGCCATGATGCGGGAGAGACATCCAGCGTTTCAGGTCGTGCCAGCCGATCTCGCCGCCGGCAGGGGCGTCGTGGGCCAAGCCCTCGAATGGGCGGCGGCACGCCTGGCCCAAGAGCCGGTCATGATCTACGCGACGGCAGCGTCGGACGCCGTAACGGCAACTCAGCAAGATTTGGGTGTCGAGCAGGCAGGCCGCATGGTCGAGGACGCGCTCTCCGCCATCGCCAGCGGTCTGGTCGATCTCGGCGTGCGCCAGTTGATCGTCGCGGGCGGCGAGACGTCGGGTGCGGTCGTTAACGCACTGCGGATCAGGGGACTGCTGATCGGCCCGGAAATCGATCCCGGCGTCCCCTGGACCGTCACTTTGCCGTCAAACGACCACCCGCCGCTGGCCCTGGCGCTGAAATCTGGTAATTTCGGCACGCCAGATTTCTTTCTCAAGGCTTGGGAGCTGATTGCGTGACATCCTCCATCAACCGGAATCACGACGAAAGCCGCCAGCGCGACGAGATCTGCGATATCGGCCGCTCCCTGTTCGGCCGCGGGCTGGCGACGGGCAGCAGCGGCAACATCAGCGTGCGCCTCGACGATGGCTGGCTCGTCACACCGACCAATTCATCGCTCGGCAAGCTTGATCCCACCCGCCTGTCGAGGCTCGACGCCAGCGGACAACTAGAGCGGCGATCCGCCGTCGAAAGAGGTCTTCCTGCATTGCGCAATGTACGAGGAACGCCCGAAGGCGCGCGCGATCGTACGTCTTCATTCGACCCATTCCGCCGCGATCTCCTGCATGGACGGGTTGGACTGTGACAATTGCATCCCGCCCCTGACGGTCTATTACGTCATGAAGATTGGCCGTCTACCGCTGGTTCCCTATTTCCGTCCCGGCGATCCGAAACTGGGCGAGGCCATTCGAACCCATGCCTGCCGTCATCCCGCCGTCCTGCTGGCCAATCACGGTCCCGTCGTCTCGGGCACAAGCCTTGATGCCGCTGCCAACACTATCGAAGAACTGGAGGAAACTGCCAAGCTGTTTCTCCTTTTGAGGGACCAACCGACCCGGCCTCTCAACGAGCGGCAGGTCAACGAGGTCAACTCAACCTTCGGGCCTCCAGGCGGATAGCGCACGCCGCGCTGCGATGCCCCGATAGTTCCTGCCGACCGATTGGAGACTGTTTATGACCATGAGACTTGCAGGTGGCGGCACCTCTGTCGACTTGCCGGTGAAACACGGCACCCTTGGCCCAGACGTTTTCGACATCTCGAAGCCTTATGGCGAGATGGGGATGTTTACCTACGATCCGATCTTCACCGCCACGGCCGCCTGTCAATCGAAGATCACCTATCTCGACGGATGAGCCGGGATTCTTCTTTATCGCAGCGCAGCGCAAGTAGGGAATTCGGGCGCTTGCTCGACGACGGTAAAATCCGCGTCGTCATCGACAGCATCTATCCGCTTGCCGAGAAGGTACACGAGCGAACGGCCCAAGGGTACATCCAGGGCAAGATCGTGCTCGGTGTGGCGAAGGCCGAAGCTTGAAGCTGGTGCCTCGCCGCGAGAGTGACGGCAATCACCTCGTGAAAGGAGCAACTTGATGACAACGGACGCGAAACTGCACCAAGGAACGGCGGCTTGGTTTGAAATGGTGGGGACGCTGATGAGCGAAGCCGCCGCCCAGCACGGGCTTTCCCAGAACTCAATCTGTCGCTGGTCGAGCGCTGCACCGACGGGGTCGAACTGTCGGAGGGCCTTGTTCAGCGTATCCGCTTCGACATCCTGGACGGCAGGCGTCCTTCAGGGTCGGCGCTTGGCCGGACGAGCGGCGGACGTGATGATCGCTGTAACGGCCGCGGCTGCGCGGGAGTTGAACACGTTGCATAGCGCAGACCCCGATTATCGCGCCGCACGCTACAGGTTCCTGAGGACAGGTGAGATGCGGGTGGAGGGCGATCCCTCGCGAATAGGTGGCTGGCTGGAAGAGGTGCATCCGCCCGCCGCCTTCGAGCTCACATCGCCGGTGGATCTTGCTGCGCGGATTGTTGGTCGCCTTGTCTTCGAAGACCCCTACGGCAATAATGTTCTGGCCAGCATCGTCGAGCTTCAGTTGGAAGCCGTCGAAGCCCTTATGGGCATGGAGCATATGTGGCGCGCGGATGACTGCGCCAGTCTCGCCACGATGCGCGGCGATCCATGAAATCGCCTGGAAGACCCAACCGTCACGGTGATAGGGCGGCTTGCCGGTAGGCACGGTGAGCAGTTTGATCGCGCCTCTTGCCGCGTTGGCGCGGGTCGCGGGAGGTATCTTGTCGATGCCGGATAGAATAGCGTCAACGTGACGCGCCTGACCGAGCGCCAGCCGCGCTACCCGGCTGGTGAGTTCGTCTTCGTCGGTAATGAGCCATCGGGAGCCATGACACAGGGTGCTATGAGAAACAGGCGTCAGCGTCAGCGGCATTGCACTGCCCCCGCACTGCATGCTCTATCATTTGCCCCTCCTGTTGAAAGCTTCAGCCGACATGCTGCGCAGCATATATGCAGATCGCTTCGCGGGCGGAAAGCTTATCTTGTGAGGGTCGGCTGCAAATGGATGTAGGACAGGGGTAAGGCGACCATGATGCAACTCAAGATTACGCGCGGCCCGAAAGAAGGGCTTGGGTTGGTTGGCTTCTGCCAGGGCCACGGTCCGGACGAAGACCGTTATGCTAATTTGCAGGTTGGAAGCTGCATCGGCCTTGGTGCGCGCCTAATTGTTTTGATCCTGGCATCCGTGGAGCATCTCTTGCACTAGCTGAAATCGACTTGATAGTGGAACCTGCGTGCCTCTCCGTGCGAGCGTCGCCATTCGATAGGTATGCGGGACGGGTTCATCGCAAGTCGATCAATGTTCACGACCATTTCATGTGCTCCCAAACCCAGAATCGCAGCATCGTCAGCGGTGGCGTCGGTCACGGAAATCTCTTCTTTGACGAAGGAGACGAGCTGGCCGCAATGAATTTCATAGGCGGGATAGAGAAGAGGGCCGATGACGGATTCATCTAGATCGATAATTGGGTGGAAGAGGGTGAAAGGCAAATAGATGTCTTCAAGCAAACGGGGTGCGCCCTCCCAAAGTCTCAGGCGGTTCAAATGGATCACTTTTTCACCCGGCGGGAGATTCAGATGGCCAGCGACAGCCTCGGAAGCACTTTCCACGGACCGCGAGACAATGCGGCTTTCGGGGGTGAGCGTCTTTCCTTTGGTACCCCGAAACAGGAAGAAGCGAAGCATGCTGTTGTTGAAATTGGGACGCCGAACGAATGTACCTGCGCCATGGCGCCGTTCGAGAAGCCCTTCATTCACCAGTTCTTCGATGGCTTTGCGTGCCGTTCCAGGAGCCACGTTGTAGAGCCGTGCGATCTCTACCTCGGCCGGCAGGGCTTCCCCCGGCTTGTATTCTCCCTTCGTAATCTTCCCGGCAATGGTTTCCCGCAGTCGCCGGTAGAGTGGCAAGTGAGAATCTCCTTCGAGCGGGTATTCGCTGGATGCCGCAGTTATCATGTCCACCTTTACCCCGTTTCAACCGGTCACATACGGTCTAGCGTGTTGCCTCGATACGACGCGCGATAAACGACAGCGTGCAGTTGATGGAAATATAGACAACCGCGACAAGCGTATAGATTGGAAGTGAATATTCACCGCCGAGATATTCGACTGCCGTGCGGGCATCCCGAAGGAATTCTGTGTAGCCGATAACGAAACCAAGCGATGTTTCCTTGATCAGGACGACCATCTGGCTGATGAGAGCCGGCATCATGCGGCGCACGGCCTGCGGGAGTAGAATAACGCGAAAGGTTTCGCCATCACCGAGGCCGATAGCAAGAGCAGCTTCGGTTTGCCCCTTCGGTAGCGACTGGATACCCGCGCGAAAAATCTCGGCCAGAACCGCACTGTTGTAGAGTACGATTCCAAGTACCAAGGACCAGAACGTCGATACCTCTATCCCGATCACCGGACCGCCGAGGAAGATGAAGAAAATAAGGAGCAAGAGAGGCAGCCCTCTGAATACCTCGATCCAACCGGAAAGAATCGCACGGCACCAAACAGTCTTCGATAGAAGGCCCCAAGCCATAACTGCACCGCCGAGCACCGACAGCACGAGAGCCACTGCCGCGACTTTGAAGGTTGCGGCCAACCCGGAAGCAAGCAGCGCAAGGAGTTCGGAATTTCCAAGGCTCATCCACAGCTCGGGCTCGAGCTTACCGTTCCGGGAAAGAACAGTGAGCGCAAAGATCAGAAGCAGAAGAAGCAGCCCAGTCGACCCCAGCGTGATGATGCGGTCGCGTCTTGCAGCGCGCGGACCAGGCGTGTCAAAAAGGGACGCATTCATCTTGGAGACCTCGTACTGCGTTCGATTTGCCCGGCAAGGAGACCAAGGGGGATTGTTAGAGCCAGATAGATCAGCGCGGTGGCAATCAACACAGACACGACGGCCGAACTTTCTTTGTTCGCAAGTTGCTCCATCGTCGAAAGGGATTCGGCCACGCCGAAGGCCGAGGCAACCGCCGTGCTCTTTACGAGAGCGATCACGACATTGATGATCGGCGGTATGGCCGCACGGAAAGCTTGCGGCAAAATAATCTCGAAAAGGCTCTGGCGGGAAGTTAGGCCGATGGCCCGCGCGGCTTCAGCTTGGCCGCCAGGAACCGCATTTATGCCGGACCGGACCGCCTCGCAGAAAAATGCCGTATAGTAGGCTGAAAGGGCCAGGACAGCGAAACCGAAATACGGAATCTGAATCCCCAACTGCGGTAGCACAAAAGCGGAAAAGAAGAAGACCACGGTGATCGGAGTGTTGCGCAGCACTTCCACATAGGCCATCGCGGCAAGGTTCGGGCCTTTGGACGGCGCGACGCGCAAGGCGGCGAGCGCAATGCCTGCTGGCAGGGCCACCGTAAGAGACGCTGCCGCGAGCGACAGCGTCATCAGAAAGCCCGCGAGAAAGACGTCTATATTGTCAATAAAGGCGGACATGGATTTCCTCCATTTTAAGTTTTCGTCCGCGCTCTTAGCGGCAGTCTTGCAGTGCGGGTAAAGAACCATCGCCACCGAGGAACTTGGCGAGCGTCTTCTCATGGATCGCCTTGTAGGCCCCATCCTCAGCACTCTCCGTCAGAGCCGCTGAAAAAAAGCGGCAAAGTTCGCCATCCGATTTCGGCATGCCAATACCCCACGGCTCGATCGTGAAGGGTTCGCCTACCAGCGTTAGGGCATCGGGGCTGCGGCTGACGAGGCCGGCCTCGATCAGATTGGTCGTCACAACCGCATCGACAGACCCGTTTTTCAGGGCTTCGATGCATTTCGAGATCACATCAAAGGGAATAACTTCGGCCTTGCTGTATTTTGCGGCGAGTACCGCCTGGCCTTCACTGCCGTTGATGACGCAGGCTTTGCGGCCGGCGAGATCATCCGGCCCCTTGATGGCATGAGAATTTTCCTTGGAAACCAGAAGGCCCTGGCCGCCAACGATATATGGCCCGGCAAAGTCGATCACCTTGCGGCGTTTTTCAGTCATCGCATATGTTGCAACGACGAAGTCGACTTTGCCTTGCTGAAGGAAAGGCTCGCGGTTTGCTGACGAGGTTTCGATCCAATCGATGCGGTCCTCGGAAAAGCCGAGCTTGTTTGCGAGCAGCTTCGCTATCTCAATGTCGAACCCGACCGGGACACCTGAAAGATTGCGCAGGCCGAAAAGTGGCTGATCGAATTTCACGCCAATACGGACACGCTCCGACTGCATCAGTTTCTCGACACTTGAGCCGGGCTTCACGGGATAAACCGTCTCGGCGGCATGCGCCATTGTTGATACGGCAGCAAACAAAGCCGCCAGGGCAAATTTCGTTGTCGTTCTCATGTCATCCTCCCAGTTGAGATTTAAGCAGCTCAGTGCTGCAGTACTTTTGAAAGAAAATCGCGCGCACGCGCGCTTTGGGGCGCGGCGAAGAATGCCTCCGGCACCCCTTCCTCAATGATGCGGCCGCCGTCCATAAAGACGACACGGTCCGCCGCGGATCGGGCAAAACCCATCTCGTGCGTCACGACAACCATGGTCATGCCGCGATCTGCGAGATCGCGCATCACATCCAAGACGCCACTCACCATTTCCGGATCAAGCGCCGAGGTCGGCTCGTCGAAAAGCATGATCTTCGGGTTCATCGCCAGGGCGCGGGCGATTGCGGCCCGTTGCTGTTGTCCGCCAGAGAGTTGCGCCGGCATCTTAGCGGCCTGATCCTTCACGCCGACAGCAGCCAGCAGTTCCAGAGCCTGCCTCTCAGCTTCAGCGCGCGGCAAACCACGCACGCGGACCGGTCCTAGCGCAACATTCTCCAGAATCGTCTTGTGCGCGAAGAGATTGAACGACTGAAAGACCATGCCGACCTCAGCACGGAGTGCCGCAAGGGGTTTGCCCTCTTCAGGCAGCGGACGGCCCTCGATGAGGATTTGGCCCGAGTTGATTGCCTCCAACCTATTGATGGTACGGCATAGTGTCGATTTCCCCGAACCGGAGGGGCCGATAATGACGACGACCTCGCCTGCCGCAACGTCAAGGCTCACGTCGTTTAATGCGCAGTGGGCACCGAAATATTTGGTGATCCCAGCAATACGAACGGCAGGCGTGCCATCGGATGAACCGGGCGGCTTCGCGGTTTCTGAAGGTGTACTCCGCACTTGCGTCTCCCTCGCAGTTTCGATACATATAGTCTTATATAACTCTAACGGACTTGGCAAGGGATATGATGGCTACTCTTCTTCAGAATGCGGAAAAATTGGCGGATAGCCGGATAGATTGCCACGTTCACACGTTTACTTCGGCGCTAGAGTTTTCGCCCGCCCGTCGCTACCAGCCGGACTATGACGCGAGCGCGAAAAGCTTGATGGATATGCTTGTAGCGCACGGCGTCGGCAAAGCATTGCTTGTTCAGCCTAGCTTCCTCGGTACCGACAACACATATCTCGCGGATGCGATCGGGCTGTATCCGGAGCATTTTCGCGGCGTCGCCGTCGTTGATCCTTCGATCGACGTGGCGATGGCGAAATCTCTCGCGCGGCGTGGAATTGTCGGCGTCCGCCTCAATGCCATTGGCAGACCGACTCCGGATCTTGGCTCCGCGCTCTACCGCGGTTTCACGCGAACCCTAGCCGAGGCTGGTCTCTTTCTGGAAATACAGGCCGAACTCGAGCAATGGGGTACGATGGCGCGCCATCTGCCCCAACTAACGTGCGACGTAGTGATTGATCATTTCGGCCGCACGCCTCCAGGTCACGACAGCATGGGATTTGAGATACTGCTTGAAAGTGCGCTCAAGCGGGACGTCTGGTTCAAATTCTCCGGCCCGTATCGCTTTGGACATGCGGCAGCTGCCCGGTGCGCCAAAATCCTCATCGAGACGATCGGCACGGACCATATCGTTTGGGGAAGCGACTGGCCTTGGACGCAATTCGAGAGCGCTCACACGTATGCCGATTGTCTAGCCTGGCTTTCAGACTGGGTTACAGAAGAGCGGGTTCACGACATTCTGGTACGAAATCCAAAAAAACTGCTGCGTCTCTAGCGCTTTACGACGGTAATCCCCCGCCTTTTTTACGGGGCTCTACAGTAGAATTCACGCAGTCATCTTCAATTCCTGTTCGGGTGTGATGCCACTGATGCCCATATTGGGTCGTTCGTTGTTGTAGGTCCATAGCCATTACGTGGCGACTTCCTGTACCTTCTCGATGCTTTCAATTATGTTTTTTGTCGAGCCATTCATGCCGGACGGTGCGGTTGTAGCGTTCGACATAGGCATCTTGTTGCGGTCTTCCGGGCTGGATGTGGTTCAAGATGATTCCTTTTGGCTCCGCCCATTCTATGAGCTTGGCGCTGGCATATTCCGGGCGGTTGTCTACCCGAATGGCGTATGGCTTGCCCCGCAAGCTGCGGATCACGTGTTCAGCAGGTAGCGAAAAATCCACCTCGATGCCGAGCCCTTGCGGTTGAAATCGTTTAGGACGTTACGCAGCGGGAACTTCCTGCCGTCCTCCAGGCGGTCTGCCATGAAGTCCATCGACGAGACCATGTTCGGTTGACCCGGAACTGCCAGCGTATCCGGATTGTCCCGCTTCAAGCGCCTGCGGGGCTTGGTTCGCAGGTTCAGTTCCAACTCGCGGTCTATGCGGTAGACCCGTTTGTGGTTCCAGCGATGTCCCCGGATATTGCGCAAGTAAAGGAAGCACAGCCGAAGCCCAGATCTTCTTTGCCCGTGTCTGCCCGATGAGGAGATCGGCGATCTGCTCGTTCTCGTCGTTCAGCTTGGCGCTGTAACGATAGCAGGTTTCGCTGACCTCGAAGGTGCGACAGGCGAGCGCAATACTCACACCACGCAACGTCACTGCTTTCCCAGTCATCCCTTGGCCGATAGGAAAACGCTCGCAATTGCCGTAAGGGCTCCCGGCGCTGAGATGGCCGCGTCACTTTTTTCCCAGAGCCTCTTTAAGGAGTTCCCACTTGCATGCTCATCTCGGCATACATCTTCTTCAGCCGATGGTTCTCGTCTTCCAGAGCCTTCATCTGACTGATCGTCGATGCGTCCATGCCCCATACTTTGCCCGCCATTCGTAAAATGAGGCGGTGCTCATTCATCGCTCCCGGCATAGTTCGGGCACATGAATACCGCCTTCTGCCTAACGCAAGCTGTGCCAATATCTGGGGTTCGCTAAATCTGCTCGTCTTCATCAACATCTCCTCGATCACAGAGCCCGAGAAATTCTACTATTGAAGCCCATTATTTTGCGGGGGGATTGCCCGGCACGAACGTCGAGATTGCTAGCGCCGTCGCAGGAGCCTGCACGCGCTTGACGCCGGGTGATTGTCCGACGGCTACTGTGCTGCGGGTGTCCGGTGTCCATGCGCTGGATCATGTGCGTGATCCGCATAATGCTGCCGCAACAGATCCTTGCCGTAGTCGTTTCCGTTCGGCGTCCGCACCACCGTGTGGATGTGGCGGCGGGTCGGAACGGCACGCGGCCCGTCCAGAGCGATCGGGCCCTGATGATCGAATTCAACCAGGATGACGGGGCTCTGGATCCGGTAGTAGAAGACGGCGTCCGCCTCGATGCCGCCCTTCCATGAAAAATGCGTGTCATCGAGATGGGCGATCACCTCGTCCATCTTAACCTTCGCATGGCCATCACCAATATTGCCGACGAACAGGCGGATAATGTCGAGCAGCATCGCGCGATGTGTTTCGCCCATGCTCTCGGCGGGCAGGCCTTCGGCCGCCAGGACAAGATTGTCCTTGAACATTTCCGCGGTGTTTTCCGATCGTCCCTGCTTGTCCCCCAGCAATGCCTGCTGTTGCTGTTCCAATGGCAGTGCCTGCATGAGCGTCAGGGCTGCCTGCTGCTCCGGCTCAAGGATCGATATCCCTGCAAAATCCCCGCTCAGTGCCTTTACCGGCTCCGAGCCCATAAAGGTCGGCGTCATGACGACCTGGTCTCCAAGCACGAAATAATTGACGATCAGGTGATGGCCATCGATCTGCCAGCCCCAGGGTTCCTTGTCCGACGGTTCGCCCATCAGAGTGAACCAATAGAGGTTTTCGCCATATTCGTCGAAGTTCGAGACCAGTTCGGCCAGATGATGATTGAGTTTCATGATATCGCGGGACGTCTCGTAGCCCCGCGCGCTGAGGGATACCTTCAGCAGATCATAGGCCGATTGGCGCTGGGTCTTGGTCATTTCCTGCAGAGATACGCCCTGTCGCTTGAAGCGGTGGACATTGGCCCAGTTGCGCCACTCGGTGTGATCGATGGGGAAAAGCGTCTTGGCGCGCTGCTCCGCAGTCAAGGACGCAAGGAAAGCCTCGGCCGCCTCAATCATGGGCGCGGTGGAAACGCCTGTCGGTTTAATCCCGAACAGGCCGGTCTGCGGCTTTCCGTCGGTGGTGATGCCGACGAATGGCTGCGACGGCAGATCGCGGGCCATCGCCTGTGGATCAAAGCCACCTTGCTGTTGCGCAGAGGCGCTATGGACCGGCAATGAGAGAACAAGACCCGCGACTGCAAGGATCATTGTATGCTTGGCATGGTTCGTCATTGCGCATCACTCCTGTTTCAGCGGGAACGGGTTCAGGCGCCGCAGTTCGTGGCAACGTCAAGGTGTCCGCGGTCTTGTTCTGAAACCAAACTAAGTCATGTCTGTCGCAGCAATGTGCCAGCAGATCGGCCGATTTGTAACCGTCTGTCGCAACAGCCCGACCTGCGACGCAGCGGCACAAAAAAGCGCATGTATGCGTTGCATCTATCGCCTAGACTATCGGCCATGAACCGCACGCCTCACATTTTGATCGTCGACGACCACCGCGAAATTCGGGACGCGCTGAAACGCTATCTCGAGCACAACGGGATGCGCGCCGATGCCGTCGAAAATGCAACGACGATGGACCGCGCCCTGGCGGGCGGTGAATACGACCTGATCATACTTGATATCATGATGCCCGGCGAGGACGGTCTTTCCGTGTGTCGCCGATTGCGCAGCCGTGGAAACGTACCGCTGCTGATGCTATCTGCGCTGGGCGAGGAGACCGATCGCGTCGTCGGCCTGGAAATGGGAGCCGACGACTACCTCGCCAAGCCCTTCAGCCCGCGCGAGGTGCTTGCCCGCATAAGGGCGATCCTCAGACGCAGCGAGCGGACAGAGCGCATGGGCGGCAATCTGGGTGGGAAATGGTTGAGGTTCAGTAAGTGGCGACTTGCTGTCGACCGGCGCATGCTCGTCGATCCCGAGGATCGGGAAATTCTGCTGACCACGGCGGAATTTCGGCTGCTGATTGTCTTTCTCGAACGACCCCGTGTCGTCCTGTCTCGCGACCGTTTGCTTGATCTGACCAATGGCCGGCGTGCGGGACCATTCGACCGCGCGATCGATAACCAGATCAGCCGTCTTCGACGAAAGATCGAGGACCGACCATCCCAGCCTGAAATCATCGTCACCGTGCGTGGTGACGGGTACAGCCTGACTGTCAATGTGGCGGAGCAACCGTGAGGCCGCATTTCTCACCACCGCGAAACATGCGTGGTCAATTGATCCTCGCCCTGTTCGGCGTTTTGCTCGTCGTCCAATGCGCCAGCACCTGGCTTTTCCTTGAAGAACGGCGCAGCGCCATTCGCGCCTTCACCGCAAAAGAAGGGGCAAGCCGCGTGATTAACGTTGCGCGTGAACTGGAGCAGGCCCCGGCAGCGACACGGACGACGATCCTGCGGGCTGCTGAATCTCGGGAATTGCGCCTTGATGTCGATCAGGTTGCGCTTGCCCGCCGTTCGGACGCGGAACCGCTTGCCCAATTGACGCGCGAGATAACGCGCCTTCTTGAGCCGCCGCCCGGCCGGGATCTGGCCATTGTGCTGGCAAAACCGGAAGCCGGCGGGTTTCCCCGCTCAGCTCCCTATGAGGGAGACTGGGATGAGGACCCCTTGATGTTGGTGGTCTCCGTGGCCCTGAACGACAGGCGCTTTCTGAACGCACGGATCGATATTGGCGAACCACCGCTGCAATGGGCCTGGCCGGCGTTTATCTCAATCCTCTTGACGGCCTGCGGTGTGGTCGCTGCGGTATGGTTTCTCTCCGGGCACATTGCCGGACCGATGGCGACACTTGCCGTTGCCTCAATTCGGCTGGGTCGCGGCGAACCGCTCGAACCACTCCTCCCATCGGGTCCGACCGAGGTGAGACAAGTCACTGAGGCGTTCAACGAGATGGCTGAACGCCTGACGAGGTTGCTGAACGAGCGAGCACGGATGCTGGCCGCAATCGGCCACGATCTGCGTTCGCCGATTACGGCGATGCAACTCCGAGTGGAACTGCTTGAGGATACGGAATCGCGAGAACGACTGGAGGCTTGCCTCGACGAGATCCAGTCACTCGTTCAGGCAGCGCTGGCGCTTGCCCGTGGAGCATCGACCGATGAACCACGCGTCACGGTGAACCTCCATGACCTTCTCAAGGAACTTGTTGGCGAACTCGTCGAAGCCGGCGGCAAGGCGACACTTGCCGCGCCGGCGGAGGTCTCGATAATGGCGCGATCGGCCTCCCTCAAGCGAGCGTTGCGCAACATCGCTGAAAATGCGGTGCGATACGGCGGCAAGGCGGATATCCGGATCCTGCGCTGCCAAAACCATGTGCGGATCGAGATCGAGGACGACGGTCCAGGCATCAGGGAGGCCGATCGGGAGCGCGTCTTCGAGCCTTTCGTGCGGCTTGAAATCTCGCGTAGCCGCAACACGGGCGGCTCCGGTCTCGGGCTTTCAATTGCCCGGACAGTGATCGAATCGCACGGTGGTAGCGTTACGCTGGAACAGGCTCCGGCAGGCGGCAGTCGTGCTGTTATCCTGTGGCCGGCGCTTTGAGGCCATTTCAATGCGGGTGCCTCTATGACACATTGGAAGCACGCAATGTGCTCCCAATGGTCGGATTGGCTAGGCCAGATAACGTTTGAACCACTCGATCGTGCGTTCCCAGGCCAGCTTGGCCGCCGCCTCGTCGTACCGCGGCGTGGAGTCATTGTGGAAGCCGTGATTGACGCCTGGGTAGATGTAGCCCTCATAGGTCTTGCCGGCCGCCTTGAGCGCGGCTTCGTAGGCCGGCCAACCCTCGTTGATGCGGGTGTCCAGTTCACCATAATGGATCAGCAAGGGCGCCTTGATCTTCGAGACGTCCTCGGGCCGCGGCTGACGCCCATAGAAAGGCACAGCCGCGCCCAGTTCCGGATAGGCAACCGCTGCCGCATTGGAAACGCCCCCGCCATAGCAGAAGCCGGTTATGCCGACCTTGCCTGTCGTCATGTCCGACTGCATCAGGAATTCGACGGCGGCGAAAAAGTCGTTCATCAGTTTCTCGGGATCGACGGTCTGTTGCAATTCGCGACCCTTTTCGTCATTGCCGGGATAGCCACCAACGGAGGTCAGGCCATCGGGCGCCAGCGCAATGAAGCCTGCCTTCGCGACCCGGCGCGCGACGTCCTCGATATAGGGATTGAGCCCCCGGTTCTCGTGCACGACGACGACGCCAGCGACGGCACCTGTCGACTTTCCCGGCCGCACCAGGTACCCGCGAACATCTCCGTGGCCTTTCGGTGAAGGGTAGGTGATGTATTCCGCGACAATCTCAGGATCCGTAAATTCGATCTGCTGGGCCAGAGCATAATTAGGACTGAGGGACGAGAGCATTGCCGCTGCAGTCAGGCCACCAACGGCATATTTACCGGCGCGTTCCAGAAATTCGCGTTTGGTGATTTTTCCATGCGCATAGAAATCATACAGCTCGAGCAATTCCTGTGGGAAATCCTTGGCGGTCAGGCGGGTCATGGTCGATCCTTCGGTCTTCGGTCTTCGGTCTTATGGCGGTCGGCGGGTGGGCTGGGCGGCATTTTAAGTCATGAGTCCGATTTGCGTGACTTCACAATTTCGTCAACACGGGGAGGGTTCCGTCCGGAGTGAACATGGGGCAAGGCGCCTCTCCATTGCTCTCAATCCTCTTCTGTGAACACGGCCTCGCGCCTTTTCTTGACGCTCGGCAGGAAGACGACGACAAGCACGACGGCTGCGAGGAAAAGCAGGCCGGCGCTGATCGGCCGTGTCATGAAGGTCGAGGGATCGCCCCGCGACAGGATCATCGCGCGCCGCAGGTTTTCCTCCAGTAGCGGCCCGAGCACGAAGCCGAGCAGGAGCGGCGCCGGCTCGCAGCGCAGCTTGACCAGCGTGTAACCGATGAGCCCGAAGAAGGCGACGGCATAGAGGTCGTAGACATTGGAATTGACGCTGTAGACCCCGATTGCGCAGAAGGCCATGATGATCGGGAAGAGCACGTAGTAGGGGATGGTCAAAAGCTTCACCCAGAGCCCGATCAGCGGCAGGTTGAGGATGACGAGCATGAGATTGCCGATCCACATTGAGGCGATGATGCCCCAGAACAATGCCGGCTGTTCGATGGCGACGTTTGGACCGGGCACGATGCCCTGAATGATCATGGCCCCGACCATCAGCGCCATGACAGGGTTTGCCGGGATGCCGAGCGTCAGCAGCGGAATGAAGGAAGTCTGGGCGCCGGCATTGTTGGCCGATTCCGGTCCGGCAACGCCGGCGATAGCGCCATGACCGAATTCCTCCGGGTTCTTGGAAAGGCGCTTTTCGACCGTGTAGGAAGCAAAAGCCGCCAGGATGGCGCCACCGCCCGGCAGGATGCCGAGGGCCGAACCGATGCCCGTGCCGCGGATGACCGGCCACATCATTTCCTTGAAGTCCTGCCGCGTCGGCATCAGGCCGGAGACCTTGGCCATCAGCACCGTGCGGGTTTTTTCGCCCTCGAGATTGCGCAGGATTTCAGCGACGCCGAAGACGCCGACGGCGACCGCGACGAAGTTCAATCCATCGGCATATTCGCGAATGCCCAGCGTAAAGCGTGGCGTGCCGGTATAGATGTCGGTCCCGACGAGACCGAGCAGCAGGCCGAGCGCGACCATGGCGAGCGCTTTGACGATGGAGCCATGGGCGAGCGCAATCGACGAAACCAGGCCGACGATCATCAGCGAGAAATATTCCGCTGCACCGAACTCCAGCGCAATGGCCGTCAAGGGCGGGGCGAAGATCGCGACGAGGAAAGTCGATACCGTGCCGGCAAAGAAGGAACCGAGCGCCGCGATGGCAAGCGCCGCACCGGCTCGACCCTTCCGGGCCATCTGGTAGCCGTCGATGGCGGTTACAGCGGAGGATGATTCACCGGGCATGTTGATCAGGATGGCGGTGGTCGAGCCGCCATATTGCGCGCCGTAATAGATGCCGGCCAGCATAATCAGCGAGGAGACCGGCTCCAGTTGAAAGGTGATCGGCAGAAGCATGGCGATGGTAGCCGTGGCACCAATGCCGGGAAGCACGCCGATCAGCGTGCCGAGCAGGACGCCGATCAGGCAGAAGAGAAGGTTTTCAAGGCTGCCGGCGGTGGCAAAACCGAGTGCGAGATTGCTGAAGAGTTCCATGCTTATCGTCCTAGAACCGGAGCCAGGGGCCGAAGCGCTGGAAGGGCAGGCCCAGCCCATAGCTGAACACGGCGACGGAGAAGATGGTGATGCCGATGGAAAGCAGAATAGCCGTCCTGGGCTTCATCTTCTGCGAGGCAAAACAGGCGATCAGCGCGGTGAAGAACAGCGCCACGACGAAGCCCAGGCCACGCACGGTGAGCCCGAAGAAGATCGGCGCCGGCAGGATGAACAGCATGCCGCGCCAGGCAATTGGCCCGATCGGCTCGCCCTCGACCCGCGTCGCCTGGATCAGGATAACCGCACCGAACAAGGTTAGGACAACCGCCAGCACCAGCGGGAAGTATCCGGGCCCCATACGGAATGCCGTGCCAAGGTCGAGCGTGAAGAAGGACTGATAGGCAAAGAAGGCACCAAGCGCGACAAAGATCGCCCCGCATGCCGCATTCGTCGAATCGAAGGAAATGGTTTTCATGATATCTCCGAAGAGTTCGAGGCGGTGCGATTGATGTTCTTCGCTTCCGTGACAATCGGAGCGGGATACGTCCAATCGCCGCCGACCCCCGTGACGGCGGGCCGTTCCGAACGCTTCTCCCTTATGAGAATGGGAGAAGCGTTCGAAATGGATGGGAAAAAAGCATCCGGTGTCCTGGTCGAATCTTAAATCGGTAAAGTGATACCTTTGACGGACGCCATCCCGTTCGACCAGATTCCCGGCTCACCCTCGTTTTGAGGCATGGAGGTAAGCTGGACATCGGTGCACCGTGTTACCGCCTATTGCCGCACAATACCGGAATCCTCGATGACCTTCGACCACTTCTCGATATCCGCCTTCAGGCGATCGCCGATTTCCTGTGGTGTGCTGGAGCGGGCTTCGACGCCCAGTTCGGCAAACCGCTTCTTCACATCTGGATCGGCAAGCACCTCAACGAGCGTTGCGTTGAGCTTGTCCACCACGGCCTGCGGCGTGCCGGCGGGCGCGAAAATGCCGTTCCAGGACGTGACATCGAACCCCTTCACACCTTCTTCCTGGGCCGTCGCCACATCCGGCAGGAGGATTGAGCGGGTCGGGCCAGAGGCTGCAATCGCTACCGCCTGGTTCTGCTGAAGGGCGGCTTTCAGTGCGGTCTGGCTGTCGATGATCATGTCAAGTTCCCCACCAAGAAGGGCAACCTGAAGATCCGGCGTCCCCTTGTAAGGGACGATGGTAAAATCGATCCCGGCGGTTGACTTGAAGAGTTCGGCCGCAAGGTTCTGGCTGCTGCCGACATTGATCGTCCCGACGTTAAGCGCGCCTGGGTTCGCACGGGCCGCTTCGAGAACATCCTTGAGGGATTTGAATTTGCCGTCCACCTTGGTGACGAATACGAAGTCGAAGTAAGCAAGGCTGGATACCGGCACGAAATCGGTTACGGGGTCGAACTGCAGATTCTTGAACAGTGGAACACTGATTGCGGTACCGTTTGAAAGAAGCGCAAGCGTATATCCGTCCGGTTCACCGTTCAGTGCAACCCGGGCGGCGACCGATCCACCGGCGCCAGGCTGGTTCATGATGACGATCTGTCTCCCGAGCTTCTTGCCCAGCGAATCGCCGATGATGCGCGCGGTAATGTCAGCAATCCCGCCAGGGCCGAAGGGAATGACGAGGCTGATTTCGCGTGTCGGATAATCGTCCTCCTGGGCTGCGGCCGCCCCGGCCATCGCAAGCGTCAGAACGCATGCCGGGATCAGTGATTTCATCAATGTTACCATCCGCCGCGATGGCGTATTCCGTTGGTGTTGCAAGTTCACGTTCATAGTCTCCTCCTCTTGATTGATGTCAGTCATGCAAGGCAAGCACGCACAGCAAAGGCATGAATGCCCAGTGCGTTTGGATTCGCCTCGAATTCGAGATGCGTGGCCCAGCGATCCACAAGATCGGACTATCGCCAGTAGAGCCGCATCGGATTGTCCACGAGCAGCTTTTGCCGGAGCTCCCCGGTCGGTGCGATGCGCGGGATAATGTTTACCAGCGCACCGTCGTCAGGCATGTGGTTCTTCATGTTGGGATGCGGCCAGTCGGTGCCCCACAGAACACGATCGGGGAAACGCTCAACTAGCGTGCGCGCGAAAGGGATCACATCATCGTAGTTTGCCGGACCCGACAGCGAAAGCCGCTCCGGGCAACTCACTTTGCTGACGACATTCTCGTGTTCAGTCATAAGCCGGATAAATCGGTTGAATTCCGGCCCATCGACCGGCTTGGAGACGTCGGGGCGCCCCATGTGATCGACCACCACGGTCGTCGGCAGCGAGGTGAAAAAATCCCAGCGCTCCTCAAGGTCTGCCGCCTCGAAATAGATCACCACCTGCCAGCCAAGCGGTGCGATACGGTCGATGATCGCACGATAATAGGCATCCGGTTTCGGGTCGACCAGGCGGCGAACGAAGTTGAAGCGCACGCCGCGCACGCCGGCGTCATGCAGTTCGGCGAGCTCCCCGTTCGTCACCGTGTCGCGCACCGTCGCTATCCCGCGAGCGCGATCGCCGGCCGCATGCAGCGCATCGACCAGGGCACGATTATCGGCGCCGTGACATGTCGCCTGGACGATGACGTTGCGCTCGAATCCGAGAAAATCACGCAGCGCGAACAGTTTCTCCTTGCCGGCATCACACGGTGTGTATTTCCGCTCGGGCGCGTAGGGAAAGACATCGCCGGGGCCGAAGATATGGCAATGGGCGTCCACCGCGCCGGGAGGCGGTGCATAGGTCGGCTTGCTGGGCGCGGGGTCGTAGCAGAGCCAGTCTGGATCCATCCGGAAATCGGCCATCAAAGCCCCCTTGCCTTGAGCTGAGCATCAAGACGCGGATAGACGCGCCGGGCATTGAGCTCAAAGACTTTTCGCTTGTCCTCGTCCGGGATCTGCAGCGCATCGACATAGCGCTTGGTGTCGTCGAAATAATGGCCGGTCTGCGGATCGATCCCGCGCACCGCACCGACCATTTCCGAACCGAACAGGATATTCTCCACGTCGATCACCTCAAACAACAGGTCGATGCCGGGCTGGTGGTAGACGCAGGTATCGAAATAAACGTTCTTCATCACATGCTCGCTAAGGGGAGGGCGTTTCAGCATGTCGGAGAGGCCGCGATAGCGCCCCCAGTGATAGGGAACTGCACCGCCGCCATGCGGGATGATGAAACGCAGCGAAGGAAAGTCGCGGAAAAGGTCGCCCTCGATGAACTGCATGAAGGCGATGGTGTCGGCGGCGATGTAATAAGCGCCGGTCGCGTGCATCGCGCAATTGCAGCTGCCCGAAACGTGGATCATCGCCGGAACGTCGAGTTCCACCATCTTCTCGAAGAAGGGATACCAGGCCCGGTCCGTCAGCGGCGGCGAATCGAACTTGCCACCGGAGGGGTCCGGATTGAGATTGCAGCCGATAAAGCCGAGTTCGCTCACGCAGCGCTCCAGTTCGTCGATAGCGGTGCCAATCGAGATTCCCGGTGTTTGCGGCAACTGGCAGACGCCAGCAAAGGTTTCTGGGTAGAGATCGACCACGCGCTTGATGAGATCGTTGGAGCGGCGCGCCCAGACCTTCGCCACCGCCCCGTCGCCGATATGCGGCGCCATGGCCGAGGCGCGGGGCGAGAAGATGGTCATGTCGGCGCCGCGCTCCCGCAGCAGGCGCAACTGGTTCGCCTCGATCGTCTCGCGGATCTCGTCATCGGAAATGTCGGGATAGGCAGGATCGATGTCGCCGCCGAATTTAATGGCCGCCTCCTGGAGCGCTCGCCATTCACCGTGGCGCGCCGGGGCAGTGGTGTAGTGACCGTGGCAATCGATAATCATGGCTTCGAGTTTCCTGTAATAGCGAGGATGGCGTCGGCCTTGCCGGCGAATCCATCGGGTAGAGGGGAAAGTTGCAACGCTCCCAGATGTTGCTGCCAGCCCGCGGTGGCGCTCGCCATCGTTCCGGCCATGCCCAGATCGGCAGCTGTGACCGCGGACTCGCGCATTTCGGCGGCGCGACGTAGCCCGTGAACGAGCATGCGGTCGATATTATAGTCGGCGCGGGCACGCCAGTTCCAATTGGGGAAGCTGGCATCAAGTGACGCGAGAACCTCGTCTTCGACGTTTGCTGCGCGTGCCGAAAGCAGGCATTCGGCGGTCAGAGCTTCAATCCCCTTGATCATGATGGAGCGGATCATCTTGATGGCGCTTGCTGCGCCAATCCCACCATCGATAACCCGGCCTTTAAAGCCAAGCTCTGCAAGCAACGTCTCGCCCTCTTCGGCAAACGGGCCGGACAGCAGCAAGGGGACGGCGAGCAATGCGGGGTGGACAGGCGCCATGACCGCGACATCCACATAGCGCCCTCCGGCAGTCGAGATTACCTCTGCTGCAGCCTGCTTGGTGGCCGGTGCCACGCTGTTGCAATCAAAGAAGAACGTGCCAGGTGAAATCCAAGCTGCCACGTCCCTTGCCGCAGCAAGGGCCTGATCGGCGGTCACAACGCTGATGACTGCATCCGCCCCGTCAACGGCGTCGCTGGGGGCTTCGCAACCCACTACACCGAAGCGGCGGTAATCCTCGCGCTTGGCGCCAGCGGAAGACACGTCATCAGTCTTGATATCGTAGGCGCGCAAGCCAAAAGATGGTGTGTCGCCCCAACCTTCACAGAAGGCCTGTGCGGCCTCGCCGAAACCGATGAATGTGATTGTCTGGTGTTTGCTCATGCCCCCGTTCTAATGGACAATAGACCGATCACGCATATCGGAACGGCTGACGCTCCATTGCTTTTCCTGAGGTCCACTCTGTACACATGGCACGGAATGTATCCATGAAAGCCGTCTGAAGCTGCGTCGGGCGCCAGTCATCGCGTGTCGTGAGACCGATGTGGCGACGCAATGACGGCCCTGTGCCAGCGATCTCGTCGAGCAGCCCAGCCCGTCGCTCGAACAGGAACTGGTCGCGTGACATCAGGGTCAGCCAGTCGTCCTCCAGCATCAATCCGCGGACCACCAGAACAGAACCACATTCGATCCGCAGCCGGGGCGGCTCCAGTCCACGGTCCGTGAACATCTCTTCCCAACGATGGCGCACCGGGGCGCCTGTCGTTGCAATGACCCACGGAAAATTCAATAGCCGTGAGAAGGAAAATCCAGGCTCCGCCAGCAGTGGATGGCCCGCACGACCGACAATCACCGGGTCATCGATGAACAACGGTTCCTGAGCGATGTCCTTGACCGGTGGTGGGTCCCGCATCGCCCCGATCAAGAGATCCATCTCGCCTTCGCGCAGTCTGGCTAGCAATTCGGCATAGGGGCCTTCGATGACGTTGACGGATGCCACCGGATAGGTGCGGGCAAAGCGGGCCAATGTCTGCGGCAGCAGGATTGCACGCGCCAGCGGCATGGTGCCGACGGTGACACGGCCGGCGCCTTCAGATCGAAGTGCCTCCAATTCGTCGAAGCCGGAATTCAGCTCCGATTGCGCCAAGTGCGCGAAACGCAGCAACAAAACGGCCGCCGGGGTCGGCTGAACGGTACGCCCCTGGCGGGTAAGAAGCGGTACGCCCAGCAACTGCTCTAGATCGCGGCTCGCCCGGTGCAGAGCGGGTTCCGAGAGGTTTGTTCGTTTGGAGGCAAGCGCAAAGCTGCCCGCCTTGTCGACCGCGATCAGCGCCCGCAACTGTCCAAAGGTGATGCGCCGTTCGATATGGGGTAGCGGCGGCAAGCGGGCGCCGCGTCGCACGCTTTGGCCGCCGCGCGCCACGTAGGCAAGCGCGCGTTCAATGCGGGCTGTCATCAATCGCCCCGCCTCGGTGGCAATCACACCGCTCGGCTGGCGGTCGAACAGGAGATGGCCAAGCTGAGCCTCCACTTTGGCGACAGCCTGGGTTAGCGCCGGTTGCGACAGGTTCATAACCTGGGACGCGCTGCTGATGCTTCCCAGTCGTCCGGCAACGGCAACGGCCTCGAGGTGCCGCAGGTTGAGCTCTCTGTGCATAATCATGGTCACACTTCAGCATAGCTTATGGGGCGTGCGCAAATCCAGTTTGCTTTGCCGACCAAAATTCCCTTCCATAGATGCGGTAGAATATGAATTGAGGATCAAACATGCCCGCAGTTATCACGCAAATCAATCGCGCCGATACCGCCGTCATTGACGGCTTGGCAATGGCCGGTGTTGCCACGGTCCACGAGGCGCAAGGACGCATTGGATTGCTAGGCAGCCGCTTGCGGCCGATCTACGCGGGTGCCCGTATCGCCGGTTCCGCGGTCACCGTCTCCGTGCCGCCCGGAGACAATTGGATGATGCACGTTGCCATTGAACAATTGAAAGATGGCGATATCCTGGTGGTCGCCCCTACCTCACCCTGCGAGGACGGTTATTTCGGTGATCTGCTCGCCACATCGGCGATGGCCCGAGGGTGCCGTGGCCTGATCATTGATGCCGGCGTGCGCGACGTGCGCGATCTCACCGCCATGGGATTCCCGGTCTGGTCAAAGGCAATCTCTGCACAGGGAACCGTCAAGGAGACACTCGGATCTGTCAACGTGCCGATTGTCTGTGCTGGAGAATTGGTCCAGGCTGGCGATGTCATTATTGCCGACGATGACGGTGTCTGCGTCGTCCGCCGCGCGGATGCCGCAGACGTCCTCGAACAGTCGCAGGCGCGCGAAGCCAAGGAAGCCGAGAAGCGCGAACGGCTGGCAAAGGGTGAACTCGGTCTTGATATTTACGCCATGCGCGAGCGCCTGACGGCCAAGGGGCTGCGTTATGTCTAAAGCCGTGCGCGCCATGTGGATGCGGGGCGGAACGTCAAAGGGCGGTTTCTTCCTTGCCGATGACCTTCCCGCCGACATCGCCAAGCGGGACGCCTTCTTGCTGCGTGCCTTCGGCTCTCCCGATCCACGCCAGATCGACGGCATGGGCGGTGCCGATCCGCTGGCTTCGAAGGTCGCTGTGGTCTCCCGCTCCTCACGGGAGGGCGTGGATGTCGATTATCTGTTTCTGCAGGTCTTCGTCGATCAGGCAATCGTCAGCGATGCACAGACCTGCGGCAACATGCTGGCCGGCGTCGGTCCGTTTGCGATCGAGCGCGGGCTGGTCGCGGCAAAGAACGGCGAGACCCCGGTCGCGATCTTCATGGTCAATACCGGCAAGATGGCCATCGCGACGGTGCCGACGCCGGGCGGTGAGGTTACCTACGAGGGCGACACGCGGATCGACGGTGTTCCGGGAACGGCGGCTCCAATCCCGCTCGCCTTTGCAGACATCGCCGGGTCGAGCTGCGGCGCTCTGCTTCCCACGGGCAACCCGGTGGACGTGATCGAAGGTGTCGAGACGACACTGATCGACAACGGCATGCCCTGTGTGATCTTGCGGGCCAGCGATGTCGGGATCACCGGCTATGAGGATCGGGCGACGCTTGATGCCAATGCCGAACTGAAAGCGCGGATCGAGGCGATCCGTCTCAAGGCCGGGCCGTTGATGAACCTGGGCGATGTCGCCGAACAATCAGTCCCCAAGATGATGTTGCTCGCCGCCCCGAGGACCGGTGGAGCGATCAGTGTCCGCTCCTTCATTCCGCATCGCTGCCATGCATCCATCGGCGTGCTTGGCGCGGTCAGCGTCGCCACTGCCTGCCTTATAAACGGCTCGCCGGCACAGGTGTTGGCCGCGATCCCCGACGGAGAATCCAAGATGCTCGAAGTCGAGCATCCGACCGGCATGACCGGCTGCGTCATCGAGATGAACGGTCAGGGCGCGATCAAAGGAGCGGGCATGCTGCGTACTGCCCGGAAACTGTTCGACGGCGCTTTGTTTGGCTGAGCAGCCGGGCAGCAGGTCACTGGAAGCGTGACGTTTTTTGGGAGGGAATGGACATGATGTATACGGGAGTGAGCAAGACGATGACATATTCAGGAGAGACGAAAAGACCAGCAAGTCGGTTCGGCATCTTGGGCCAGCTATGGTTTCAAGTGCTGGCAGGAACCTTGATCGGCATTCTGCTTGGACACTTCGCACCCGCTGCAGCGGTGGCAATGAAACCTTTCGGCGACGCCTTCATCAAAATGATCCGCATGATGATCGGGCCGATCATCTTCGTCACCGTTGTGCATGGTATCGCCGGCATGAACGACATGAAGAGCGTCGGGCGTGTCGCGCTGAAATCCATCATCTATTTCGAGGCGATCACGATCTTGGCGCTGATCTTCGGACTGATCGCAGTCGATCTGTGGCGTCCGGGCGAGGGCATGAACATCGACGCTGCCGCAATCGATACCGCATCGATCAAGACCTATCTTGCGACGGCGCACGACCAGTCCATTTCAAGCTATTTCCTTGACATCATCCCAGACACCTTCGCCAGCGCGCTGACGGAAGGACACGTTCTGCAGGTCCTGTTTATCTCTGTCCTGTTCGGTATCGCCATTGCCGCCATCGGAGAACGCGGACGCCCGGTGTTCCAGGTGATCGAAAGCGCCTCCCAAGGGTTTTTCAAGATCATCGGCTACATCATGTACTTCGCGCCGCTCGGGGCCTTCGGCGCGATTGCCTTTACCGTCGGTCAGTTCGGCACCGCCTCGCTCTGGTCGCTGGGCGAGTTAATCATCGAGTTCTTCGTCGTCTGCGCCTTGTTCACAACAATCGTCCTCGGCAGCGTTGCCCATTGGTGCGGTGTCAGCTTGTGGCGGCTGCTAGGCTATCTCTGGGATGAAATCGTCATCGTCGCTGCGACCACCTCGACCGAAACGGTGCTGCCGCGCCTCATCCAGAAGATGCGCAAGGCCGGCTGTGAGGAAAGCGTGGTCGGCTTCGTCATCCCGGCCGGCTATTCGTTCAACCTCGACGGCACATGCCTCTATCTGACCACCGTCGCGGTGTTCCTGGCACAGGCGACGAACACACATCTGACCTTCTGGCACGAACTCGGCCTGATCGCAGTGTTGCTGCTCACCTCGAAGGGAGCGGCGGGCATCGCTGGAGCGGCCTTCGTTGTATTGGCGGCAACCCTGAATACCACCGGAACCATTCCCGTCGCCAGCATCGCGCTGATCCTCGGAATTCACCGCATCCTTGCCGAGGGGCTGACTTTTGTGAATCTGATCGGCAATGCGCTTGCCACCGTCGTGGTCGCCAAATGGGAAGGCAAGCTTGACGAGACGATGTTGGCTGAGACGATTGGCAATGCACGCGTCCGCGCCGAGCAGGGTATCGTGGTGACTTGAGCCATCAAGAGGGTGATATAAGAAGACGCACGGCCGACTGCGTTTCGAGAGATCGTGAGAATTCATTCGTAGGGAACGCCCCTCATGAATTTTCACGGTTTACACGAATCTCGCGACCGGCGTTTCAAAGCTCCATGTTAAAGTGTTCGTCCATTCGACGTCGCAGCAAGCGCGGCGCAGCAAATGAGAGTCATCCACTATTGAGGCTTTCGGCTCTCGTGTACAGCTAGCAGCACCGGAAAGAGTAGGCGTGCTGCAATTCCACAACCGCCGGCGTGACAACGGAATTCGAGGAGGAACCCCTCGGCCTCAGTGCCATACCGACGGCGATTCGACTTGAAACCATAACATGCGAATGTTGAAGACGAGATTTCGAACTCCCAGCCTCCTCCCGGGGCACCTCGGCTGCCGTCGCACAGGTCTCGGCGGCAGCCACTTTTCTCGGGGGCATCGCCGTATTTGCCTCCACCGAGACTTCAATGCTGGCGTCCGATACCACACCTGCCGCCGACCGCGGCGCAACTGAGCGTGGTTTTTGTCATGAAGGAGTGGATACTTTCGCCACTTGAAAAAGAGCTGCCTTCGGTCGATTTCTCGATGCAGGACCGTCGCCGAAATCGCTTGATAGAGGGCAAAGGCATCGCTGATATCGACAGCTGCCTTGTGCGTGGTCACATTGAAGGCAAAATCGAGAAGGGAGGCGCGTCCAGAAAGCGGCCCTCAGTGAGTCCGATTGACTTGTGAGGATCGCTGCCTGCCGCTTCCTCTGCTATCGCGCGTCATATTTGCAACGCGGCAGCTCCTTGATCTCGACGCAGCGATTGGCGATGGCCAACCGTGATCGACCTGGAAGCAGCCCCAAGAGGTGCAAGCATCTCCTGTCTGGTGATCGATCATCGATTATCGATGAATAGCGAACATGCGTGTTCGAATGCTTCCAACGCAGCAGAAATGGCGGGGCGAGCTTTGCTCCCCTTGGCGAATGCCGAAAAAAGTCGCCGCTGCGTTACTGGGCGTAGATCCAGGCACCGAAAATCAGGATCGAGCAATATATTGTGCGTCGCAAGACCCGGAAGTACAGTAACGAAGCTTCCGGTTCGCACGAACTCCAATGTAGCTGCAATGTTGCGGCAGCTCGACATGATTTGTGGCGTATATCCCTCCGCATGGCACGCGTTCACGATGAACGTCTGATAGCCAATGGCTGATTGATTCAGTGCCCATTTTTCCTGGGCAAGTTCCCATAGTTCGACCGTTCTTCGTCCAGTGCCCGCTAGTCTGTGATCGACTGACACAACGGCTTTGAATGGGTCGATGTAAAGCGGCTGGAAATCGAGCTGGAGTGCGAAGTTTTCCGTCCCAGTTAGATCATCGACAATCGCGATGTCGACCTGCTTCGTCGCAGTTGCTTTGAGGCCGTCACCCGGCTCCATTTCGTTGAAAAAGATCTCCAGCGAGGGGTGCTGTTTTGCCAGCTGGGTAATCGCTTGTGGGATGATAGTTGCGGCTGCTGAACCGAATGCCGCGATACGCAAGTCGCCGGTCACCGTTTGTGCAGTTCGCGCGAGATCCGCTTCTACTTCGTTCACGGCCTGAAGTATTCCGCCAATGCCGGCCAGCAAACGTTCGCCGGCCGATGTCCAGCGTACACCCCTCCCCGAGCGTTCGAACAAGACAAGGCCAACTTCCTTCTCAAGGAGCGAGAGCTGCTGCGAGACGGCGGGTCGCGTCAGGTTCAGGGATCTCGCAACCGCCGAAATAGTGCCAAGGACCGAGAGCTCATGAAGGAGTTGCAGCCGTGAGAGATTGAGCATGATAAAGGCAGACCGTAAGTTTTTCTTACATACAGTGTTATCAAGCGTCGCCTTTTCTTTCACTCATTTTCTGTGATCAATACGTAAAAAAGGGGAACAATTAGAGAGTGATTGCTCGACCGCGCGTGCTGTCGGACCGCCTTTCTTTGCCTTCCCTTTTTTGGACAGAGCCTATTGGCTCATCACGAGGAAGGTACAAGATGACGACGGTTGCTTTTATTGGTGTTGGTCGGATGGGTTCGAGAATGGCGCTTCGCCTGCTCGATGCAGGTCATGTCGTCCACGTTTTCGATCCCAACACGGCGGCTACCGCTGAGCTTGCTGTAAAAGGCGCTGTCGTCGAGGCATCGCCGAGCGCCGCCGCCGCGCCGGCCATGTTCGTTCTCAGCAGCCTGCCGAGTCCGGCCACGCTTCGCGACGCCATTACAGGCGAGAATGGTATTCTCAAGACAGTGGCCGCAGGCGCTACGGTTATCGACTTCAGCACGGTCGATGCATCGACAACCAAGGCCATTGCAGCACAGTGCGGAGCTAAGGGCGTTCACTTCATGGACGCGCCGGTCAGCGGCGGTGTCGCCGGCGCCGGCGCCGGAACTCTTCTGGTGATGGCTGGGGCGAGCCAAGAGGTTCTCGATGCAGCTCGTCCAGTCCTCGGCCCGATCGCCGGCCGCATTGTCCATTGCGGCCCTGTCGGTTCTGGCCAGCTGACCAAACTCGCCCATAACCTCCTGACGGCAATCAATACCGTTGCCCTCGGCGAAGTGCTTTCCGCCAGCGTCAAGTCCGGCGCGAACCTATCTGTTCTGACGGAAGTCCTGTCCGGCGGACTCGCGGGCAGCAAGATGCTCGACTACCTCCCAAAAACCCTTTTCACCGAAGAGCGCCCTGCGAACTTCGCTCTCGATCTGATGCACAAGGACATCTCCCTGTGCCTTGAGGAGTTCTCGGCTTACCCCATGCCGCTCGGTCAGATGGTCCGCCAGATCTACAACATGGCACGCGCCGAAGGTCTCGGCAGCAAGGATTCCACCAGCGTAGCAGAAGTCTTCGAAAATCTTCTGAAGGTCGAATTGCGCCTGCCCGCAAGCGCCTGATCACCCGCATTCAACCAAGGAACGAACAATGTCTCAGACAGCTAAAGTCCGGAAAGACACGGCGGAAGTCATTTTGCCAACCGTTGGCCTTTCAGGTCAACTGATCAATGGAGAGTGGGTCAAGCCCGTGTCTGGCGCGATGCTCGACATCATCAATCCCTGCCGGAGCAGCGTCATTACGACGATCGGGGCGGCGGGCAGAGAGGATGTCGATGCTGCCGTTGCCGCGGCGAAGGCAGCGTTTCCCTCGTGGCGGCGCCTGGCATCGCGTTCGCGCGGCGCGCTCCTGACGGAGCTTGCCAATCGTGTCGCAGCGCATTCGGACGAGATCGCTCCCATTCTCGCTGCAGAAACCGGAAACGCGCTACGTACGCAGAGCCGTCCGGAAGTCATGAGCGCCATTGAAGTGCTGCGTTACTATGGCGGCACGGTCGCCGAACAAAAGGGCGAAACGCTGCCGCTTGGCCCGGGTCTGTTCAGCTACACGACGCGCGAGCCGCTTGGCGTCGTCGCTGCGATCATACCGTGGAATTCGCCGCTGGTTCTCGCCGCCGTCAAGATCGGCATGGCTCTTGGCACAGGCAACACGCTGGTCCTTAAGCCCGCCGAAGACGCGCCGCTTGCAGTCATCCGAGTCGCAGAGCTTGCAGCCGATCTGTTCCCGAACGGCGTCTTCAACGTCGTGACCGGAGTAGGTGAAGTAGCAGGTGCTGCCCTATCCAGCCATCCGGACGTTGCAAAGATCTCTTTCACGGGTTCGGTCGAGGTCGGTAAGCTGGTCGCCCATGCCGCCGCCGACCGTATCGCTCGCGCCACATTGGAGCTTGGGGGCAAGAGCCCAACCATCGTCTATCCGGACGCCGCGACCGACGACAGGATCGACGGCCTCGCAGCGAACATCATTAATGCGATGCGGTTTGCTCGTCAGGGGCAGTCCTGCACCGCCGGTTCACGTCTTTATGTCCATCAGGACGTATTCGAGCCTGTCTTGAAGAAGGTCGTCGAGAAGCTTGCCGTCATGAAGATCGGCGACGCTCTTGACGAAGAGACCGATATCGGCGCGATCATCAACGAGGAGCGCTACAGCGCTGTTCGCGAGTTCATCTCCGAGGCGGTTAACTCGGGCGCCGAAGTGGTGACCGGTGAAGTCCCGCCCGCGGCTGGCGAGAACGTCGGATTCTTCCCGAAGCCGACCGTTCTCAAAGGCCTCACCAACGACTGGCGCATCGTGCAGGAAGAGGTGTTCGGCCCTGTTCTCGTTGCTATTCCATGGACGAGCGAAGACGAGGTTGTCGAGTGGGCCAACAACACCCACTATGGCCTTGCCGCCTATATCTTCGCCAATGACCTGACCACGGCTCTCAATGCGGCGAGCCGCATCGACGCCGGCTGGCTCCAGATCAACCGCGCCGGCGGCCAGATCCCCGGCATGTCCTATGGCGGCATCAAGCAGAGCGGAATTGGATCCGAATACTCCATCGAAGGTGCTCTTGAGGCCTATACGGCGCGCAAAAGCGTCACGGTCAACCTCTGAAGTTACGGAAAAGAGCCAAGTCGATGTCCAAAACGCTTTCCATCAATAGCAAGCTGACGACGGCCGATATCGAGCGCCTGTGCGTCTTTGGCGAGCGTTTCGATCGACTTATGACATTAGAGGTCCGCCCGTTAACGGGTGGGCTTCCGGCTGGAATCGTCGTTCCGACGTATCTGGCCTGTCGCGAGGTACAAGGCGAGCCTTCCTCGACGCTCGCGGCAAGAAAGCTGCTTGCAGCAATACGCCCAGGATCAGATGTCATTGTCGCGACCGGCGCAGGCGTTGCGCCGAAGCTGCCTCTCGGGGAGACAGACGGCCCGCCCGGTGCTGTGGCGCTGGCGCGCAGCTTAGCGCTCGGATTTGGTGCGAATGTTACGCTTGTCGCTCAGGACGAGCATATGCCCGCTGTCGATGCCTGCGTTCGAGTCATCGAGGACGTTGCGCAGTCGCAGGGCTCGATCACCACAGCCATTTTTCCGAAAGGCGAGGCAGAAGGTCTAGCCGCCTCCACCGATATTTTCGACCGTCTGAAACCGACGGCTGTCATTTTCGTAGAGCGTGATGGCCCGAACGAAGCTGGCCACTATCATGGCGTTCGCGGCGATCGCCGCCCTCCGGGAACCGTCGCAGATGTCTACCGCCTGGCCAACGAGGCGAAACGGCGAAACGTGCTGACGGTCGGAATCGGCGACGGCGGTAACGAAATCGGGTTCGGAAAAATTCGTGAAGCGGTCGCCACCCTTTTGCCACGCGGCGGTCGCTCGCAGCCTGACGAGACGGGTGTGGTCACCATCACCGAAACCGACGTTCTCGTCAGTGCATCCGTATCCAATTGGGGAGCCTATGCGGTCTCCGGGGCTCTCGCGATAGCGCTCGACGACGAGAACCTCGCGCACAGTGGCGATCGGGAACATGCATTCATTGTCGCTTGCATTGCTGCGGGTGCGCTCGACGGGGCAACCTCGCATCCCGCCCTCGCTGTCGATGGTATCGACTGGCGAGGTCACTCAGGCGTCGCCGAGTTGATGCGTAGCATCGCAATTTCCGCAACTTCGAAATTCGAACTCAAAAACGCGGCCACAGCATCCAGCGAGGCGGACCTACCGATTTTTTCGGTGCTCAATGATGCCCAGGCCAAAGGAGGTTATCACCTATGAGCCTATCGACGCAAAAGAGCGAGAATCAGACTGTTCGCCGAGACACCTTCGGGAATGCGATCGATCCGATCGTCGGTTTCGCACGTGGCTCGATCATCAAATCCAGTATTGAGGAAGCCAAACGCCTTCGCCGTGGACAGGCCGTCGCGGCAAAGCGCGTCCAGGCACTTGGACCGCGATCGATCGGCGTTTTCACAGGAAACCAGCGCGATTTCCCCGTTCGTCCGGAAGACCTCGACACAAATTGCGAGGAATGGATTGGTCCTGGACTATATGCCGAGGAGCTCCGCACGGTTGCGATCGAACATCTTGGTGGACGAAGTGACGACGGATGTGCCGTTTTCAATCGCACCAGCGCCGGGATCGTAGCGACGATCGCCGCACTCGCCGGCGGAAAGCCGGTGCTTTCGGTCGTGCCTGCCGGCGATCGATCTCACGCGTCCGTCGTACGTGGATGTGCGCTCGCCAGGGTCGGGCTGAAGGAAGTTACCTCAGATAAAGATTGGCGCATTCACATTGCGGATTGCCATCTGGTTATCGTAACCACCGTTACGAGCGCTCTGGCTCGGCTCGACGACGCTCTTGCGATAGCCGTGGTCGAGGAAGCCCACAAAGCTGGAGCCATTGTCCTTCTCGATGAAGCCTACGGCGCTCGCCTTCGCCCTGTCCTGCACGGTGGGCAGAAAGCTCTTGCACTCGGTGCGGATCTCGCGATCACCAATTGCGATAAGGCCGGACTTTCGGGGCCGCGCGCTGGCGTGCTGGTCGGCCGTTCCGGTCTCGTCATGGCCGCAGCCGCCAAAGCTGCCGAGTATGGCATGGAAGCTCGTGCTCCCATCGCGGCCGCCGTGCTTCGCTCTCTTCAAAAGTTCGATCCCCATCATCTGACACAGGAAGCGGCGGCCGGGCAGGAACTTGCCGCCGCACTTGAGGCGGCGATGGGTGCGGGCGTTGTCATGCGCAGCGACCTTGGACCAATGGTCGATGAAAACGCCGTGCTTGCTATCATTCTCGAACGTGCGTCGATCTCAGCCGATGCAGTCAGTGTCGTGCCCTGCGAGGCGACCGCGGCACTCGGCATGCTCCTTCTGGCAGACCACGGCATTTTGACGGTCAATACGCATGGCCAGCCCGGTGCGCGCGTTTCGCTGCGCCTGAAACCGACTCTCGATGCCCTCGCAAGTGTCGGTGGCGTGAGCGCCGTCGTCGATGCGGTCGATGACTGCATTGCCAAGGTTGCAGCCATCGTCACGGATGAAAATGCGATGAAGACGCTGATCCTGGGAGACTGCGCATGACCACTTCGAATTTCGCCGCCATGGACGAACGCCTCGACCGGCTCGTCAATCTCGACCTGGGCAGCCGCGGCGTCGAGCATCTTTCTGCGGCTACCCGTCTATTGCTTGGAGCATCGCCGGTGGGAGCGGCGGCCGACAAACTCGCCGCGCTGAACCACGAGGATGTCGTACTGGTCACAACGGGATCGGTCTCGCGCGCCTGGATCTCCCCGGAGATCGGCGAGAACGACGGTCCGGCTGGTCTGGCGGCGGTGGTGCGCGCAATCAGCCTTTCCCGCAAGGCGCTGTGTGTCGTTCTCGCGGAAGCTACCTTGATCGAGCCAATCGGCAAGCTCATGACGACGGCCGGCCTGACCGTCGTTCCAGTCGAGCAGGCTAGGATCGCCGCCCGCGACAAGAGCCTCGCCGTCGTATCGCTTCTGCCATTTACGACCAAGGATGAGGACGCCCCCGCCGAAGCTTGCCGCATTCTGGACGAATTAAACCCGGCCCTGCTTTTTTCCACCGAACGTGTCGGTCGCAATGCCGACGGCATCTATTGCAGCATGCGTGGTGTGGACTACGGCATGGACCGCGCGCGCATCGATTATGTGTTCGATGAAGCCAACAAGCGCGGCGTTCTGACCGTGGCAGTCGGCGACGGCGGCAATGAAATCGGCATGGGTGCGATCAAGGAAGCAGTTCATAAGCACGTCCGTTTTGGTGACGCGCGACCGGAAGGTGGCGCCGGGATCGGTGCCATGACCGGCTCCGATATTCTCGTCACGGCGGCGGTCTCAAATTGGGGTTGCTACGCCATAGTCGGCGCGCTCGCCGCGCGGTTGAAGGACATCCGGCTCCTTCACAAGCCAGAAATGGAAGCCACTCTTCTCAAGCGTGGCGTCGATATCGGTTTGATCAACTCCGTCGATGGACTCATCGACGCAAATGTCGATGGCATACCGCTTTCCACCCATCTTGCGATTTCCGAGATTATCGAGGGGATCGTTCGACCCGCGCTGCGCTGATTGTGCAGGCACTATTCAACCACAAGGGGAATGAAAATGAAAAATGGATTTCTTTCTAAGCTACGTTCGGTCGTTGCCGGCGCGTTGGTAACCATGGTCGTTGCGGGAGCAACCCATGCCCAAGAAGCATCGCGGCTTGATGAGATTCTGTCTCGCGGCAAACTGATCGTTGGCGTGTCGAGCGAATCTCCGCCCTTCGGATTTGTCGATGAGAAGGGAGAGCTGGTCGGCTTCGATATCGACATCGCCAAGCTGATTGCTAAGGCGACATTTGGCGACGAAACCAAGGTCGAGTTCGTTCGTCAAAGCGCTGCCCAGCGCTGGCCGAATGCTCAGAACGGCACAATCGACTTCGGCGCGCAGACTACGAGCATTTATGCTGATCGCGCTCAGAAGGTCGGTTTCACCCGCAGTTACATCGACGGCGGTGTCGTGATGATCGTTCGCAAGGACTCGCCGTTTCAGAAGCTCGCCGACTTCAACAAGTCGGACGTCACGATTGCCAATCTGACGACGCCGACCCAGGAGGAACGCGCCAAGCGCCTCTTCCCGAGCGCACAGATCGCCACCTTCGACGGCATTGCGGCTCAATTCAACGCCGTGAAGCTTGGTCGTGCGCAAGGGGCACAGTTGGATGGCCCCGTCGCCGCCTGGTATGTCAAACAGAACCCCGACATGCGCGTCATTGAGGAACGACTGACCGATGTCGTTAATACCGGCATCTTCATGAAACCCGGCGACTTCCGCCTGTGGCAGTATCTAGATCTCACGGTCAGCGAAATGACCGGTGGATACCTCTTTGCCGACTACAGCAAGATTTATGAAAAGTGGTTCGGTACCAAGCCCTTGAACGCCAAATGGTATCTTAATCAGCCACAGAAGTAGTCGGTCTTTGGGTTCAAAATAACAAGGGGAACACCATTGGACGCGTTCGCAATTTTCTTCACCAGATATCTTCCGGCGTTTGCCGATGGGTTCCTGATTACTGCGGGGGTAGCGGCTCTCGCCGCCCCCGCGGCACTGATTTGGGCCATGGTATTGATTATACCGCGGCTCGCCCGATGGACATGGGCCAGCTTACTGGTTGATGCCTATGTCGAGGTCATGCGCAATTCGCCGCTTCTGGTGCAAATGTACCTGCTTTATTTCGGATTGCCTCTTCTCGGCCTCTTCTGGAGCAGCATCGTCTGCGGTGTAATCGCAATCGCCTCGCAGCACGGCGCATTTCTTTCCGAGATCCTCCGTTCCGGAATTCAATCCCTAAGCCAGAGGCAATGGGAAGCCGGTAGCGCGATCGGTATGCGCAAATTCGCGGTCATCCGCCTCGTCATTCTGCCGCAGGCCTTCATCAAGGTCCTGCCGGCGCTCGGGAACCAGCTCATCGTCCTCGTCAAGGACACCTCACTGGTATCGGCCATTGGCGTCATGGATCTGACCTTGACCGGTAAGATGACAATCGAGCGATCGGGCGCGTCCTTTGAAGCCTTCATTGCGGTCGCGTTCTTCTACCTCATTCTCACAAGCACGCTCGGCCTGGTTCTTCGTATCATCGAAGTGCGTGCGGCCCGGAGGTATGGCTGATGTTTCCTGTCCTTCAATCGAATTTGCCGTATCTGCTACAAGGCGCAGTCTATACCGTCATACTGTCAGCAATCGTCGTCTCCTGTGGTACGGTTCTCGGCGTCGGGATCGGTGTCCTGGCAGCTGTTGGCGGAACAATTCTCCGTTCCATCATCACTGTCTACATCTTCCTGTTCCGTGGCATCCCGGTTCTGGTGATCATGTTTCTCGGCTTCTACAGCTTTCCCGCTTTGGGTTTGCGGCTGGATGCATATACGGCGGTCGCCATTTCCATGATCCTGTATGTTGGCGCTTTTGTTGCCGAAGCGACGCGCGGGGCGATTGCCGGCGTACCGACTGGCCAGACGGAGGCTGCCAAAAGCCTCGGCATGCGCAAAGGCAAAATGATGCGGGAGATCATCCTTCCGCAGGCCATGCGCCTGGTTATCGCGCCGGTCCTCAATATCTCACTCATGGCAATCAAGCAGACGTCCTATGCATCCATCGTAGGAGCGTGGGAGCTGTCCTTCGCTGCCCGCGAAGTGGTGGAGCGCACACTTGCTGCGTTCCAGATCTTTCTCGGCGTCATGATCATCTATTTCATCATCTGCTACCCGCTTTCGCTCGCTGCACGCGCGCTCGATAAGCGATTGGCCTTTGACAATTAAGGAGCCCCACATGAACCAGGCAGCTGCCCCGATGTCTCAGAGCGACGAAATTGTTGCTATCAGAGGTCTCCGTAAATCCTTCTCTACGCTCGAAGTCCTGAAGGGCATCGACATATCCGTCAAGCGCGGCGAAGTCGTAGTCGTCCTCGGTCCGAGCGGATCGGGTAAATCCACGATGTTGCGTTGTGTGAACTTCCTTGAGAACTTCGACTACGGCACCATTACCGTTGACGGCCAGCCGGTCGGCTACAAAATGGTGAACGGCGCGCGCAAGCCGGTTAGCGAAGTTGATAACGCCAGTCTTCGCCAACACGTCGGTATGGTCTTCCAGAGCTACAATCTTTTCCCCCATCGTACCGTTCTTCAGAACGTGATGATGGGTCCGGTCAAGGTGAAAGGCATGGACAATGGCAAAGCACGCGACATCGCCATGAAGCTCCTTGCCAAGGTTGGAATGGAACATAAGGCCGACGCTTACCCGGCTCGTCTTTCGGGCGGCCAACAACAGCGCGTGGCCATCGCCCGGGCGCTCGCCATGGAACCGTCCGTCATGCTCTTCGACGAGGTCACGTCTGCACTCGATCCCGAACTTGTCGGGGAGGTACTCAAGGTCATGCGCGAGCTGGCCGAAGAAGGCATGACAATGATCGTTGTCACCCACGAAATGGAATTTGCTAGGGGTGTCGCCGATCGGGTTGTCTTCATGGATGGTGGCGTTGTGGTCGAGCAAGGTCCGCCGGAAGAAATAATGGCCAATCCCCAAACCGATCGGTTCCGTGGGTTTCTGTCACGCCACCTCTCTCATCAAGGATGAACGTTGTCATGACGACCGACACCCCAACAGAAGTAATTCACACCGGTTCAACCTCGATCCTTCAGTTTAAGGACGTCTATCTTTCCTGCGGCGCAAACCCCGTTTTAAGAGGGGTCAGTCTCACTGTTGAGAAAGGACAGGTGATTGTCATCATCGGACCGAGCGGCGGTGGGAAAAGTTCGCTGCTGGCGCACCGTGAATGTTCTTCAGCCTGTTCAGTCCGGTCAAATCTTGCTCGAAGGCGAAGACATCGCCAAGGGCAAGCAGGACGTGAACGCTATCCGCCAGCGGGTTGGCGCGGAATCTGACGCTCGCGCAGCGCCGTGTCCTCAAGGAGAGTGCCGAACAGGCCGAAGCCGAAGCGCGAGAACTCTTGCGGAAAGCCTCACCGAGCGAGCCGATCAGCTATCGGGCTGCACCGCCACTCTCATACAAAACAGCATAGCCGGCCGCCTGCGGCCGGCTATGCTGTCGTGATAGAGCCTTGGCAAAGGCACACAAGCACCAGTTCCATAAATCTGCTTACGCCTCAAAAGCCCAGATTTGTCCCTACCTTAGGCGGCTGGGCGAATCGAATATGTGTGTGCGCGGTTCCGATCCTTTCCTGATCTATCGTTGCTCGGCAGCTTTTGGCGGATCCTTCCCAACGAGCGCGAGCGCCGCAGCCAATTCATAGGCGGGAAAAGGCTGCCAATAGTAATACTTCCGATATTTTTTTTGGCGGTGGCCAGCGCCTCGATCATCGCGACCAGTCTTCGAAGGTCATCGCTTTGAGGTCTCGAGTGCCGCGGCTAGCCTTTCGTGGAACAGCTCGTCCGTCGTTTTGACGTTCCCGTCAGTGTTGTTACCAAGCAACTCGTCGATGCTCACGTTAAATACCGAAGCGATCCGAACCAAGGTTGCCAAGTCCGGTTCACGACGGCCGGTAATGTAGTTTCCATAGCGTCGATCGCTAAGGCCAGCGCGACGGGCTACCTCGGCGTTCGTAATGCCCAGTTGTTCAGCGCGTCTTTTGAGATTCGAAGAAAGAGTCTCCATGACCACATTTGTTCAGCAGGCACTGGAGCGCGAACTCGGCTGTCCGTTGTTCATCCGCTCGACCCGGCGAGTGGAACTGACGCGGGCAGGGAGAGCTTCTAGGAGCGCTGCGTCGGGATCCTGAGCGAGGTCGATCTGTCCGCCGAGATCACCAGGGCTGTGGCCGGCAAGACGATCCGGCAGATCAGGATCGGCACCGTCTATCCGGCCACCACCGGCGTGCTGCCGGCGCTTCTTTCAAAGATCGCCCGCAAGTACCCGGATATCCGCATACATATATCAAGCGGCGATACCGGTGACATCATCCGCGGCCAGATCAATCTCGGCTTCATCAGAACGGTGGAAAACATCGGTTCGTTGCGCTTCGCCTCGATCGCCGATGAGCGGTATCTGCTGGCGGTTTCCCGCACCAACCGGCTGGCGGAACAGGCGGAGATTGCCATCGACGATCTGCGCTCGGAAAGGATCATCGCCTTCAATCGCAAGAACCTCTCCTACACCGAGCGGTACTTCAACGAGAAGTTCGAGGAATACGATCTGACCCGCAATATCGCCTATAGCTGCGACGACACCTCTTCGCTGGTGTCGCTGGTCTCGGCCGGGCTTGGCGTCGGCTTTGCGCCGGAATGGACCGAGGGCTGCCGAACCGGGCCTTCGAGCTGAAGGCGGTCAGCGGCATCGACTTTCGGATCGGGCTCGGTCTCGCCTGGAGCAAGGACGACCCAACCGCCTCGCGCGACGACATCGTCGATATCGCCCGGTCACTGGCGCGGCCGGTGAGGTACGCCATCTCCCCTGCGGTTCATCGGCGACGTGAGCGACGGGATGCCGCCTCGCGGATCAGCCACGTCTGCTCCCATCCAAACCTCCCCGACGATTGCGGCCATCGCGTCCTGCCCCGGCTTTTGGTCCTGCCAGGCTCGCGCCGCCGGCAACGGCTTTGCCGTCCTCCACTGCGTTTCGGCCCTGCGGGTGCAGGCAGCACTTGCTGCCTGGCTTTCGGACCGCCGTAGCAGGTCGCGATGGCCGCGACCTCGAAACGGAGGTTCCAACATGAGCAGGCAGCAATCCAATCAACGATCCGATATCTACAGCCGCATCACCAACACGATCATCGCCGATCTCGAAGGCGGCGTGCGGCCATGGACCAAACCCTGGACGACGGGACATGCGACAGCCGAGGTCAGCCGGCCACTGCGCCACAACGGCCAACCCTATTCCGGCATCAATGTCCTGCTGCTGTGGTCGCAAGCCATCGCCCGTGGCTTTGCCTCATCACGCTGGATGACGTTCCGCCAGGCAATCGAGCTCGGCGGCGCCGTCCGCAAGGGCGAAACCGGCACGACCATTGTCTTTGCCAGTTCGTTCAGCCGCACCGAGACGACCGAGACGGGCACCGAGATCGAACAGGATATTCCATTCCTCAAAGCCTACACGGTGTTCAACACCGATCAGATCGCCGGTCTTAACGGCCGCTTTGATGAGATCGCACCTGTCGAGGATCCGATGAGCCGCATCGGCGAAGCCGGTCGCTTCTTTGCCAATACCGGCGCGCTGATCCGGCACGGAGGAACGGCTGCCTATTATGCCCCCCACCGTGATTACATCCAGATGCCCTGCCTGGATGCCTTCCGGGACGATGCGTCTTACGTCGCCATCCTCAGCCACGAGATGACGCACTGGACCGCTGCACCGCGACGGCTTGATCGCGATCTCAGCCGCTATACAAAAGACCGGAGCGAGCGCGCCCGCGAAGAGCTGATTGCCGAACTCGGCAGCTCGTTTCTCTGCGCCGATCTCGGCATCGTCCCCGAGCTTGAACCACGCCCCGATCACGCACGCTATCTCGATGGCTGGCTGAAGGTTCTGAGCCACGACAAGCGCGCCATCTTTTCGGCCGCGGCACATGCGCAGCGCGCCGTCGACTATCTGCATTCCTTGCAGCCGGAGCGCAACGAGGAGGAGGCGGCGTAAGCCGTTTCTTCCTTTACTCAGCCATGAGGCTCTCTGCGAGGATAACTTACGCAACCCTCGATACCTGCATATTGTGAGACGGGTCACCCGGTCCCAAGCCAACATTCAGTCTATAGTCTAGTCATTGTTCTGTTTCAGCATTTCAAGATGCTCGGAGCATACTGTTTCTACCAGATTGAGTAGCAGCGTAGTCCGCTCTCCGAGCCAGGTGAGCGCTTCATCGGTGATCTCAAAATGCTTTGAGTAGCGCGCCTTGACATAGGCTTCGTTCAGCGTGTTGAACCAGGCGCGTTCCTTGTGCTGATCTCGTGGAAAGGCCTCCGCCAGACGACGATCCTGCTCCTCGGCGAGCGAGCGCAGGAACTTGATGTTGTGCGATGGTGGGCCGTAATTGGTCAGAGTGAGCAAAACGCAGGAAAATGCCTGTTCGAGCGATTGATGCATCAAGAATGCTGCCTCGTTTATCATCCCGTTCTGCTTCGCAGAATTTGCAAGGGCATTCAGGTTTTGTGCCGTGGTATATCTGTGCTTAAAGTGATCCGTCGCTAATCTCAACCGATCTTCAAGGGTGAGTGGGTCGGGCTCAGCCAGCGGCTCATCGTCCAGCTCATACAGAACAATGCCTTCCCTGCGGATGTCGGAGAAGAAATACTGCCCCTCCTTGAGGTAGGTGTTCACCTCACGTCTGGAATGGACGATGAAGCTCACCGGCGTTTCGATCGAAGCGTCGTGGATCAGCCGGTCGGCGGCCTTGTACCAGTATTCGGCGAACTCGCAGAGCTTGCGGTTGTTGACGATGATCAGCAGATCGAAATCGGAGCGATACCCCTTCATGGTGAAAGGTTCATCGACCCATCCACCCTTGGCGTAGGAGCCGAATAGGATGATCTTCAGGATTCTGCCGCGCTTCTTGAAATCGGCGGTGCCCTCTTTCAACGCGTCCTCGAATTCCTCATGCAGGATTTCGAGGACGCGGCCGAGTTCTCGCTGCTTGCGAGGGGGCATATGATCGAGGGAGGATTTCATCATGGGCGGGGGAACGATCCGTAGACCTTCTTCGAGACAACTTTAAAAAACCGGGCATTGTGCAGCGACTTTACACCGGCTGGGTTAAACGACAATGGTCTCGGCGCCGTCGCGGCTAGCGATGAAGCGATAGAGATCCTCGATGTCGCGTTCCGCGTCCTCGGCGAAAAAAACACGATATGGCATCAGGACTGGCTGTCCGCCAGACGTTTGCGGATGCGCGCCAAGGATTCCGCAGCGGGGCGCAGTTTGCCCTCCTCGATCTGCCGGTTGGTGAGCGCCAGCACCTTTAGGAGCGCCAGCGTCTCCTGTGTTTCTTCGTATTTGCCGATGTCCTGAAGGATCGCTTTCGCTTCTCCGTGAAGCGTAATGACGACCGGCTGCGGATTATCCTTCAATGTCCGGATGATCTCCGGTGCATGCGCCTTGAGGTAGCTGATCGGCTTGACCTGTTCTGGCAGCTTCATTCTTCACCTACTCCCTTGCGACCAGAATATAGGTCACTAAGTGGTCGATTGAAAGAATCCCTACGCTGCCGGTGATACGCAGGCCGGCAGGCGATTTTCCATCTTAGGTGCGGCCGGCTTTTTCGCTCAAAGCGTTCGAAAGAAAGTGCTCACTTCGTATAACGAAGTTTGTCTACTGAGTTAAACTAAACTATGTGACGAAGGATCGGATCGTCGTGCCGTGACCTACCTCCTCGGTCGTCTCGACAAAAGCCCGATGCGTAGGCAGCAGACCAAAGTGCCACAGTGTCCTTTGCGCGTCTGACAAAGACGGGCGGCGTTATAGGTCGGCACAGCGCTTGTTGAATTGCCGGCCGCCGGCAGCTACAGTATCTGGTACGCCATAATACGATTCTTGCATTCGGCTGCCGCGGCGGAAGTTGAGCGTGCAAAGTCCAACACTGAGGTACAGAATGAGCGGTGCTCTGAAGGACGCAATTAGAGTCGAGCGTCCTGCAAAGACCTTGCGGGAATTGGCGCTCGACAAGGTCCGCGAAGCCATCGTCAACGGATATTTTCGTCCCGGAGATCGCCTTGTCGAGCGTGACCTCTGCGCCCAGCTTGGCGTCAGCCGAACAGTCGTGCGCGAGGTTCTGAGACATCTGGAATCGGAAGGGCTTGTCGCCAATCTGCCGAACAAGGGGCCGATCGTCGCGCAGCTCGACATCGACGAAGCCAAACAGATCTATGAGATCCGCGGTGCGCTGGAAGGGATGGCGGCGCGGCTGTGCGCGGAGCGCCGCAGCCCCGAGATCGTCGCCGCGCTGGAGGAATCGCTGGCCGGGATCCGCAACAGTTACCGCGACAACGATATGGCGGCTGTGCTGACGAACACCTCTTCCTTCTATCACACGCTGTTCACGATGGTTGACAGGAACGTTGCCTGGGGTGTCGTCAATCTCCTCACCGTGCGCATAAACCACCTGCGCTCGATGACGATCAAGACGGAGAGGCGCGGCATCGAAGGACCGCTGCAGATGTCGAAGATCGTCGACGCCATCCGCCGCGGCGACGGCGAGGGGGCTTACCGGGCCGCGATGGATCACGTCGCCGCCGCAAGCGCGATCGCCGAAGCGGTGCTGTCGGGGAATAAGCCTGCCGACTAGGCACGAGCGAAGCCCTGACGCTTCCCCCGCAGGCCTGGCAAAGCGCTCATCTCAGCCGTCGATATCACTCCATTCGCGAAGATGTTCCGCGCAATCCAGCGGAATCCATACTCCCCGCTTGACACCCAACTTTGTCCAATGTGATGGTATGCCATATTAAGTAATATATAAGGCGGTACCATGAACTGGGATGACCGTGACTTCTGGGCTCGGCCTGCCTCCGCGGGGCGCGACCATGTCGTTTGTCAGCTGACAACGCGCTGACGGGAAGAAAGCGCTGCCCGGAGAGTCGAGAGTGCGCGCGCGCCAAATTGAAAATCTCCGCCTCGGCCGAAACTGCGTCCTCTCAGGATCCAACTTGACACCAATATATTATGGTATACCATAATACAAAATTGAGAAATGAGGTGCTCGATGGCCATTCAAATTCGCAAGACGGGACTGCAGATCGAAACGACGTTGATCGAAGGCGGCAAGGCCGCGGCGGTTCCGCTGAAGCTGTTTACCGCCTTCGCGGTCGTGAAGAATCCCTGGGCCGGTCGCGGCTTCGTCGATGACCTCAAGCCCGAAATTCACGCAGGCGCTCCGGTGCTCGGCGAGTTGCTGACCAAGATGATCATCGATGCGGTCGGGTCAGGCGAAGCTGTCGAGGGATATGGAAAGTCCGCTGTCGTCGGCCTGGACGGCGAGATCGAACACGGGTCTGCGCTCATCCACACCCTGCGCTTCGGCAATTTTTATCGCCAGGCCGTCGGCGCCAAGTCCTATCTCGCCTTCTGCAACACACGCGGTCCGGCCAACGCGCCGATCATGATCCCGCTGATGGACAAGAACGACGAAGGCCGCCGCTCGCACTACCTGACCATCCAGACGTCGATTCCCGACGCGCCTGCTGCCGACGAGATCGTCGTGGCTCTCGGTGCTTCGATAGGCGGGCGCCCGCATCACCGCATCGGCGACCGCTACCAGGATCTGAAAGACCTGGGGCAGGACGTTGCCAATCCCGCAGGCGTTTGAAGGAGCGCCCCGAGATGCTGACAGCCGGATCGACCACACGCACCGCTGCAGCAACAAACGCCGCCGGTGCCTTGCCCCGAAAGAAGACGGCAAGCGGAACGGCCTATCACGAGGCCGGCAGCGGTGAGCCGCTGGTTCTCATTCACGGCGTCGGCATGCGGCTCGAAGCCTGGGCTCCGCAGATCGCATTCCTGTCTGCAGGCCATCGCGTCATCGCTGTCGATATGCCGGGACATGGCGAGAGCGTAAAGCTGCCGGCGGGCAGCCAGCTCGAGGAGTTCGTCACCTGGTTCGGAGGCTTTCTCGACGAGATGGCAATCGGCACGGCAAGTGTTGCCGGGCACTCAATGGGCGCACTGATTTCAGGAGGGGCGGCCGCGACCTTTGGCGAGCGTATCAGCCGCGTCGCTTACCTCAACGGCGTCTACAGGCGTGACCCCGAGGCAAAGGCCGCCGTGCTTTCGCGCGCTGCCGCCATTCCGGTATCGGGCGTCGACAAGGAAGGTCCGCTGGCCCGTTGGTTCGGCGATGATGCGGACAGCGTCACTGCGCGTGAATTGACGCGGAAATGGCTGAACCTCGTTGATCCCCAGGGATATGCCGTCGCCTACGCCGCCTTTGCGGGAGGAGATGAGACCTATGCTGACGGCTGGAAAGACGTGGCTGGTCCGGCCCTGTTTCTGACGGGGTCCGATGATCCGAACTCGACGCCCCTGATGGCAAGGCAAATGGCAGAGCTTGCGCCGCGGGGCTACACCCGCATCGTCGAAGGTCATCGCCATATGGTGAACCTGACCGCACCTGATATCGTCAATTCGCTGCTCGCTGAGTGGCTATCGTTCGGGGAGGATGAACGATGACAATCCAGACTGTCGACCCAAGAGCACTGCGAGATGCATTCGGGGCTTTTCCGACCGGGGTGACTGTCGTCACCGCCTGCGACGGGGAGGGACATCCGATCGGCTTCACAGCGAACTCTTTCACCTCGGTCTCGCTCAATCCGCCTTTGCTCCTCGTCTGCCTTGCCAAGACGTCGCGCAATTTCGCCATCATGACCGGAGCGCAGCATTTTGCGATCAACGTGCTTTCGGAAACGCAGAAAGACGTGTCGAACACCTTTGCACGCCCGGTCGAGGATAGATTTGCGGCGGTCGAGTGGGCGAGGGGATCGGCAGGCTGCCCGATATTCTCGAACGTGGCGGCCTGGTTCGAATGCGCCATGGAAGAGGTCATCGAGGCTGGCGACCACGTCATCTTGATGGGTCGCATCGAAGCTTTCGACAATAGCGGCCGCAACGGTCTCGGCTATGCGCGTGGCGGTTACTTCACGCCGACGCTGGCAAGCAAGGCGGTGTCCGCGGCAAGCGAAGGCAATATGGAACTTGCAGCCGTCGTCGAGCGCCGCGGGGAAGTTCTGCTGCTCGGCGAGGAAGTGCTCTTCCTGCCCAGTGTCGACGCCCATGACGGCAGTCCGACCGAGACGCTGCAAAAATACCTGGAAACGCTCACCGGGTTGAAAGTCAGCATCGGCTTTCTCTATTCGGTTTATGAGGGCAAGAGCGACGGCAAGCAGCACATCGTCTATCACGCCGTTGCCGGAGAGGGCGAGCCTGCCGGCGGCAGGTTCCTGAAGCCTGACGCATTGGTTGCGGCAAAATTCAAGACCAGTTCGACCGCCGATATCGTCAATCGTTTTGCGATGGAAAGTTCGATCGGCAATTTCGGCGTCTATTTCGGCGACGAGACTGGCGGCACTGTTCACCCAATTCCAGCCAAGGACGCAAAAGCATGAAGTTCTCCCTCTTCGTCCATATGGAGCGGCTCGACGCCAGCCAAAGCCATAAGAGCCTCTACGAGGAATTTGTCGCGCTCTGCGAGATCGCCGACAAGGGCGGCATGCATGCGATCTGGACGGGCGAGCACCATGGCATGGATTTCACCATCGCGCCCAACCCTTTCGTGACCATTGCCGATCTGGCGCGCCGCACATCGCGGGCACGGCTTGGAACGGGGACGGTGATCGCTCCCTTCTGGCATCCCATCAAGCTTGCCGGCGAGGCGGCCATGGCCGACATCATCTGCGATGGACGACTCGACATCGGTATCGCGCGCGGGGCCTATTCTTTCGAATACGAGCGTCTGCTGCCCGGTCTCGATGCCTGGGGCGCTGGTCAGCGCATGCGCGAGCTCATCCCGGCGGTCAAGGGCATATGGGCCGGCGATTACGCCCATGACGGGGAATTCTTCAAATTCCCTTCCACCACCTCGGCGCCGAAACCGCTGCAGCAGCCGAACCCGCCCATATGGGTGGCGGCGCGCGATCCAAACTCGCACGAATTTGCCGTTGCCAACGGCTGCAACGTTCAGGTAACGCCGCTTTGGCAGGGCGACGACGAGGTTCAGTCGTTGATGGAGCGCTTCAACGACGCCTGCGTCAAACATCCCGAGATCGAGCGGCCCAAGATCATGCTGCTGCGCCATACCTATGTCGGCTCGTCGGAGGACGATGTCGCCCAAGCCGCCCATGAGCTCAGCGTCTACTACAATTATTTCTTCGCCTGGTTCAAGAATGAGAAGCCGATTGCCCAGGGTCTGATCGAACGGATCCCGGACGAGCAGATCAGAGCAAACGCGATGCTGTCGGACCAGGTCATGCGGACCAACAATGTGGTTGGCGACGCTCAGACCGTCATCGCCCGGCTCAAGGCATATGAAGCGCTCGGCTATGACGAATATTCCTTCTGGATCGACACCGGCATGAGCTTCGAGCGCAAGAAGGCGTCGCTCGAGCGCTTCATCACCGAGGTCATGCCGGCATTTCAGGAGTAAGACCATGCGGCGTTTCCAGCACTACATCGACGGCGAATTTTCAGATGGCGAGGCCTGCTATCCGAGCATTGATCCCGCCTCCGGCGCGGTCTGGGCTGATATGCCCGAAGCGCGCGAAGGGGATGTCGATCGAGCTGTCAACGCGGCCGACAGGGCGCTTTACGAAGGCCCCTGGCCGAAACTGACGGCCACCCAACGCGGCAAGCTGCTCTACAAGCTGGCCGACCTGGTTGCCGCCAACGCGCAGGTGCTCGCTGAACTGGAGACGCGCGACACCGGCAAGATCATCCGTGAAACATCGGCGCAGATCGCTTATGTCGCCGAATACTATCGCTACTATGCCGGCATCGCCGACAAGATCGAAGGCGCCTACCTGCCGATCGACAAGCCCGACATGGATGTCTGGCTTCGCCGCGAGCCGATCGGCGTCGTTGCGATGGTCGTGCCGTGGAACAGCCAGCTCTTCCTGTCTGCGGTGAAGATCGGCCCGGCGCTGGCGGCCGGCTGCACGATGGTGGTCAAGGCCTCGGAAGACGGGCCGGCGCCGCTTCTCGAATTTGCACGGCTCGTGCACGAGGCCGGCTTTCCCGCGGGCGTCGTCAACATCATCACGGGTTTCGGCGCCTCCTGCGGCGCCGCCCTCGGGCGGCACCCGAAGGTCGCGCATGTCGCCTTTACCGGTGGCCCTGAAACCGCCCGGCACGTCGTTCGCAACTCGGCCGAAAACCTCGCCTCCACCTCGCTTGAACTTGGCGGCAAGTCGCCGTTCATCGTCTTTGCCGACGCAGACCTCGAAAGTGCGGCCAATGCTCAGGTCGCAGGCATCTTCGCTGCGACAGGCCAGAGCTGTGTTGCGGGATCGCGCCTCATCGTCGAGCGCAGCGTCAAGGATAAATTCGTCGCCCTGCTACGGGATAAGGCGGAGGCGATCCGGATCGGTGCTCCCCTCGATATGGCGACCGAAGTCGGCCCGCTTGCCACCAAGCGCCAGCAGGACAATATCGGCGCCCTCGTCGCCAAGTCGATCGAAAGCGGCGCCCGCCTCGTCACAGGTGGCAGCAAGATCGACGGCGACGGCTATTATTTCCCGCCGACGATTCTCGACTGCGACGATGTCGCCTCGCCGTCGCTGATCGAGGAGTTCTTCGGGCCGGTCCTGTCCGTCGTGTCGTTCGAGACGGAAGCCGAGGCGCTGCGGCTTGCCAACGATACCCGTTATGGCCTGGCTTCCGGCGTCTTCACCCAGAACCTCACCCGGGCGCACCGGCTGATGAAGGGGCTGCGTGCCGGGATCGTCTGGGTCAACACCTACCGCGTGGTCTCGCCGATCGCGCCGTTCGGCGGTTTCGGCCTGTCAGGCCATGGCAGGGAAGGCGGCATGGCCGCGGCGCTCGACTATACCCGTACCAAGACGATCTGGCTCAGGACATCGGACGATCCGATCCCCGATCCCTTCGTGATGAGGTAGCGCCGATGTTTTACGAAATCCGCACCTACCGGCTGAAGAACGGCACGATCCCGCAATATCTCAAGGTCGTCGAGGAGGAGGGGATCGAGATCCAGAAGAGCCATCTCGGCACGCTCGTCGGCTACTTCTTTTCGGAGATCGGAACGATCAACGAGATCGTCCACATCTGGGCCTTTGCGAGCCTGGACGACCGGGAGGCGAGGCGCCAGAGGCTTTTGGCCGATCCCCGATGGCAGGCCTTTCTGCCCAAGATCCGCGATCTGATCGAAGTAGCGGAAAACAAGATTATGAAGCCAGCCAACTTTTCTTCCGGGAGCGAGGCGCACTGACGGCATAAGGCATACAGGACAAACCAGAACAAGGATAAGGGAACATGAAAACAACATTTGCTTTCGCGGCGGTTGCCGCATTCGTGGCTGTGTCCGTACCGGCGCACGCCGACAACATGGTCTTCTCGAGCTGGGGAGGAACGACCCAGGACGCGCAGAAGGCTGCATGGGCCAGCCCGTTCACGGAGAAGACCGGTATCACCGTCGTACAGGACGGACCGACGGACTACGGCAAGCTCAAGGCGATGGTCGAGGCTGGTCAGGTTACCTGGGACGTGGTCGACGTCGAAGGCGACTATGCCGCCCAGGCCGGCAAGAATGGCCAGCTCGAGAAACTCGATTTCTCCGTCATCGATAAATCCAAGCTCGATCCGCGCTTCGTGACCGACTATTCGGTCGGCAGCTTCTATTATTCCTTCGTGATCGGCTGCAATGCCGATGCCGTCAGCGCCTGCCCGAAGACATGGGCTGACCTGTTCGACACGGCAAAGTTTCCGGGAAAGCGCACATTCTACAAGTGGTCGGCTCCTGGTGTGATCGAAGCGGCGCTGCTTGCCGACGGCGTGGCCGCCGACAAGCTCTATCCGCTTGATCTCGACCGCGCCTTCAAGAAGCTCGATACGATCAAATCGGATATCGTCTGGTGGTCGGGCGGCGCACAGTCGCAGCAGCTGCTGGCATCCGCCGAGGCTCCCTTCGGCAGTATCTGGAATGGCCGCATGACCGCGCTTGCGGCGAGCGGTATCAAGACCGAGACCTCATGGGAACAGAACATCACCGCTGCGGATTCGCTCGTCGTGCCGAAGGGTTCGCCGAACGTGGAAGCCGCGATGAAGTTCATTGCAATGGCGACCTCGGCCGAACCGCAGGCCGCCCTTGCAAAAGCCACCGGATATGCACCAATCAACGTTGACTCGGCCAAGCTGATGGATCCGGAGACGGCCAAGACCCTGCCGGATCAGCAGACGGCCAGCCAAGTGAATGCCGACATGAACTACTGGGCGGACAATCGCGATGCCATCGGCGAGAAGTGGTACGCCTGGCAGGCGAAATAGCCTGAAACTTGAGACGGATGGGCACGGCGAATGTTCGCCGTGCCTCCCGCAGCGCCAGCGCCCGTTTGTAGGACCGCGGCGTCTGCGGAAATTGACGGGTGGGAAGGACTGTCATGTCGACATATAGCGATGCCTCCGCTGCAATTGTGCCCCTGCCAAAGGCGCGCAGGGCAACAGGTTTCGGCGGGGTCCTTCCGGCTCTCGCCTTCGTGGCGATCTTCTTCATCGCGCCCGTGGCGGTGCTCTTGTTGCGAAGCGTGCTGGAACCGGTGCCGGGCTTTGGAAACTATGCGCAACTGATCGGGTCCGCGACCTATCTCAAGATTTTCGCCAACACCTTCATCGTCTCCGGTCTCGTCACAGTGATTTCGCTGCTGATCGGATTTCCCGTTGCCTGGGCGCTGGCAATCATGCCCGGGCGGCTGACCTCGGTGATCTTTGCGATCCTGCTCCTGTCGATGTGGACCAACCTGCTGGCCCGCACCTATGCCTGGATGGTGCTTTTGCAGCGGACGGGGCTGATCAACAAGATGCTGATCGGAATGGGGCTGATCGACAAACCTTTGGCACTGGTCAACAACCTGACCGGGGTCACCATCGGCATGACCTATATCATGCTGCCCTTCATCATCCTGCCGCTCTACGGCGTGATCAAGAAGATCGACCCGTCGACCCTGCAGGCGGCAGCACTTTGCGGCGCCAACCGATGGCAGTGCCTGACCCGTGTCCTGCTGCCCTTGGCCATGCCGGGCATGGCGGCTGGTGCCCTCATGGTCTTCGTCATGTCGCTTGGTTATTTCGTCACGCCGTCGCTTCTTGGCGGCACCGCGAACATGATGCTCGCGGAGCTGATCGCGCAATTTGTGCAGTCGCTGGTCAACTGGGGAATGGGAGGTGCTGCGGCGCTGGTTCTCCTCGTGGTGACCCTGTCGCTTTATGCCGTGCAGCTGCGCTTCGTCGGCAACCAGAACCCGGGAGGGCGTTGACATGTTGCTCAATTTCGACCGGCTCGGCTGGTGGAAATATATCCTGCTGGCGATCACGCTTCTGACCGCGGCCTTCCTGCTGCTGCCGATCGTCTTTATCGCGGCGCTCTCCTTCGGCTCCTCGCAATGGCTGATCTTTCCGCCGCCCGGCTGGACGCTTCAATGGTACAGCGAGCTCTTTGCCGATCCGCGCTGGCTGGAATCGGCCTGGACGAGCTTCAAGATCGCGGTCATCGTGACGATCCTGTCGGTGCTGCTCGGGCTTGTGACGTCCTTCGGGCTGGTGCGCGGTTCGTTTCTGTTCCGTGATGCGCTGAAAGCGCTGTTTCTGACGCCGATGATCCTTCCTGTCGTGGTTCTTGCGGTTGCCCTTTATGCCTTCTTTCTGAGGATCGGCCTTGGCGGCACGTTGGTAGGCTTCGTCATTTCGCACCTCGTTCTTGCGCTGCCCTTCTCGATCCTGTCCATCTCAAGTGCGCTGGAGGGCTTCGACAAGTCGATCGAGGATGCGGCGGTTCTGTGCGGCGCCTCGCCTCTGGAAGCAAAGATCAGGGTCACCCTGCCGGCGATCAGCCATGGGCTGTTTTCGGCGGCCGTCTTCTCGTTCCTGACATCCTGGGACGAGGTGGTGGTGGCGATCTTCATGTCCAGCCCGACCTTGCAGACGCTGCCCGTCAAGGTATGGGCGACGCTGCGACAGGACCTGACGCCGGTTGTCGCCGCGGCGTCGACCCTTCTCATCCTTTTGACGATCCTCTTGATGGCGCTTGTTGCCGTCGTGCGTAAGGTACTGAAACAATGAAAGAACCATTCCTTCAGATCCGCGGAATACGCAAGGAATACGGCCCTGTCGTCGCCGTCCATGATGTCAATCTCGACGTTCGGCGCGGGGAGTTCCTGACCTTTCTCGGACCGTCCGGATCCGGGAAAAGCACCACCCTCTACATCCTGGCCGGTTTTGAAACTCCGACGAAAGGCGACATCACGCTGGAGGGCAAGACCCTGCTCGACACGCCGTCGCACAAGCGCAACATCGGCATGGTGTTCCAGCGCTACACCCTGTTTCCGCATCTGACGGTGGGCGAAAACATCGCATTCCCGCTGAAGGTCCGGCGCAAGTCCAAGGCCGAGGTCGACAGCAAGGTGAAGGAGATGCTGCGCCTCGTCAGGCTCGAAGGCTTCGAGGATCGCAAGCCCGCGCAAATGTCCGGCGGCCAGCAGCAGCGTGTCGCCCTTGCCAGAGCCCTTGCCTATGATCCGCCGGTGCTTCTGATGGACGAGCCGCTGTCGGCGCTCGACAAGAAGCTGCGCGAGGAAATCCAGCATGAGATACGCCGGATCCATCAGCAGACCGAAGTGACGATCCTCTATGTCACGCACGACCAGGAGGAGGCGCTGCGGCTCTCCGACCGCATCGCCGTCTTTTCCAAGGGTGTCATCGACCAGATCGGCACGGGCCCGGAACTCTACGCCAATCCGCGGACCCGCTTCGTGGCCGAATTCATCGGCGACAGCGACTTCATTTCATGCGACCTGCTGTCATCTTCCGATGGGCAGGCCACCATTTCGCTTGGCGGCGGGAGCGTCTTCAATCATATTCCGGTGCATGGAAAAGGAACATCCGGCACAAGGGCGGCCCTGATGCTGAGGCCTGAGCGCATTCGGTTGTCGCGAAATCAGGTGGCGGGAGCGGGGCTTGCCGCAATGGTCAGCGACATTACCTTCCTCGGCAACAATATTCACGTCTCGACCGAGACGGCGACAGGCGAGGCGCTGGCGGTTCGTTTGCCGTTCGGTCACGAGGCTATCGCGGGGCTCAGCCGTGGCGATATAGTCCACCTGAATTTCGATCCCGGTGCCGCTCACGTATTCTGTTGAAAGTTGTCATATGAAGCTCAATGATCCCTCGCTATTCCGTCAGGCATGCCCCATCGCCGATCGCTGGATCGAAGCGGAAGGCCGCAAGGCGGCAACGGTCCGCAATCCGGCGACGGGCGAGCCACTGGGGGTGGTCCCCGACCTCGGTGCGGTGGAAACGGAAGATGCCATCCGCGCCGCGGTCATTGCCCAGAAGCTTTGGGCGAAGAAGACCGCCGGGGAGCGCGCCGCCGTTCTGAAGGCATGGCACCGGCTGATGATCGAAAACCGCGACGATCTGGCGATGATCCTGACGCTGGAGCAGGGAAAGCCGCTCGCCGAAGCCAAGGGGGAGATCACCTATGGTGCAAGCTTCATCGAATGGTTCGCCGAAGAGGCGAGACGCATCAACGGTGAGGTCGTACCGGGACATCAGCCGGACAAGCGGATCCTCGTCCTGCGACAGCCTGCAGGCGTGGTGGCGGCGATCACGCCCTGGAATTTTCCGAACGCGATGATCACCCGCAAGATCGGCCCCGCGCTTGCCGCCGGCTGTGCCGTTGTTCTCAAGCCGGCGCTGCAGACGCCATTCTCCGCCATCGCGATCGCCGTTCTCGGTGAGCGCGCCGGCCTGCCGCCTGGGCTTCTCAACATCGTCACGGGTGACGCAGCGGCAATTGGCGGGGCGCTGACGGCAAGCCGTGACGTTCGGGTCCTGACCTTCACCGGCTCCACCCGGACGGGCGAACTGCTTTACCGGCAATGTGCGCCGACGATCAAAAAGCTCGGCCTCGAGCTTGGCGGCAATGCACCCTTCATCGTGTTCGACGACGCCGATCTCGACGCAGCCGTCGAAGGCGCGCTCATCGCCAAGTTCCGCAACAACGGCCAGACCTGCGTCTGCGCCAATCGCCTTTATGTCCAGGACGGCGTCTATGAGGCGTTTGCCGCCAAGCTCGCCGCGGCGGTTTCGGGCTTGAAGGTCGGCAACGGTCTCGACCGTGACGTCGTGCTTGGCCCGCTGATCGACGACAATGCCGTCGCCAAGGTTGAAAGCCATATCAGCGATGCCGTTTCAAAGGGTGCCGGGATCGTCTTAGGCGGCAAACGCCACGCGCTCGGCGGCCATTTCTTCGAGCCGACGATCCTGCGCGATGTTGCTGCCGGCATGCAGGTCGCGCGCGAGGAAACCTTCGGGCCGCTTGCACCGCTTTTTCGTTTCCGTGACGAGCAGGATGTCATCGAACAGGCAAACGACACCGAGTTCGGCCTTGCTTCGTATTTTTACGCTCGCGATCTGTCACGGGTATTTCGCGTGGCCGAAGCCCTCGAATATGGGATGGTTGGCGTCAATACCGGTCTTGTTTCCACGGCCGAGGCTCCGTTCGGCGGCGTGAAAATGTCGGGTCTCGGCCGTGAAGGGTCGAGGCACGGATTGGACGAATATACCGAGCTCAAATATGTGTGCCTGGGTGGCATTGCCTGACCTTGGTCGATGCTTGGGTTTATCCGCGCCGCCGAGATCATGGCAGGCGCGGACCGTCAGTTCCCGACCGCTGCGACAATGCCAATCTCCACGGCGAATTCCGGCCCGGCGAGCCTTGCTTCGACGGTGGCGCGCGCCGGCGCATGGCCCGAAGGCACCCAGGCGTCCCATACGATATTCATCTCTTCGAACTCGGACATGTCAGCAAGCCAGATCGTCGCGCTGAGCATCCGTGTCGGATTGCTGCCCGCGCCGTCCAGAAGCCGGGTGATCCGCGCCAGGATATTGGTCGTCTGTTCGCGGACGGACGCGCCCGGTGCGTCGATTGCGACCTGGCCGGCGAGAAAGACAAAGCCGCCACAGGTCACGGCCTGGCTCATCCGCTTTCCGGTTTCGTAGCGTTCGATCTGCATGTTCAACCCCCCTGAATCAATCCCTATACGCAATCTTCTGGCGTTCGGCGCGTCGCTGCAGCCATTGGATCGTGGCGAGGAACAGCGTCGAAAACAGGATGAGGAGCGTGGCGACGGCGGCGATCGTCGGGCTCAGCGTTTCGCGCACGCCGCTCCACATCTGGCGCGGCAGCGTGCGTTCTTCGGAACCGGCGATGAAGAGTGCGATCACCACTTCGTCGAACGACGTCACGAAGGCGAAGAGCGCGCCGGACGCCACCCCCGGCGCAATGACCGGCAGCATGATGCGCAACGTCGCTTCAACAGGAGCTGCGCCGAGACTGGATGCCGCCCGCATCAGATTGTGATCGAAGCTTGCGAGCGTGGCGGTGACGGTGATCACCACGAAGGGCGCGCCGATCACCGTATGCGCCAGCACCAGCCCGGTCAGGCTGTTGAGCAGCCCGACGGTGGCGAAGGCATAGTAGATGCCGACTGCCGAAACGATGACCGGCACGATCATCGGCGATATCAGAATGGCGGTCAGCGTTGCCCGCGCCGGGCAGGACGGCCGGCTGAGGCCGATCGCGGCAAGCGTGCCGAGAAAGGTCGACAGAAGCGTGGCGAAGACGGCGACGATGATGCTGTTCTTCAGCGCCAGCTGCCAGACGTTGGAATCGACGAATTCGCGATACCAGCGGAGCGACAGGCCGGGCATCGGATAGGTGAAGAACGGCTCGGCATTGAAGGAGAGCGGCACGATCGCCACGATCGGGGCGATCAGGAACAGGATCACCAGGCCGCCAGCCAGCCACAAGAGGATCGAAAACAGCCGCGGGAAAGAAAGGAAATTCGTCATCAGCCTATCCTCAGCCTGTCGATGCCGACAATACGATTGTAGACGGCGTAGAGGATCAGCACCGCCACCAGCAGGATTGTGCTCAAAGCCGCCGCCATGCCCCAGTTCGTGACCTGATTGGAGTAGTAGGCGATGAAATAGCTCACCATCTGGTCTCCCGGCCCGCCGACCAGAGCCGGGGTGATGTAATAGCCAAGCGCCAGGATGAAGACGAGCAACCCGCCGGCGCTGACACCAGGCATGCTCATCGGCAGGTATATGCGGAAGAAGGCCGACATCGGCGGCGCGCCAAGCGACGAGGCGGCACGCAGATAGACCGGAGGGATGCTCTTCATGACGCTGTAGATCGGCAGCACCATGAAGGGCAGCAGAATATGGGTCATGGCAATCAGCACGCCGATGCGATTGTAGATCAGGTCGAGGGGATGAGCGGGGTCGATCAGGCCCAACCAGATGAGCGCCGAGTTGATCACGCCGCGTCCCTGCAGCAAGACGACCCAGGCGCTGGTGCGCACCAGAAGCGAGGTCCAGAACGGCAGGAGCACCAGGATCAGCAGCGTATTGGCGACCGCCCCTTTCGAACGGGCAATTAGCGCGGCGAGGGGGTAGCCGAGAAACAGGCAGATCACGGTCACCGAAGCGCTGACGACGAATGTGCGGATCAGGATATCGACATGCACCGCATTCTCCGCCGAGACCCTGCCGATGGCGCCCGACGCGTCGCGCTCCAGGTCGAGCGAGGCGAGCAGGTAATAGTCGGTGAAGGGCGGCGACGCATTCTTGATGATCGTCCAGTAGTGCGGGCTCTCCCACTTGGGATCGATGGCAACGAAGGCGGTCTTGTAGGGCGGCTCCGCGTTGCGGATCGTGCGCGCGGTTTTCAACAGCATCGAGCGCATGCCGGTCTCGTAATAGTTGAGACGCTTGGCCACTTCGGCGATCCGGTCGCGCGGCGATTGCTTCAGATCGGTGGCAAAGGCGGCAAACAGCGCTTCGTCGGGCGGGGATTGTTCATCCCAGGCTGATAGAGCCGACATCGTGTAGGGCAGGGCGGCGGAAGCCGCCCTGTTGTCGACCGCGCGTGTCAACAACAGGGCAATGGGCAGGACGAAGACGAACAGCAGGAAGATCAACAGAGGCGCGATCAGCAGCAGCGCTCTCAGTTGCGCCTTGCTTTTCGCACTGCCGAGGCTTTTCACCCGCGTGCGAGCGGCAATCCTTGCCTCGTCGCCATCATTCATTGTCGCGATCACCATCGCTCATGCCTTCCTGCGGTAGAGAAAGGGGCGGACGAAGCCAGGGGGCACTCGTCCGCCCTACGAGGTTACTGTGCGAGCCACTTGTTGAAGCGTTCGGTCAACTCCTCATCATGGTCGGCCCAGAACTCGGAGGAGACGACAAAGGCCGTCTTCGTATTGTCAGGCGCGGTCGGCAGATCGACGAGAATATCCGCTGGAACCTTGGCGATGGCCGCTTTCAGGGTCGGGCCATAGGATATGTATTTGGACTGCTGCGCCATCACGTCGGGATTGACGGTGAAGGCGACGAATTTGTCCGCAAGTTCCTTGTTCTTCGAGCCTTTCGGCTCGGCCCAGAGATTGAAGTCCATTCCCTGGCCGTCCCAGACGATCTTGAAGTTCTTGCCGCTGTTCTTGACGGCATCGTAGATGCGGCCATTCCATGCCGTGGTCATCACGACTTCGCCGTCGGCGAGAAGCTGCGGCGGCTGCGCGCCGGCCGTCCACCAGACCTTTACATCCTTCTTGATCGTGTCGAGTTTCTTGAAGGCGCGGTCGACGCCCTCCGGCGTCCCGAGCACGTCGTAGACCTCGGCGGGTTTGACGCCGTCGGCAATTAGCGCGAATTCCAGCGTGGTCTTCGGCGATTTGCGCAAGGCGCGCGGCCCGGGGAACTTCGCCGTATCGAACAGGTCGGCCATCGTCGTCGGCCCGCCATTCGGGAACTTGGCGGCATCATAGGCATAGATGGTGCCGAAGACGATCGTCGCGACCGCGCAATCCATCGCGGCGCCGTCGATGAAGGCGTCCTTGCCGCCAAGCTTCGAATAGTCGATCGTTTCGAGCCAGCCTTCGTCACAGCCTTGCAGCGCATGGCTGGGTTCAACATCGACGACATCCCAAGTCACCTGGCCGGTTTCGACCATGCCCTTCAGCTTGGCGGTCGAGCCGTCCCATTCATCCTGGAGAATCTTGGTGCCGGTTTCCTTGGCAAAGGGCTTAAAAAAGGTCTCCTCCTGGCTCTTCGTATAGGCGCCGCCCCAGGATGTGACGGTCAGCGTATCCTCGGCAAATGCCGCTCCTGCGATGGCAAGAGTCATGACGGAACTGAGAAGCATGCAGTTTAAACGCATCATGGTGGTTCCCCTTTTTGTTGCTGCGTCTGTGAAAGAATGAGCGCCCGGTCAGGAGAGCGCGAGCGCGCGGCAATCCTCCGGCGCCCAGCCGATGACGGCAGTGGAGCCTAGCAATTGAACCGGAATGTCCTGAGCCGCGGCGACTTTGATGAAGATGTCGTCGCAGCCGCAGGCCGAGACGCGCAGCCTGACATGGTCGCCGTGATAGATGATTTCCTTGAGCGTCGCGGTGAACCGGTTCGGAACCTCGGTTGCGGGCGCCAGCTGAATCCGCTCGGGCCGCAACACCAGCGTTGCCCGCGCGCCTTCCTTCAATCCTTCTCCGGCATGGCCGGTGATGATCGAACCATCGGGCGCGCGAATCCGGCAGACGCCACTTTCGATCGCGACGACTTCGCCCGATATCGCGTTGTTTTCGCCGATGAAGGTCGCGACGAAGGGGTTTGCCGGCGTCTCGTAGAGCGCATGCGGCGGTGCGATCTGCTGCAGGATGCCGTCATTGAACACGCCGACCCGATCCGACATGGTCAGCGCCTCGCTTTGGTCGTGGGTGACGTAAACGACGTTGATGCCGAGGCGGGCATGCAGGTGCTTGATCTCGAGCTGCATATGTTCGCGAAGCTGCTTGTCGAGCGCACCGAGCGGCTCGTCCATCAGCACGAGCTGCGGCTCGAAGACGAGCGCCCGGGCGAGCGCGATGCGCTGCTGCTGTCCGCCGGAAAGCTGGTTGGGCCGCCGCGTTTCGAAGCTCGCCATGCGAACCATGTCGAGCGCGCGGCGCACCCGCTCGGTGATCTCGGCCTTGCCGAGCCGGCGCATTTTCAGCGGGAAGGCGACGTTCTCGCCGACGGTCATATGCGGGAAGAGTGCGTAATTCTGGAAGACCACACCGATATTGCGGCGATGCGGTGGGACACTGTCGATCCTGTTGTCGGCAAGCATGATCGTTCCGTCGGTCGGCGCTTCGAAGCCGGCCAGCATCATCAGCGTCGTGGTCTTGCCGGATCCGGACGGGCCGAGAAGGGTCAGAAACTCCCCTTTGGCGACGTCGAGGTCCAGGCCGCGCACGACATAGCTGACGCCGTCATAGGATTTACGCACGCCTTCGAAAGCAATGAAGCGCTCGCTCATCAAGTCCTCCTGTTTGCATCGGCGGGTCCCTGCCTCTTTGTCTCGATGCTGGGTTATATTGTCTCGGTCTACTTGGGCTTGTCAAGCCACACAAATAATTTTGTGTGGTGGCAGCGACAGGGTCTCGAAAACACTGGGAAAGCGTGCTATGTCGCACGAAAGCAAGCTGAATCGCAGCGCCTCGGGGATTGATGTGTGCGTCCGGCTTATGGAATTTATGCCGCCGTTACAGGAATTGTATGTCTGAAAGATCGGAAGTGACCCGGACAAATCAGGAGCGGGAAACGCGGATACCGGCCTATCTGGAGCTCGCAAACGAGCTCGAGGCGAGGATCCGCTCGGGCGCCTTGCCCCCCGGCAGCCAGCTTCCGCCGCAGCGCGACCTGGCGCGGGAGCGGTCGCTCAACGTCTCCACCGTCACGCGCGCCTACCGCGAATTGCAGAACCTCAACCTTGTGATGGGCAGCACCCGGCGCGGCACGATCGTCATCGGCGACGGCGCCATGCCGCGGGTCGACCGGGCAACGAGCCCGGCCGGTATCATCGATCTGACCGTCAACCGGCCGGCCGTCGACGATTTCCAGCAGCGCCTCGCCCAATCCCTGCCAGACCTGTCGTCCGACCGGCGCTTCCGCCAGATGCAGGAGTATCAGCCGCCGGAAGGTCCTGCCTGGGCGCGCTACGCCGGGAGAAAATGGATATCGCTCAACGGCTTCGATCCGTCCGAAGACGATATCGTCGTCACCAGTGGCGCCCAGCACGCGTTGCTGGCGGTGATCAGCAGCCTGATGGAGCCCGGCGACACCATCGTCTGCGATCGGCTGACCTATTATGGGCTGATTGCGCTTGCCCAGATGTTCCGCTTTCGCATCATCGGCATCGGAAGTGACGATCAGGGCATGTCGGCGGTGGAGCTCGACGATATCTGCGGCCGGGAGAGCGTGCGCGCCGTCTTCACGGTTCCCTCGATGCACAATCCGACCGTCGTCACCATGAGCGAGGCTCGTCGTCGCGAACTGGTCGACGTCGCGGAAAAGCACGATCTCGTCATCATCGAGGACGATGTCTATGGACCGATGCTCGGGACCAGGGCAAACGCCCTGATCACGCTTGCGCCGACCAGAACCTACCATATATCGGCGCTCTCCAAGGCGCTGGCGCCGGGTCTGCGCGTCGGCTATCTCTGCTGCCCGCCCGGCCGTGCGCTGCTGTCTGCCGAGGCGGTTCGCACGACCGCCTGGATGCCCTCTCCGCTGCCGCTGCTGATAGCGACCCGCTGGCTGGAGGACGGCACGGCCGAAGCGATCCTGAAGGCCCAGCTTACAGAGCTGCGCGCACGCCATGCGATCGTCACGACAATCCTTGCCGGCCACTCCTTCTCCGCCGATCCGCGCTGCATGTTTTTATGGCTGAGGCTGCCGGCGCCATGGCGATGCGAGGATTTTGCCGCCAATCTGCGCGCCCATGGCGTTGCGGTCATGGCCGCCACCGCCTTTGCCTGTGACCGTCAGCCGGTCGAGCACGCCGTTCGCGTCAATGTCGGCTGCGCATCGTCGCGGGATGAACTTGCAACGGCGCTGCGCATCATCGCCGCCACGCTGAACGATCGTCCCCGCGCTCTGGCAGGCCTGGTCTAGGCGATGAACACGCCGCTTCCCGACCTTCAGCCCTTGCCCGACGCCGAGCGCCGGCATGTGGCTGTGGTCGGTGCCGGATTGGTCGGCCTCTGCACGGCGCTTTGGCTGCAAAGAATGGGGCACCGGGTCACGATCATCGATCCGGCGCCGCCCTTGGGCGATGCATCCTACAGGCAGGCCTGCTCCTACGGAAATGCCTGCACCTTTGCGCCGCACGGCGTCGTTCCCGTCGCGACGTCAGGGGTCATCTGGCGTGTGCCGGGAATGCTGCTCAATCCGCTCGGTCCGCTGGCGATCGTCTGGAGATACCTGCCGCAACTGGTCCCTTGGCTGCGCGCCTTCCTGGCATCGAGCACGAAAGCCGAGGTCGAGCGGATCGCCGGCACACTGGCGGTGCTGCTTTCTCACGCCGATGCGGCCTGGCAACCGCTTGTGACGCAGGCAGGCGCCGAACGGCTGAAGCGGCATGACGGCTGCCTGTATCTCTATAAGACCGAAGCGCAATTCCGGGCGGCTGACGCCGAAAACGCGCTGCGTGAGCGTCATGGCGTCGCCATGGACCGGCTGGAGCGCGCCGATATCCAGAAGATGGAGCCTCATCTTGCGCCGCTTTACCACAAGGGCGTGCTGTTTCGTGACGCCTATGTGTTTTCCAGCCCCAGGCAACTCGCCTTCGCGCTCGCCCAGGCCGTTATAAACGGCGGAGGAGAGATCGTCCGCGGCGAAGTCTCAGCCATCGAGCCGCGTGACAACGGCATCTGCTTGCAGATCGCGGGCACGCAAATCCTTGCGGACCATGCGGTGGTCGCCGCCGGCGCCCATTCGCGCAAGCTGACCGCATCGATAGGCGATCGCGTCCTGCTCGACACCGAGCGCGGTTATCACGTCTTGTTCCCGCAAGCGGACCATCTGCTGTCGCGCCCGGTCTGCTATCCCGAACACGGCTTCTACATGGTGCCGATGGCCGATGGATTGCGCGCGGCCGGAACCGTCGAACTCGGCGGGCTTGCCGCTCCGTTGAACCCCAAGCGGACCGCGATGATCCGTGACGGCGTCAAAATGCTCCTGCCGGCGGCCGGGCAAGGCAGCGACGAGTGGCTGGGTTTTCGCCCGTCCATGCCGGATTCACTTCCGGTGATCGGCAGCTCCCGCCGTTTGCCCCGCGTCACCTATGCCTTCGGCCACGGCCATCTCGGTCTGACACTGTCGGCTCTGACCGGCTATCTGGTTTCCCAGCTGGTCGCCGGACAGCGCCCGGCTGTCGATCTGGCGCCCCTGCGTCCAGACCGGTTCTAAAAAGGCGGCTCAGGCGTCGGCGCTCCTTCTTCGGTTGGAGTGAGCCACGCACGAGCAAGGCCAGTGAAGGCAAAGTGAAGGCAAAGTTCGTATCACGCGAACCTTGAATGTAAGGAAAAAATCCATTACTTTTGTGTTGACTTAAGATAGGAGATTTTCCATGGCTTCCCTTGCCGTCACAATGAAAGGGCAAATCACGCTGAGGCGGGACTTGCTGACGCACCTTGGGGTCAAACCGGGGGAGCGGATCGAATTCGACAAGCTGCCTGGGGGCGAGCTGCGGGTAAAGGCTGCTCGTCCAACGGGGACAATCGACGATTTTATCGGTCGGCATGCTGGCAAGATGAAAAAGCCGTTGACCATCGAAGAGATGAACGAAATCGCGGCTTCGGGCTGGGCCGGCGAGGAATGAAAGTCTCAGTCGATACCAACATTCTTGCTCGAGCAGTCCTGCAGGATGATGCCGAGCAGGGCAGGGCAGCGGCAAAGCTCCTCAAGGAAGCATCGCTGATCGCGGTTTCCTTGCCGAGCTTATGTGAACTGGTCTGGATACTGCGTCGAGGAGCCAGGCTATCAAAGGAAGATGTTTCACAGACGATCCACGACCTGCTCAACGCGGGCAATGTGGCGATGAACCGTCCTGCGGTCGAAGCAGGACTGGCCATGCTGGAGGCGGGTGGCGATTTCGCAGACGGCGTGATTGCCCATGAAGGAGCGTGGCTTGGCGGCGAGAGCTTCGTATCTTTCGACAAGCAGGCGGTCGAACTGGTCATCCGCCAAGGCCAACCCGCGCGTCTTCTCGCCTGACACTCCAAAGACTCGTCAGCGGGCGGGAAGAGCGGCGTGCATTAGCCTCAGAACCGATGTTCCGCTCCTTCGACCGGATTTGCCCAGACCGTCATTCCAGGCGCAAACGGCGTCTCGCCTTCGGCGCGCACGACCATCTCGCCGAGCCCGGGGATGTCGAGGTAGAGGATTGCGTCGGCGCCAAGCCGCTCGAGATGCCGGATCCTGCCCTGCCATTGCCCGGCACCTTCCGAAAGCCTGATATGCTCAGGGCGGATGCCGTAGGTCGTGCAGTTCATTCGCCGCGCTATCTCGCCGCCATAGAGGTTCATCTTCGGGCTGCCGATGAAGCCGGCGACGAATGGTGTCGCGGGATTGCGGTAGAGTTCCATCGGACTGCCGATCTGTTCGACCGCGCCGCCATTCAGGACGACGATCTTGTCTGCCATCGTCATCGCTTCGACCTGGTCGTGGGTGACATAGACCATCGTCGACTTCAGGCGGGCATGGAGGTCTGATATCTCGAGGCGCATCTGGGCTCTGAGCGAAGCATCGAGATTGGAGAGCGGCTCGTCGAACAGGAAGACTTTGGGGTCGCGAACGATCGCCCGGCCGATGGCGACGCGCTGCCTCTGGCCGCCGGAGAGTGCTTTCGGTTTTCTCTGCAAGAGATGGGTGAGCTGCAATGTTTCGGCGGCCGCCGCCACCTTGGCGGCGATCTCAGCCTTCGGGCGGCGGGCGAGCGAAAGCCCGAAGGCGATATTCTCCGCCACGGTCATGTGGGGGTAGAGCGCGTAGCTCTGGAATACCATGGCAATGCCGCGCTCGGAGGGTTCGGCATAGGTCACATCCTTGCCGCCGATGGTCAGCGCGCCTGACGTCGTTTCCTCCAGACCGGCGATGATCCGCAGCAACGTCGACTTTCCGCATCCAGATGGGCCGACGAAAACCACGAACTCGCCGGAGGCGACCTCCAGATCGATCCCCTTGATGACTTCGAGGGCGCCAAAGCTCTTGCGAACCTGTTTGAGAGTGAGCTCAGCCATTCTGCTACCCTTTGACTGCGCCTGATGTCATGCCCGCGACGATCTGACGGTTGAAGAAGATGAAGACGATCAGCGGTGGGATCGTCACGAGGAGGATGTTCATGAAGAGGAGATTGTACTGGCTCGTATACATGCTCTGGAAGTTATAGAGCGTCAGCTGCACGGTCACGTTCTCCTTGCCGGGAAGGTAGTAGAGCGGGTTGGTGAAATCGTTGAAGATCGCGATCGACTGCACGACGATGTTGGTAACGGTCACCGGTTTCAGCAGCGGCAGGATCACTCTGAAGAAAATCTGCCGGGGCTTGGCGCCATCGATCAGCGCCGCCTCGTCGAGGTCGCGTGGTATGGTTGAAATGAATGACCGGTAGAGCAATGTAGAGAACGAGAGATTATAGGCGACCTGGATCAGGATCATCCCGGTCATGGTCTTGAAGAGACCGATCTCCTGTAAGAGGCCGATGGTGGGCACGACGGCTGGGGGCATCATCAGGCCCATGAAAAGGGCAATGGAGGCCACCCTGTTCCAGACGGTCTTGCGGCGCTGCATCACATAGCCGACCATCGCCGACAGCAGGATCAGGATCGTGACGGAGACGACGGTGATCAGCGTGGAGTTGAAATAGGCGAGCACGAGCTGGTAGTCGCGCGCCTTGAAGACGGCGACCAGATTATCCCAGAACAGCCACTGCTCAGGCAATATGAAATCGAGGCGGGACGCTTCGGATTTCGATTTGACCGCCTGCAGGGCGACGAAAATGAAGGGCATGACGAAGATGACGGCCGCCACCGCAAGGGCTATCGCGCCGGTCACGTAAGGGCGGGTGCTTCTCATTCCTCGACCTCGCGCCGATTGAACCAAAGGGTGAGTGGCAGGATGATCACTGCAATCAGCGCAAACAGGATGACGTTTCCAGCGGTCGACAGACCGTAGAAGCCCGCCTGGTACTGTTTGTAGATGACAGAGGCGATCACATCCGAGGAGAAACCGGGTCCGCCGCGGGTCATCGCCCATATCAGATCGAAGGAACGAAGCCCGCCGATCAGCGACAAGGTCACCACGGTGATGGTGGCGGGACGCACGAGCGGCAGGGTGATGCGGAAAAATTGCTGGAGACGCGTGGCCCCGTCAATTCTCGCCGCCTCGTAATAATCGGGGCTGATCGCAGCAAGGCCGGCGATGAAGATCAGGGTGGCGAGGCCGACCCCCTTCCAGAGATCGACGAGAGCCACGGAAAAAAGCGCCAGTGCCGGATTGGTCAGCCATCCAGGTCCTGGAATGCCGAGTGTTTCGAGCGTGACATTGATGATGCCCCTGGTCGGATGCATCATCACCGTGAAGGTGATGCCGATGCCGATCGTCGAGACCAGGACGGGAAAGAAGACCAGGGTGCGCAGGAAGCCGCGGGCGAAAATATTGCTGGTCAGCAGCACGGCGAGCAGCAACCCGCAGACCGTCTTCAGGCCGGATGTCGTCACGGCATAGATCAGCGTGTTGACCAGTCCCTTGACCAGGAAGGGTTCGGAAAAAAACTGCTGAAAGTTTTCGAGCCCGATGAATTCGGCGGTCGAAAGATCCCAGCGTGTCAGGCTGAACCAGAGAGAGGATACGGTGGGAACCAGAAACAGCGCGCCGTAGATGATTGCGGCCGGAATGAAAAACCACAGCGGGTAGGGCGATTTGCGCGAGTGGGGGCGTGCCTCTGTCATGACGACCTCTTCGATCGGGTGGAGCCTCGCCCCTTTAGGAGCGAGGTTAACCGCTGCATAATTCCCTAAATCGGAATCGATTTTGGGATAAAATTATGCAGCAATTCAAAGAGTTACAGCGTCCTTTGCGCGTCTGGAAGACGCGCGGCGCTGTATCCCGATAGACCGCTACCAGTTGGGCAGGCCGAGTTGCTTGGCCTGTTTGCGCACATCGTCGTCATAGAGTTTTGCCGCGTCGGCAGGCTGGCGAATACCGGAGCCGACTTCGACGGTGATCTGCTCGAGAGCCGGCCCCTTGACCGGCGAAACAAATTCCAGCGCCGGGGTCGTCTTGTCCTTGGCCTCGAAATAGGGAAGCATGTCCTTCACCGCAGGCGGTACGTCGGCCGGCAGACCGCAGCCGTCGATCAAGGGAGGCCCTTGCACGGTGTTGGTTTCCACCATGATCTTGCAGCCTTCGACGCTTCCTGCGAAATCCACGAATTTCTTCGCTTCCTCTGCATGCTGACTGGTAAGGGGAATGTAGAGGGCGGGCGGCATCCAGACCGTCAGGCCATTCGTCGCCGCGTCGTCGCTCGGCTGCGCGAAGAAACCGACATCTGCGAGGTTCTCGGGATAGTTCTGCTTGAGCGCGCCGATTGCGAAGCTCAGCATCGGATAATGCGCTGCTTCGCCGGTTGCCACCATTCTCAAGCCATCGTCGTAGCTTGCCGCGCCGAAATCTTCGTTCATCAGGCCAGCGTCGTGAACGTCCTTCAGCCGTTCGAAGCCTTTCATGGCCGCAGGCGTCTCTGCGTATTTCGCCTTGTTGGCAGTGTAGTCGGCGGCAAAGTTCGGCACGGCGACATGGAGGTTGTAATAGTCCGCCAGAACGAACAGCTGCGAGGTCCAGGTATCGCGATAGGTCTGCGCCACGGCGACCTTGCCTGATGCCTTGACCTTTGCGTTGTTGGCCATGAAGTCTGCCCATGTCTTCGGGACTGACAGGCCGAGGTCCTGGTAGATTTTCCTGTTGTAGAGGATGCCGCCCGCCATCGCCGTGCCGAAGGGAACGCCGTAGAGCTTGCCGTCGGCGCGGACGACCGACTTGAAGCCTTCGTCCACCTTCGCCTGCGACGCAAGACCGCTCAGATCGACAAGCGTCTGCGCGGGTTTCAGCGCCTGGAGCAGCGAGCCGGAATTATAGAGAAACACGTCGGACATCTCGCCCGTCGCCAGGCGCGTCTTGATGATGTTGTCACCCTCGCCACCTCCTGCCCGCGGCTCGATTTCGATCGTCACGTCAGGCGCCTTTGCCTGATAGGCGGCAACCAGTGCCTCGGCCGCCGCGACGGTATCCGGGTTATTGTCGATCAGGAATGACAGCGTGGTTTCTGCATGCGACGGACCGGCCGCGACCAGCGCCAAAAGCGCGGACACGCCCGCAAGAATGAGCTTTATCCGATGTGTCATGACGTTCCTCCTCTGAACGGTGTGACGTGTATGCTCCTCAAGAATTGGGTAGGGAAAAGACCAGTCGGTGCGTTCCCGGGGCAAGAACGGCTTCCTCGACGACGGGCTCTCCATTGAGCGACGGGTTTTGATGCCGTTTTCCTGGTCGGAAGCGGCCGATGCAGCCTTCCGGAAGTGTCAATACATAGGTGACTTTGTTGCCGTCGCACTGCCAGCCGGCCTCGATGCGTCCCTGGCTGATATCATGATAGGCCGAAACCGGCGAAAGGGACGGAATCGGCGCGGGATCGACGATCACCTCGGCAAATCCCGGTGCGCTCGGGTTCGGCGAAATTCCGGCGACGCTTTCGAACAGCCATTGGCAGACAGCACCATAGGCATAGTGGTTGTAGCTGTTCATGTCGGGTTCGTAGATGGTCCCGTCGGGCGCCATGGAATCCCACCGCTCCCAGATCGTCGTCGCCCCTTTTGATACCTGGTAGAGCCAGCCCGGCACATCCTCCTGCAGGAAGACCTTTTCGGCCAGATCGTCCATGCCGAGCTTCGTCAGCGCCGGCAGCAGGGCGGGCGTGCCGATGAAGCCGGTGCCGATCTTGTAGTCGGCATCGATGATCACCTGCCGGAAATGCTGCTGTGCGGCTTGCGTGTGCTCCGCCGGTATCAGCTCGTGGAGGAAGGCGAGCGCATAGGACGTCTGGTCATTATGCGCGAGCCGTCCCGCCGGTGTGATGAACTCGTTGGTGAATGCCCGCCGGATCTCGTTTGCACGCTGTTTCATCCTCTCTTCAAGCGCATGCTCACCAAGAGTGGCTGCGATCCTTGCCAGAAGGTCGGTCGAGATGAAGTGGTAGAGCGTGGCCGCGCAATCGTCGGCAATCGTCGGACGAGGCTTTCGATTGTCGCCGACCGGCTGCAGCCAGTCGCCGAAGGTGAAGCCGCGGTCGCCCCAACGCGACGGCGGACGCACGAGCGGGCCATCCGAGATCGACCAGACGAAATCGACCCAGCGCACCATCGAATCCAGGCACTCCGACAGGACGGCCCGTTCGCCGTAATGGGTATAGAGTACCCAGGGAATGACGACGATCGCATCGCCCCAGCCGGTCGAGCCGGCATAGCCCGGGAAATTGGCTGGATGCAAGCGCGTCGGATCCGGCGAAAAATGCGAGACGGCGCCATCCTCGCGCTGATCGGCCATCACATCGCGCAGATATTTTCTCAGGAAGGATTGGCTGTCGCTCAGCCAGCATGCGGTTGCGGCAAAGACCTGGGCGTCGCCCGTCCAGCCCAGGCGTTCGTCGCGCTGCGGGCAATCGGTCGGCACCTCGACGAAATTGGCGCGCTGCGACCAGATGGTATTTTCGACGAGGCGATTGACCAATGCATTGCCCGAGGTGAAACCGCCGGCAGGCTCGGGCACCGATGAGATCGGGATGGACGCGATTGCGAGGATCTTCGCATCGCCCTTGATCGTCACCCTGGCATAGCGGAAGCCGTGGAAGGTGAAATGCGGCGCGTAGGTCTCGTCGCCGTCTCCCCGCAACGTGTAGATGGTGTGCGCTGCGGCCGTGCGATAGTTGCGATTGTCGAAATGACGGTCGGGACCGAGAACTTCCGAATGCTCCACCCGGACTTCGGCGCCGGCAGTGCCCCGGACCGTATATCTGATGTAGCCGCCGGCATTCTGGCCGAAATCATAGATCGTCCTGCCCTCATCGTCGGTCCAGTTTTCGACTGCGGCGAGTGGCCGCAATTCGCGCACCGCAGCCGTTTCATGCGCGACGAGCAGTTCTCTGTCGAAGGGCAATCTCTCGGTGCCGTGGGTCTCCAAGTAGTTTTCCTGGCGGGCATCGTAGACTTCACCGAAATAGATCCCCGACTTCAGGATCGGCAGAACACCGCTTCGCCATGTGGTGTCGGTGGAAAGAACGGTGCCATCAGCTCCGATCAGATCCGCAATGGCGCCGATCCTGTCGCCCCAGCAATTCGGGATCGCCTGGGCGCCCCACATCAAAGGTGATCGGTACCATCCGTCGGCAAGCCAGATCTCGATGCGGTTGAGGCCCGGCTTGAGCAGGTTCGAGATGTCGTATCGCTGATAGGCAAGGCGATCGTCGTAGTTCGTCCAACCTGGGGTCAACAGGTCGCTACCGACGCGAACGCCGTTGATGAAGCAGCGGTAGAGGCCAAGTGCGGAGATAAAGAGCTCGACGGGAAGCTTGGCGCCATCATGTTCGAAGGTCTTGGAGACGAAGCTTGCGGCTGTTCCTTGACCGCCATCCGATAGTGGCGCGATCATATCCCCGGACCAGACGCGCGAAACGAGGTTGCCGCTGATGGCTGCCGGCTGAAAGTTCATCAAGTCCTCCCGACGAGTTGTAGAACGTTCTCCATATAACGTTCTACATTTTCTTCCGAAGCGCAATAGAATTTTCGTTGTCAGTCTGCCATGGTGGTTCTGCGGGCGATGTTGACGATCCGCAGCAAGCCAGAGATTTCATGTCAATCGAAGAAAAACAAAAGCCGCAACGAAACGATCGCGTGACGATCCGGACCGTGGCAACTCACGCAGGCGTATCGGTCGCAGCGGTTTCCAAGGTGATGCGAAATGCCTATGGCGTCAGTGATGCGCTGCGCGCAAGGGTGACTGATGCCATCGAGGCACTCGCCTATCGCCCCTCGCGGGCAGCTAGAGGGCTGCGTGGCCGGAGTTTCACCATCGGCGTGCTCCTGATCGATATCCGCAATCCCTTCCTTCCGGAGGTGATTGCCGGCGTGAATGAGGTGCTTGGGCCTTCGCACTACCAGGCGATGATCGGCGTCAGCGATGCGCGCGTGCAGCTGGAGACGTCGTTGATCGAATCGATGATCGACTACAAGATGGACGGCCTGATCCTCGTTGCGCCGCGTTTGCCCTCGGAGATCCTCGCAAAGTTCGCCGTCCAGATACCGATCGTCGCGGTCGGTTACCACGATGCCAGCGCTACGGCCTTCGACACCGTCAATGCCGACGATCAGCGCGGGGCGGAGATCGCGGTGGAAGCGCTTCTTGCCTGCGGTTATCGCGACATCGAAATGCTGAGCCTTGGCGAGCGCCAGGGGCACGCGGTCTCCGTCGTCCGCCAGCGTGAGATTGGGTTTCGCAGGGCGATGCAGCGTGGCGGGCTCGGCTCCTCGCCAGCGATCAGCAAAATTCCGATTGCTTCGCCAAAGCGGGAAGAGGTGATGCGAAAGTTCCTATCGAGGAAGGACAGGCCGCGCGCCGTGTTCTGCTGGAGCGATCTCGACGCGATCACCCTTCTGAGTCTGGCTATGGAGATGGGGGTGCGCGTGCCAGAAGATCTCGCCGTCATCGGATACGACAATTCGTCGACCGCGGCACTCGGCCTCGTCAATCTCGCAAGCATCGATCAGTCGGGCAGGGAGCTCGGTCAGGTCGCAACCCGGGCCCTCATTTCGAGAATAGAAGGCCGCACCGCTTCCGAGCATATTTTCCAGATGCCGTCGCTGGTCAGCCGCAACAGCCTGACCCGTTTCGGCAATTCCACGGACAGATAATAGCGACGACGGCCGGCTTGCCTGTGTTGCTTGCCGTCGTTTTCAGTCGGATTGAAGGGGGCTGCCGCAAGACTGCCGCACGACCAGGCGACACGGCAATCTGGTGATGCCGGCAGGGACCGGTTCACCCTTGGAGAGGCTAAGGATTGCCAGGCCGGCGCGATGGCCCAGTTCCTTCAACTCCATGTCGATGGTGGTCAGCGGCGGGCGCGTTTGCCGTGCGACGACTTCCCAATTGTCGAACCCGACCACGGCGACATCCGTGGGAATCTCCACATTGAGGTCGCGAAGCGCGTCGATGGCGCCGCGGGCGATCTCGTCACTGCCGCAGAAGATGGCGTCGGGCTTCAGGCCGGGCCGGGCAAAGACCGTCTGGACGGCTTCGTGACCCCATTCCTCCGACCACTCGCCGAACATCGCTTCGGCACCGTCGCCGCAGGCGTCGTGATAGGATTGGGCGCGGATGCGAGCGGCCAGGTAATCCCGCGGGCCGGTGATGTGCAGGATCCGCGACCGGCCCAGTTCCTTGAGATGGTCGACGGCGAGGCGTGCGCCCTGTTCGTCGTCGGGAAAGAAGGTGACGCTGTCGGTCGGCCCCTCGGCAAAGACGTAGACGACGGGTATCGGCAAGCGGGACAGCTGGACCGGCGGCTCGAGGTCGAGGCGGGTCGCGGTGAATATGATGCCGTCGACCTGCCTGTCGAGTAGCGCCTCCAGGTGCAGCTGGGCGAGCCTCGGATCGTTGTTCGTCGCGCAGAGGAAGACGGACACGCCGTGATCGACGAGCACTTCCGACACCCCGGCCGCCATCGGCAGCGTCAGTCTGCCATAGGTGTCGTTGGTCAGCATTCCGATCGCATGGCTTCGCTTACTTAGCAACCCACGGGCGAGTGCATTGGGCCGAAACCCGATCTCTTCTGCCACGCGCCGGACCCGTTCGCGCGTCTCCGCATTCGTCCGGCCGGTGCCGTTCAGCGCGTTCGACGCCGTCGAAATGCTGACGCCCGCAGCCTTCGCCACGTCGTAGATCGTCCGTCTCCGGTCACCGGTATTCTTCAAGCCACGCCTCGTCTTCAGTTCATGCTAAAAGCTTTTAGCAGAAAAAATCGTGCTGTTAAAAGGTTTTATCAATCGCACGCTAGATTTATGCACACAGACTGTCGACACCGAAAAAATTCTGATCTAACGTCCATTTCGTCCGAAGGCCTGAGGCCTGAACGAGAAAAAGGGGAACAAGCATGCTTCGACTGAAAACAACGATCACTGCTCTTGCGCTGCTGGCAAGCTCTTCTCTCGCCAGCGCCGAAGAAATCACCCTATGGGTGCGCACGTCCTCCGGCGCCGTCCTTCAGGGACTGGCCGACAAATACAACGCATCGCACTCCGACAAGGTCAACGTTACCCAGATCACGGCAGAGCAGATGGTGCCGAAGCTGGGTGCAGCGATTGCCGGCAGCGCGGCTCCTGACGGCGCCGTGCTCGACCTGATCTATCTCCCGACCTTTGCCGCGGCGGATGGTCTCGAGGATATCTCCGACTTCGTGAAGGGCCTGCCCTATTCCTCGGCGATGAGCCCGTCCCACATCCGTCTCGCCACCTATGACGGCAAGATCTACGGCGTGCCGGCCCTGCCGGATGCCTCGATCATCGCTTATAACACCGATCTCTTCACCAAGGCCGGCCTCGACCCCAACAAGGCGCCGGCATCGATGGAGGAGATTGCCACCGACGCCAAAAAGATCGCCGCGCTCGGCAACGAGACCTACGGCTTCTATTTCGTGGCGAATTCGGGAAGCTGGTTGATCTACGACTTCCTGCCGCATCTCTGGGCCGCCAATGCCGATGTGCTGAGCGATGACGGCCGCAGCGCCACGGTCGATACGCCGGCGCTACGTGAGACCATCGCTGCCTATCGCGATATGTGGAAGGCCGGTGCGATTCATCCGACCTCGCGTTCCGGCAACGGCAACAACGCCGTTGAAGCCTTCGCCTCGGGCAAGGTCGGCATCCTGATGACCGGTTCCTACATCGTCAATCTGCTGACCAGCAAATATCCCGACGTGAAGTTCGCCGTTGCGCCGATCCCAGGGCCGAAGGGTGGTGCATCGAGCTTTGCCGGCGGCGACACGCTGTCCCTCATCAAGGGCATCAGCGAAGAGAAGAAGAAAGTCGCGCTCGATTTCGTCAATTTCTACATGCAGCCCGAGCAGCAGGTCTATATCACCCAGGAATCGGGGATGCCGTCGCGCACCGACCTCGCCGCGGAAGCCTATGCGAAATTCGACCCGCGCAATCTCGTTGCCTACGATATCCTCGCCAAGGCGCGCACGCCCTACACTTTTTCGTCCGATGAACTCTTCGTCAGCCGCACCGGTCCCTTCCTCAATCTGATCCAGGGCACGATCTTCGGCGACGACGTCGACGGAACGATCGCCAAGACACAGGCCGACTTCACCCGCATCCTCGAACGCACCAATCCGAACTGAGTCCGACCGCGGCTTCGGCAGGGTATCCACGGATGCCCTGCCGTTCCCTTCACATCTCGAAATTCAAACGGAAGGAGGAGTTGCGGTGATATCCTCGACACTTCGCAACCGGAGGCGCGCAGTCGCAACCGGAGAGCCCGAGCCGAAGGGATGGCTTGGTCTTGCCTTCATCCTGCCGGGCTTGCTGTTCATCGTCGTGCTCTTCCTCGTGCCGCTTGTCATGACGGTTTGGATGAGCTTCTACAACTGGCCACTTCTCGGCCGGACGAAGTTCATTGGCCTTTCCAACTATGCCGAACTGATCAGCGACACCCAGCTCTGGCATTCCCTGGGTTTCACGCTGCTCTACACCGTGCTCGTCACGGCTGCGATCTTCCTGGTGGCCTTTCCTTTGGCGCTGCTCGTCGACCGGCCGCTGCGGATCGCCGGCTTGTTCCGCACGATCTATTTCATGCCTGTCGTCATCGGCTTCGGGGCGGCCTCGACATTGTGGATGTGGCTGCTCAATCCCGATAGCGGCGTCTTTGCGCAGCTGCTGCGCGGAGCGGGCATCATCGACAGCGCGCCGAGGCCGCTCGAAAGTTTCTGGCCAGCACTCGGCGTCGTCATCCTGATGGTCGTCTGGAAAACAGCGGGCTTCACGATGATCATCCTCCTGACCGGCCTTCAGAGCATATCGAACGACGTTATTGAAGCCGCCAGGATCGACGGCGCCAGCGTCTGGAGCCGGTTTCGCCGGATCACGCTGCCTTTGATGAGGAACTCGGTGGTGCTGGCGCTGGTCCTCAACGTCACCTCATCGATGCTGGCCTTCGACCAATTCTTCATCATCACCCAGGGCGGTCCTGAGAACAGCACGATCTCGGCGGTGTTCTCGATCTATCTCGCGTCGTTCTCATCCTACCGTCTCGGTTACGGCTCGGCGATCTCCTTTGCCCTGCTCGTCGTGCTGGTGGCGATCAGCGCGATCCAGTTCGTCCTGCTGCGCCAGCGGCCGGAGGAGGGTTGATGGAACGGCTCAACCACAATCTCGCAGCGAAGCCGGCGAGCGAGCGGCTCGGTTATCTCGCTTTCGTTCTGACGGCATGCGTCTTTGCCGTCTTCTTCGTGATGCCGATCGTCTGGTCCTTCGCCAATTCCTTCAAGCCCGCTGCCGCAGCACTTGCCGATCCGGCGGCGCTCTTCTCGAAGGCATTCTCGCTCGAGAACTACCGCCGCCTCGAGCATGTCGGCGCCGGCTGGTACGTCTATGCCGGCAATTCGGTGCTGATTGCCGCCGGAACGGTGGTCTTGACGGTGCTCGTCTCGGTGCCGGCGGGATACGGATTTTCGAAATTCCGCTTTCCCGGCCAGTCGCTGCTCTTCGTGCTGATCATGGCAACGATGATGATCCCATTCCAGTCGATCCTGACGCCGCTTTTCCTGATTCTGAAAGTCTTCCGGCTGCAGAACAATCTTTTCGGCCTAGTGCTGATCTACGTGACCTTCCAGCTTCCTTTTTCCGTTTTCATGATGCGCAACGCCTTCGACGCAGTGCCGAAGGCGCTGATCGAGGCGGCGCGGATAGATGGCGCGTCGCAGGCGACGATCCTGCGCCGGATCATGCTGCCGATCGCGCTCCCCGGTGTCGCCACAGTCGCAATGTTTGCCTTCCTGAATTCATGGAACGAGTTCCTCGCCGCCCTCATCTTTCTGTCCGACCAGAACAAGTTCACGCTGCCGATCATGCTGGTCAACGTTTCCTCGGGCATCTATGGCATTATCGACTGGGGCGCGCTGCAGGCCGGCATCGCCGTGACCATGGTCCCCTGCATCCTGCTTTTCCTTCTCTTGCAACGATATTACGTGCGCGGCCTGACGGCCGGCGCCGTGAAGTAACAGCGCTCGTCCCGCTCAGGAGTCCTCATGACCAGTTCACCTCGCTTTCAACCGGCACGCGCTGCGGGACGGCAGCGATACAGACCTGCCGACCATTCCGGTGTCGTATTCGATGGCGGTTTCTGGCAGAGCTGGACGGAGACGATCCGCAACGTCACCATCCCGACGCAGCACAAGCGGCTGGAGGAGGAGGGCTTCCTCGAGGTGCTCGACTTCGACAAGCCGCCAGGGCCGCTGGTGCGCCCGATCCAGCCGAGTGGACTGTCGATGCAGCATTTCTTCGATTCCGATTTTGGCAAATGGATCGAGGCTGCAAGTTATACGCTGAAGGCCCATCCCGATGCCGCGCTTGAGGCGAAGATCGACGCCATCGTCGAGAAGCTCGAAAAAGGGCAGATGGCAGATGGTTACCTCAACAGCTGGTTCATTCGCCGCGAGCCGGACAGGCGCTGGACCAACCTGCGCGACCTGCACGAGATGTATTCGATGGGCCACTTGCTGGAAGGGGCGGTCGCCTACCGCGAGGCGACGGGAAAGCGTCGCTTCCTCGACGTGATGATCCGCGCCGTCGACCATATCATCGCCACCTTCGGTGCGGAGCCCGGAAAGCTCAGAGGTTACGATGCCCATGAGGAAATCGAGCTGGCGCTGGTCAAGCTCTATCGCGTGACGCGCGATCCGCGGCATCTGAAGCTTGCGACCTATTTCGTCGACGAACGTGGCCGGATGCCCTCATATTACGATGAAGAGGCCCGCAAGCGCGGCGAGAGCCCTGATGATTACGTCTACAAGACATATGCCTATAGCCAGGCCCATATGCCGGTGCGCGACCAGCACCAGGTCGTCGGCCATGCGGTCCGCGCCATGTACCTGTTTTCTGCGATGGCGGATCTCTCCCATGAAAACGACGATCCGACATTGAAGGAGGCCTGCGATCGGCTTTTCGACAATCTGGTCGGCCGCCAGCTCTACGTGACAGGCGGCCTTGGCCCATCGGCATCCAATGAAGGGTTCACCCGGGAATTCGACCTGCCGAACGAGACGGCCTATGCGGAGACATGCGCAGCCGTCGCGCTCGGCTTCTGGAGCCATCGTATGGCGCAGGTCGATCTCGACAGCAAGTTCACCGACAGACTGGAAACGGTGCTCTACAACGGCGCGCTTTCCGGGATCTCGCGCGACGGCGAGCATTACTTTTATGAGAACGTCCTTGAAAGCCACGGGCAGCACCGCCGGTGGAAATGGCATTACTGCCCCTGCTGCCCGACCAACATTGCCCGTTTCATCACGTCGCTCGGCCAATATTTCTATTCGACTGATGATCATCAGCTCGCCGTCCATCTCTACGGCACCAACTCCGCCGAGCTGACAGTCGGCAACAGCTTCGTGCGTCTGATCCAGGAGACGTTATATCCCTGGGATGGCGACATCGGCCTGCGGTTCGCCCTCGAGCGGCCAAGCCGGTTTCAGCTTCGTCTTCGCATCCCCGGGTGGTGCAGGCAGGCGCAGATCTCGGTCAACGGCGTTGCCGTCGATCTCGATCAATGCGTGACGAAGGGTTATGCCGCAATATCAAGGGAATGGCGCAATGGTGACGAGGTCCGCATCGGCTTCTCGATGCCGGTCGAGCGCATCTACGCACATCCTGCCGTTTCCGAAGACGGCGGACGCGTCGCGCTGCGGCGCGGGCCTGTCGTCTATTGCATCGAGGAGACGGACCTCGGCAGCGAGCCGCAGCGGCTCCGCCTGCCGGCATCTGAGGAAATTTCTGCCCGTTACGATGCCGCGCTTCTCGGCGGAGCGACCGTGCTCGAAGGCACCGCGCTCGAAGCCGATATAGCCGATTGGCAAAATGCGCTCTATCGCACCGCGCCTCCCTCGCTGAAGGAGCGGCCCTTCACGGCGATCCCCTATCACCTCTGGGCCAATCGCGAGCCCGGAGCGATGGCGATCTGGTTGCAGGAGGTCTAGGAGAAAACCATGGCACGGCTGGAACTCAAGAGCATCGTCAAATCCTATGGCATCTACGAGGCCGTGCGCGGCATCAGCCTTGACATCGAAGACAATGAATTCGTCGTTTTCGTAGGCCCGTCGGGATGCGGAAAATCGACGACATTGCGTATGATTGCGGGTCTCGAACACATTACCGGCGGTGAGATCGTCATCGGCGACCAGGTCGTCAACCGGCTCGGCCCGGGTAAACGCGATGTCGCCATGGTCTTTCAGAACTACGCGCTCTATCCGCACATGACGGTGCGGGAGAATATTTCGTTCTGCCTGGAGCAGCAGAAGCTCGCCAAGAGCGAGATCGACGCGCGTATCCTCAGGGCGGCGGAAACCCTGCATATCAGCGAGCTGCTCGGCCGGCGCCCGGGCCAGCTTTCGGGCGGCCAGCGTCAGCGCGTCGCGATGGGGCGCGCGATCGTGCGGAACCCGAAAGTCTTTCTCTTCGACGAGCCGTTGTCCAATCTCGATGCCAAGCTTCGCGTGCAGATGCGCACGGAGATCAAGCGGCTGCACCAGCTGTTGCCGACGACGACCGTCTACGTCACGCATGACCAGGTCGAGGCGATGACCATGGCGGATCGTGTCGTGGTGATGAATGGCGGCATCATCGAACAGGCGGGACCGCCGCAAGCACTCTATCATCGGCCGGTCAGCCAGTTCGTCGCCGGCTTCATCGGCTCACCGTCGATGAACTTCCTGTCCGCGACGCTGCTATCAGGAGAGAAGGGCCTCGTCGTCAAACTGACTGACGGCAGCGAGCTTGCCGTGCCGGAGGCGCGCGCAGGCGACTATGCCAGCCATGCCGGTAAATCAGTCGTGTTCGGGATCAGGCCGGAATCGATCACCGAGCGCCAGGCCCGTCCTGGTTATGCCGACATCGAAGCGAAGATCGATCTTGTGGAACCACTCGGGCCGGAGACCATGGTTTATTTCGGCATCGGCGAGGCAAGCCTTTGCGCCTGCATCGATCCCGAGAGCGGGCCCAGGCCGATGTCGACGATGCCGCTCTCGTTCAACATGAACCGGATGCATCTGTTCGATCCGGCGACCGGCCGGTCGCTGGCGCTTGCCTGAACCGCAAACACGGAAAGGCCGGCAACCGCGGGGTCGCCGGCCTCGTTGATCAGGCAGCCTGGCGGATCTTCGAAGGACGCGTGGCAGCGGCCTTCTCGACCATGGCGGTGACTTCGGCGCGGCGGGCGCCCGAAAGCGGCAGGCGCGGCATGCGAACGCGCTCGGAGCCGCGGCCCATGATCTGCTCGGCAAGCTTGATCGACTGCACGAGATCGTGTTCGGCATCGAGGTGCAGAAGCGGCATGAACCAGCGATAGATCTTGCGGGCCTCTTCCCAGTCGCCGCGTTCGGCGGCGGCAACGAGCTGCACGGATTCCTCCGGGAAGGCGCTGGTCAAGCCCGAGACCCAGCCCTTGGCGCCGAGCATCAGGCCTTCAAGCGCGACGTCGTCGAGACCGGCGAAGATATCGAAACGATCGCCGAATTCATTGATGAGATCGGTGAAGCGGCGCGGATCCGGCGCACTTTCCTTGACCGCCTTGATATTAGGCACGTCGGCAAGCACCTTCAGCACATCGGCGCCGATATTGACGCGGTAGGCCGGCGGGTTGTTGTACAGCATGATCGGCAGCGAGGTCGCTTCGGCGACGGTGCGGAAATGCGCGATCAGCTCTTCGGGTTTCGGCACATAAACCATGGCCGGCAGCAGCATCAGGCCGTCAGCGCCGAGCTTTTCGGCGTCGCGAGCATAGGCGACGGCACGGCGCGTGTCGAATTCGGACACGCCCGTCACCACGGGAACGCGGCCGTTGACGACCTCGACGGCAGCTTTCAAGATCGTGCGCTTCTCCTCGGGGTCCAGCGAATTGTTCTCGCCGCATGTGCCCATGACGATCAGCCCGTTGACGCCATCGTTTACAAGCGCGTCCTGGACGCGCTGGGTCGAGGGCAAATCAACGGAAAGATCATCGTTGAACTGTGTCGTTACGGCGGGAAATACGCCCTTCCATCCTGTGGTCATTGATCGAGCCTCGTTGAAACTGGTTGCCTTATATACAAACTGTCGACAAGATTCAATGATGTGAGCTTACAAATTTGAGGCCGCGAAGACCGACATTTGCGAGAATCGGCCGAAACGAAATACAAGGCTCTAACGAACGAGGGCGGACGAATGCGGAACGACGCGGAAAATGTGCGGGTGCGCGGCTCTGGCACGCAGAGCGTCTATGTGACGCTCAGGCAGGAAATCCTGTCGATGGCGCTGGAACCCGGCAGTCCGCTCGATGAGGTGCGGCTGTCGGAGCGTTTCCGGATGTCGCGGACTCCCATTCGCGAGGCGCTGTTGCGGCTCGCCGCCGACGGGCTCGTCACGACGCTGCCGAACAGGAACACGATCGTTGCGACGATCGATTTCGCAAGCCTGCCCACCTATTTCGAAGCGCTGACGCTGATGTACCGGGTGACGACCCGCGGCGCGGCGCAACGGCGAAACGGCGAGATTATGAAGACCGTCCGCCGGCATCAGAAGGACTTCGCCGAAGCCGTTGCCGGGCGCGATGCCTATGCGATGATCGAAGCGAACCGCGAATTTCACGTCGCGATCGCCGAACTTGCCGGCAATTCCTATTACACGGCCTTCTTCGCCAGGCTGCTCGATGAGGGCCGGCGTATCCTGCGCCTTTACTACTCGACATTCGACGACCGTCTGCCGCGGCAGTATGTCGATGAACACGAGGAGATGATCGCCGCAATCGAAGCCGGCGACGTCGAACGGGCCGACCAATTGGCGATCGCCCATGCCGCCCAGATCGTCCGCCAGATCCAGGAATATATTGCCCGCGACCTCGACCGGCCGGTGGCAATCAGAATGTCCTGACGCGACGAGAGCAATGAACCGTTCGAGCCTCAGGAGGCGAGGGGGCCGCCCTGCTCCCTGACCAAGGTTATCAGCCTGCGCAGGACAGCCGCCGATTGGCGAACACCGTCATGCTCGAATTCATTGGTCACCCATGCCTGCACATTGGCGACGTGGCGGGCTGTTTCGAGCGAAAGCCCGGCATCGACATACATATCGTCATGATAGATGACCGCAGTCACCGGCACCTCGTTTGCCGCGAGACGTGCCGGATCATAGAGCGGCACGTAGCGCTCATGCGTGGCCAACGCCCCGACACCCGCCCTGAAGGCCCTGAGCGAGCGAATTTCCTCGAACATCCAGGGATACATCATCTCCCCCGTCAACAGCAGCGGCCGCCGGTCGCCGGCAAAGGCCGGATGCTCGGCGCGGATGCGTTCGGCCGCCCAGGCAGTCGGCGCCCGGGCCTGGCCATAGATGCTTTCCTGCAAAACGGCAAAGAGCGGATTGTCGTCATAGGAGGTCAGCGACATCACCGACGCGAGGAAACAATCGGAGAGACGGTCTTCATTGGGACCGGAGAAAGCCTCGTCGACCAGCCAATGGATGTTCTCGTAACCCGGCGCCATGCCGAAATCGATGCCGATCGTCTGAAAGCGGCGAACGGAGAGGCGATCGCCGTCGGGCAACCGCACCTCGTTGGCCTCGATATAGTCGGCGATCCGGCCGATGCGTTCGGCATCCCTGGGGTAGCGGCGGTAATAGGCGGCGTTCTTTTCGGCGACGCGCGGGTAGGTGCGCCGATAGACATCATCGGCCGTCGCCCCGAGGCCGGCAAGGCCGCCGGTGACATAACAGGCGGAAAGTCCCTCCGGCGCCTTCGAGAGATAGGTAAGTGTCAGGAAGCCGCCATAGCTCTGGCCAAGCGTCTGCCAGCGCCCGCCGCCGAAGACGGTTTTCCTCAGATGTTCGCAATCGGCAACGATGCTGTCGGCACGAAAGAGGGTGAGATAGTCGGCTGCGGCCCTGCCGTCCGCGAAACGCTCCATCGTCGCACTTTCGATCCGGCTGCTGCGCCCGGTGCCGCGCTGGTCGATCAGGATAACGCGGTGCGTCTTCAGGGCTTCGGCAAGCCATGGCGGTCCGCCGTTGCTCAGCCGCGGCGATTTCCCGCCAGGACCGCCTTGAAGGAAAGCCAGCAACGGCAGTGTTTCGCGGCGGCGGGCTGGATCGCACACTTCGCGTGCGAAAATCCGGATCGTCTCCCCCTCCGGATTCGACCAATCCAGGGGAGCGTCGACCATATGATCGCGTATCAGCATGCCCGGTATAGTGTATTCGACCGCCATCGCTATCTCCTCATTTTCATGTCGACATATTGCCTACAGCGCCATTAGTGTCGGTTCAAGATCCTGGCTGCAAGGCGAGGGCTTCACCGATCTGGAAGCTGAGGAAAAGCAGGAAAACAACATGTCGTGGCAGCATACGGTACCCCGCATAACTGAGGATGAACGGCAGAACCGCCTCGCCAGGCTTCGCAAAACGATCGAAGCCGAAGGATTGGCTGGCGTGCTTCTTGGGCCGACTGAAAGCCTGCACTACTTCACGGGGCTGGTCTGGCATCCGAGCGAGAGGTTCCTCGGCGCGCTCGTCACGCCCGCGACCATTTCCTACATCGTTCCAGGGTTCGAGCGCAGCCGTGTCGAAACGCTGCCGCATCTGCCGGGGGAAATCCTGGTCTGGGAAGAGGAGGAGAGCAGCGCCGCTCTCATCGCCCGCCTTGTTGCCCAGGGCGGCAGACTTGCTCTCGACGATGGTTTGCCGCTTTTCTTCTATCATGCATTGGCAGCGCAGATGGGCGCGGCGAGGCTTGCCGATGGCGGGCGGCTGATCCGCGACCTGCGTTGCATCAAATCGGCCGCGGAGATTGCCCTCATTCAGTATGCGATGGACCTGACGCTTGACGTCCACAGGCAAGTGCATGGGCTCTTAAAGCCGGGCATCAAATCATCCGAGGTGGTCGATTTCATCGACCGGCAGCATCGCCAGGCCGGCGCCGATGTCGGCTCGACATTCTGCATCGTCTCCTTCGGTGCGGCGACCTCGCTTCCGCATGGCGCCGACGGCGATCAAGTCCTTGGTCGCGACGACGTCATTCTCGTCGATACCGGCTGCCGGATCGATGGTTATCATTCCGATATCACCAGGACCTATATGCTGGAGGGCGGCAACAGCGACTTCGAGCGCGCCTGGTGGATCGAACACGAGGCGCAACAGGCCGTCTTCGACGCAGCCCGGATCGGCGCCGCCTGCTCGAGCCTCGACGATGCGGCCCGCAAGGTGCTTGCCAAACACTCCCTCGGCCCCGACTATCGCCTGCCAGGTTTGCCGCATCGCGCCGGTCATGGCCTCGGACTCGAGATCCACGAGGAACCCTACATCGTTCGCGGCAACGACGCGCCGCTTGCCGCCGGCATGTGTTTTTCCAACGAACCGATGATCGTCTTCCCCGGGAAATTCGGGGTCCGGCTGGAAGACCATATCTACATGACCGCCGAGGGACCATGCTGGCTGACCAATCCGGCAGCGGGGCCGACCGAGCCATTCTCCTGAGCAGGCCCCATCTCCTGCCCGCTCAGGCAGCGCCGGTTTTCAAGTGGCTGTCAGGCGGCTGACGATCGCTCACGCGGCGCAGATCTTCCGACAGAACCAGGACTGTATTGCCCTCGATCTCGGCCGGCCGCTGGCGATCAGCGTAGCCTGAAGCGACCGGATTGAAGAGGTGGAGGCTGCCCTGGCCCGCACATTGGCAAGGGGTACCGGAAATTCGATCCGCAAAGTATTACTTCGCAAACGTTACTTGCTTTCTGGCGTGGTAAAAGGTTGACTATGGTTAACCCTATAGTTTCGAGGATAGGATGATGGATTTGTTCAGAAGGGAGGGGGATGACCACGCTCAACTGAAGAAAATGACACTGAACGGCAGATATAGAAATATAGCGGCGATGCTTTCGATAGCAGTGGTTGCCCTGTCTATATTCTTGATATCGATTGGCGCTTTAATTGAGTTTTTTCAACCTGCGTTTTTGTCAAACGTCATTCTCGATGACGTCCCTTTACACTACGTCGCCTGGTTCATGATTACCTTCGGGATCACGATCGCCGTCATCAACGTGATTTTGGCGGCAAGACGGGAGATCGAGCAAGAGACCGCCGAAAGCATGCTTCCATCGGACGCAGCCGAGATCAAAAGGCAGGCTTTGCGTGACCTTCGAACACATCGAAACGGCTATGCGCGCTCCTCCAAGGTCAATCAATATCTCTGGAATTTTCTCACATTGGCGATCATCGTTTTGAGCGGTCTCTCATCGTTGTTTTCCGCCTATGGCCCGGTTGTCCCCAATTGGCTGCCAATGACCGCTTCCGCGCTCGTGGCGCTTTTCGGCGTGATAATGGTTCAATTTCGCGTCAGGGATGTCTGGCAATTGAGAGAGCAGGGAAGGATTGAAGCGGAGGTGCTCGTCGCCGATGCTCACCTCATCGAGACAACAGACAATCTTGCAACGCTCAAACAGGTAGCCGCCCTCAGAAAGCGCGCCCATGCACTCGAGATGAAACAACTCAACCAGCTCTTCGTGGAAACCACCGAAGCCAATCCGTAAGGCACTGTCGGCATCCTGGCGGGGCCGATGGAGCCGTTTATCTGAGCGGGCAGCCCCGCCCGCTCAGGCAATCTATCTCAGGTGCGCAATCATCCGCCGCCCTTTAATCCTGAATGCCGGAGGTGCTCCCCGCCTTGAGCTTAACTTCGATGACCGGGACCACGATCTGAGGTCGGCGCACCGGCAGGACGAATGTCATTTGATCATCACCGACGGGGAACTGGGTGTTCGCCCACAAGGTATTGGCAGACGGGCGCAGCCAGGTGACCTCGCTGCCATCATGCAGGAATTGCGCATATTCGACTTTCCCGGCCAGCGCATCGAAATGCAGATGGCGATAGGGCCAGTTGAAGAGGTGGATATAGAGGCGATCGCCATTCTGGGTCAGGCGGCAGTCGGCCGGCGCGGTGAAGTCGGACTGGGTGCAGCCGACGATGCTGCGCTCGTGCAGTGCCATCCACTCCTCATAAGCGGCAAGGGCTGCAATCGCGCGGTGGTCGAGCGTGCCGCGCGCCGTCGGCCCGACATTCATCAGCAGATTACCGCCCATGGCAACGGTGCCGACCAGCATCTGCACCAGTTGCTCCGTGCTTTTCCAGGTATCCTCGTCGCGGTGATAGCCCCAGGAGCCGCTCAGCGTGTGGCACGCTTCCCAGACGACGCGCCTGCCATCGCGCAGCGGCCGGGCGCGCGGCATATATTGCTCCGGCGTGACGATATCGGGCTGCAGGCCGGCGAGATCGAGCCGATTGTTGATGATGATGTCGGGGGCAAGCTCGCGCACCAGGCGCACGAGTTTCTCGCTTTCCCAATCCTGATGGCCCTTTCCGACCAATTCTCCGAGCTTCCACTGCGGATAGCTGAAATCGAACCACATGATGTCGATCTGGCCGAAGTCGGTCAGCAACTCGCGGACCTGCTCACGCATGAAGGCGGCGTAACGCTGCATGTCCCGGCCTTCATTGATTTTCAGCGCATCGGCATGATTGCGCTGCGGGTGGCGCGGATCGACGGTGAAGTCGGGATGATGCCAGTCGATCAGCGAATAGTAGAACCCGATCCTCAGGCCCTCCGCACGGAAGGCGTCGACGAATGGACCGAGCAGATCTCGCCCATAAGGCGTGTTGGTCACCTTGAAGTCGGTCGCCTTGGTATCCCAGAGGCAGAAGCCTTCATGGTGCTTGGTCGTCAGCACCACATATTTCATGCCCGCAGCTTTCGCGCGTCTCGCCCATTCGCGAGGGTCGTAGAGATCGGGATCGAAATGATCGAAATATTTCTGGTAGTCGGTGTCGTTCAGTTCTTCACGGCTCTTGACCCATTCATGGCGTGCCGGCAACGCGTAAAGCCCCCAGTGCACGAACATGCCGAAGCGGTCGTGAACGAACCAGGCCTTCTTCTCCTCAGGCAGGGCCAGTGACCGCAGATTGTTGATGTCCATCGGAAATTCCTCCTGTTCCAAACTTTAAGAATTGGAGCATGATGTCGTTCGAAAACCGCTCACACTTTTCGGCATCATGCTCCGGGGCGTTCAGGTCGTTTCGCGGACGATAAGCTCGGGCACGATGACGATACCGTGCTGGCGATTTCTGGTGGCGATGCGGCTGAGCAGCAAACGCACGGCTTCCTCCCCCATTTCGCGTTTTTGCACCCGCAAGGTGGTGAGCGCCGGGGACAGCAGTTCGGCAGTCGGAATATCGTCGAAACCGATCAGGGCGATTTGCCCGGGGATTGAAACGCCGGCGGCCCGGCAGGCCTTCATGGCACCGATCGCATTGAGGTCGTTGTAGCAGACAAGGGCATCGATGCCGGGCGTCTCCGCCAGCAATTGCGCGGCCGCCGTTTGCCCGCCGGCCGCGGTCGGATCGCAGTAAACGATGCCTTGCGCCTTGAGCCCGTGGGCCGCCAGCGTCTTGCGAAAGCCGACAAGACGGCTCTTGCCGCCAAACGAACTGCGCGGCCCAGCGATGATCGCTATCCTGCGGCGCCCGCGCTCGACCAGATGGTCGATGGCACGCGACGCTCCCGTCTCGTAGTCGGTGACAATCGTCCCGGCGACCTCGTTGGGCGCCTCGCGATTGATGAGCACCACGGCGCGGTGGGGCGCAAGCGCCTTGTGCAGGGCGGCGTCGGGCAGCCGCGGGCTGCAGACGATGATCCCGTCGACCCGATGCCGCAGCAGCGTTTCGATGAGTTCTTCCTCCCGCTTGCTGTTTTCAACGACATTGGACAGAAGCAGGTTGTAGCCGGCAGCGCTCGCGGCATCCTCGGCTCCCCTGATGACTTCGGGAAAGAACGGATTGGTGATGTCGGGAACGAGAAGGCCGATGGCCTTCGATCGATCGGACCGCAATCCGCGCGCAAAGGGATTGGGCCGGTAATTGAGTTCGCTCGCCGCTAAAATAATGCGCTGACTGGTCTCCGCGCTGGCTCCGCCCCGATCATTGAGCACGCGCGATACCGTCATCGGCGACACCCCTGCGGCGCGGGCGACATCGGCAATGGTTATTTTGGATTCTGGCTCTTTGGGGCGGCTCAATTGGGTCGTTCTCTTTAGGATGGGCAAGAAGTTACGATAACGATAACTAACATAATTTCCAGGAAAGCCAAGGCTGATGAAGCCAGGCATAAGGTTTTGAGAATCTCTTTGACAAGATTTAACGGTAACGATAACGTTAGAGAAAGAGGAGAATACGTTAACGATAACCTAGAGAAAAATATTGGGAGGAAAGAATGCAACACGTCAGAATCTTAAGGCGGCAGGTTGTCTCGACCGTTGTCGCGGCGATCCTCATGGGTGCCGGCTGGGCCGGTGTCGCATTCGGCTTCGAGGAGTCGCCGGAACTGAAGGCGCTCGTCGATGCCGGCAAGCTGCCGCCGGTCGAAAAGCGGCTGCCCAAGGAGCCGCTGGTGCTCACTCCGCTTGAATCGGTCGGTACCTATGGCGGCACCTGGCGCACCGCCACCTTTGGCGGTGGCGACAGCGAGATCGAACGTTCGATCGGCTATACGAGACTGGTCCGCTGGAATCCGGAATGGACCGAAGTGATCCCCGATCTCGCCAAGAGCGTCGAGGTCAATGCCGATGCCACCGAATATACGTTCACCTTGCGGGAAGGCACGCGCTGGTCGGATGGCGAGCCCTTTACCGCGGACGATCTGGTGTGGTGGAACGAGAACGTGCTGCGCAACACCAAGATCACCCCTGCCGCACCCAACTGGCTGACCGCGGGCGGAGAGACCGTCAAGGTCGAAAAGCTCGCCGACGACAAGGTCGTCTTCAAGTTCGCCGCGCCGAACGGCCTGTTCCTGATGAACATGGCCACCGTGCGCGGCTCCGATATTTTAGCGGCCTCACCGGCGCACTACCTCAAGCAATTCCACAAGGATTTCAATCCCGACGGTATCGACGCCCTGGTGAAGGCAGCCGGCGCAACCGACTGGGTCCAGCTCTTCAACAACAAGATCGGGTTTCCCGGCCGCTGGCGCGATCTCGGCCGTCCGACGCTCGATGCCTGGGTGTTGACCGCGCCTTATAACGGCACCACCCAGGTCGTCGCCGAACGCAATCCATATTATGCCAAGGTGGATACCGCAGGAAACCAGCTGCCTTACTTCGATCGCATCACCATCGATGTGATGCAGGATACCCAGGCCATCATCCTGAAGGCGATCAGCGGCGAAATCGACATGCAGAACCGCTTCATCGAGACGACGGACGCCCGTACGGTGATCGTGCAGAACCAGGAGAAAGGCGGCTACGGCCTGTTCATCGCCCGGCCGGCGTGGTCGAACGCCCTGCTCATCACCCTCAACCAGACCCACAAGAATCCGGCCTTGCGCGCTGTCTTTTCCAATAAGGACTTCCGCATCGGCCTCAGCTACGCCATCAACCGCGAAGAGCTCAACCAGCTGATCTATGCCGGACAGGCCAAGCCTTATCAGGCAGCACCGCGTGAAGGCACTGCGCTCTACGACGAGAAGATGGCGACGCAGTATCTGGAGTATGATGTCGATCTCGCCAATCAGTATCTCGACAAGGCCGGCCTGACCAAACATGACGCCGAAGGCTATCGCCTCGGTCAGGATGGCAAGCGGATTACCTTTGCGATCGACGCCTTGACCGGAAGCCCGATCCAGGTGGACGCCCTCGAGATGATCCAGCGCTACTGGCGGGCTGTCGGCATCGACATGCAGCCCCGCCCGGCCGAACGTTCGCTGATTTTCTCCCGCCTGCAGAACAATGAGAATGACGGCCTTGGATGGGTCGGCGGCGGTGGCTACGACTTCCTCGGCCTGCTCGATCCCAAATGGTACTTCCCGCATGAATACGAATCGAGCTTCGCGACGGCCTGGGGCCTCTATTACCAGAATCCTAAAGATCCGAACGCGCAGGAACCGAGCCCCGCTGCCAAGAAGCAGATGGATCTCTACCGGCAGGTGAAGGAAGCGCCGACGCTCGAAAAGCAGTTGGCCGCGATGAAGGAGCTGCTGGCGATCACCCGCGACGAATTCTACGTCATCGGCACCAACCTGGAGCCGGACCGCGTCGGCATCGTCAAAACCAATATGCGCAATGTCCCGAAGGTCATTCCCAGCACGTCGTTCTACATGACGCCGGGACCGGCAAAGCCCGAAACCTTCTACTACCAGCAATAACGGAACGCGACCGACAGGGATGGCGTCCACGGGCGCCACCCCATCGACACCAGCCCAGTCCCAATCATCCGATCGGCGATTGCCGATTGAAGGAGCTTGACCATGGCCGGCTTCATCATCAGACGTCTGCTTTACATGATCCCGATGATGTTCGCGATCTCCGTCGTGACCTTCATCATCATCCAGCTGCCGCCCGGCGACTTCCTGACCGCGATGACGGCGCGTCTCGCCTCCCAGAACGAAACGATCGATCCCGGCGTCATCGCCGGCCTGCGTGAACGTTATGGCCTCGATCAGCCCTGGGCGATCCAATACTGGAAATGGATCAGCGGCATCCTGCTGCGCGGCGATTTCGGCCAGTCCCTCGATTGGAACAAGCCGGTCAGCGAGCTGATCTGGGCCCGCATGGGCCTGACGATGGTGGTCTCGGTCACCACACTGCTCTTCGTCTGGGCGGTGGCCTTTCCGATCGGCATCTATTCGGCCGTGCGGCAATATTCGGTCGGAGATTACGTCGCCACCTTCTTCGGCTTCCTCGGGCTTGCCATCCCGAACTTCCTGCTGGCGCTGGTGCTGATGTATGTTTCGGCCCAGTATTTCGGCCAAAGCACCGGCGGGCTGTTTTCGCCCGCCTATATCAATGCGGTCTGGAGCTGGGCCAAGCTCGGCGATCTCATGTCGCATATGTGGATCCCGGTCGTCGTTCTCGGCACCGGCGCCACCGCAGCGCTAATCCGGATCATGCGCGCCAACCTGCTCGACGAGCTCAACAAGCCCTATGTCGACATGGCCCGCGCCCGGGGCTTGAGCGAAATCCGGCTGTTGTTGAAATATCCGGTGCGGGTAGCACTCAACCCGTTCGTCTCGACCGTCGGCTGGGTGCTGCCGCACCTCGTCTCCGGCTCGGTGGTGGTCTCCATCGTTCTCAGCCTGCCGATCACCGGGCCACTGCTGCTCAATGCCCTCTTTGCCCAGGACATGTATCTGGCCGGCACATTCATCCTGCTGATGAGCATGCTGACGCTGATCGGCACGCTGATCTCGGACCTGCTGCTCGCCTGGCTCGATCCACGCATTCGCAACGGCTGAAGGACGAGACCAATGACCGATCAAGCCATCGCGCTACAGCCTGAACTGATCCAGAATTCCGACGCGGTCGCCGGGCAATGGAAGCTCATCTGGCGGCGCTTCCGTCGCCATCGCCTGGCGCTGGCGGCCGGCGTCGTCATCTTTTTGATCTACCTGGTCGCCCTGTTTGCCGAGGTTCTCGCCCCGGTTTCGTCGCAGACCTACGATTCCCGCTATACCTATGCGCCGCCGCAGCAGATCAAGTTTGCCGGCTACGACGCGGCCGGGCAGTTTCATCCGCTTTACGTCAACGGTTATTCGATGAAGGTTGACCCGATCGCGCTCAGCCGCAATTACGTGGCCGATCCGGCCGTCGTCATCCCTCTCGGCTTCTTCGTCAAGGGCGAACCCTACCGGCTTTGGGGGCTGTTCGATTTCGACCGGCACCTGATCGGCCCGATCGAGATGGGCAAACCATTCTACCTGTTCGGCGCCGATCGCCTCGGTCGCGACGTCTTCAGCCGAACGGTCCACGGCACGCGCGTTTCGATGTCCGTCGGGCTGATCGGGGTCGCAATCAGCCTCATCCTCGGCATCATCCTGGGCGGTATTTCGGGGCTCTACGGCGGCTGGGTGGACGATGTGATCCAGCGCTCCATCGAACTCATCAACTCTATCCCGACCATCCCGCTGTGGATGGGCCTTGCGGCTGCCGTCCCGATTAGCGCCGATCCGATCCTGGTCTATCTCTGGATCACGATCATCCTGTCGCTGATCGGCTGGACCGACCTGGCGCGGGTGGTGCGCGGCCGCTTCCTGTCGCTGAAGACGGAAGACTTCGTCATCGCCGCCCGTCTCGACGGCTGTTCGCAGATGCGCATCATCTGGCGGCACATGGTTCCGTCCTTCATGAGCCACATCATCGCCTCGGTGACGCTCGCCATCCCGACGATGATCCTAGCAGAAACCGCGCTCTCCTTCCTCGGCATCGGCCTGCGTCCGCCGGTGGTGAGTTGGGGCGTGTTGCTTCAGGAGGCGCAGAACATTCTCGCCGTCTCGAGCGCGCCCTGGCTGTTTCTTCCGGGCCTCGCGGTGATCGTCACCGTGCTCGCCCTTAATTTCCTCGGTGATGGATTACGCGATGCTGCAGATCCCTATGAATACTGATCCCAATTTTGCCGCAGCCGGCGGCCGGCACGGGGATCGAGACCCGCTGATCGAGGTCGATGATCTCAGGACCCATTTCTTCGGGGGGGCGGGCACCATCAAGGCGGTCGACGGCGTCTCCTTTTCCATCCCGCGTGGCAAGACGGTCTGCGTCGTCGGCGAATCCGGTTCGGGCAAGAGCATCACCGGCCGCTCGATCCTCAACCAGGTTCCCAGGGGAGGGCGGATCGTCTCGGGTGCAATCCGCTACCGGCCGGATCCCGCAGCACCCTTCGTCAACCTGGCGGCGCTCGATCCACGCGGCCACGACATGCGGGCGATCCGCGGTGCCCAGATCGGCCTGATCAGCCAGGAGCCGATGGCGGCACTTTCCCCCGTCCATACGATCGGCAACCAGATGGTCGAAGTGATCCGCCTGCATCTGAAGATGGGAAAAAAGGAAGCGCGCGAACATGCCATCGAGACATTGGCTCTGGTCGGCATCCCCCGGCCGGCCGAACGTATGGAAAATTATGCCTTCCAGTTTTCCGGCGGCATGCGCCAGCGCGTCTGCATCGCCTTGGCGCTCGCCTGCCGCCCCAAGCTGCTGATCGCCGACGAGCCGACGACGGCGCTCGATGTGACCACCCAGGCCAATATCCTCGATCTGCTCGCCTCGCTGCAGGCCGAATTCGGGCTCTCGGTGCTGTTCGTGACCCATGATCTCGGCGTCGTGGCCGAAATCGCCGACGAGGTCGTCGTCATGTATGTCGGCCGGGTCGTGGAGGCAGGCGATGTCGACACGATCTTCCACGCACCTGTTCATCCCTACACCAAGGCGCTGCTGCAATCGGTGCCGCGCATGCATGGGCAACCCACCGAACGGCTGGCGATCATCGACGGCATGGTGCCCTCGCGGTTCAACCGGCCCCCAGGCTGCAGCTTTCATCCCCGATGCAAAGAGGCAAGGGCGGGCCTGTGCGACCAAAAGGATCCGCTGCCGGTCACCATCGGCGACGGGCATGTCGCCAGCTGTCTGCTTTACGAAGGAAGACAATGATGGCCGATCCCATGACCCAACCAAACCCGCTGCTCGAACTGAACGATCTCAGGATGCATTTCCCCATTCGCAGGGGCGCATTCCGGCGTGTGGTCGGACACGTCAAGGCAGTCGACGGCGTTTCGCTTCGTGTCGCGGATGGCGAAACACTCGGCATCGTCGGGGAATCCGGCTGCGGCAAGTCCACGCTCGCCCGCACGGTGCTGCGCATCTATCAGCCGACAAGCGGCGAAATCCGTTATCGCAATCGCAGCGGCGGCACGGTCGATCTCGCAGCGTTGTCGGGTTCTGCCCTCGACGAAATCCATCGCGACCTGCGCATTGTGTTTCAGGACCCGCAATCCTCGCTCAATCCGCGCCTTCCCGTCATCGACATCATCGGCGAGGTGCTTGGTGTCAACGGCATCGCCAAGGGCCGGGAGCTCGAGCACCGGGTCGCTGACCTCATGCAGAGCGTCGGGCTGCGGCCCGAATACATGCACCGCTATCCCCATGCGTTTTCCGGCGGCGAGCGCCAGCGCATCGGCATCGCCCGGGCGCTGGCCTCCAATCCGCGTCTGGTGATCGCCGATGAGGCCGTTTCGGCGCTTGATGTCAGCGTGCAGGCACAAACCATCAACCTGCTGCAGGATCTGCAGGAACAGTTCGGCCTGACCTATCTCTTCGTCGCTCACGACCTCTCGGTCGTCCGGCACATCTCGGACAATATCGCCGTCATGTATGTCGGCCGGGTCGTCGAAAAGGCGCCGACGGAGCAGATCTTTTCGCGCCCGCTCCATCCCTACACGGAAGCGCTGCTCTCGGCGGTGCCGATCGCCGATCCGCGGATGCGCCGCCACGGCCAGCGCATCCGGCTGGCGGGCGACGTTGCCGATCCCGCCCATCCGCCGCCCGGCTGCGCATTTCATCCGCGTTGCCGCTACGCCACCGAGCTTTGCAAGCAGGAAGTGCCGGTCTTACGCACCGTCACCGCCGATGGGCACGCAGTGGCCTGTCACTACGCCGAATCCCTGACGCTTAATCCCTTTGCCGACCATATCGTTCCGGAGTTCAATTGATGCCAGAATTCATTCCACGCTCCGAGCAGCGTCCCATTGTGGATACCTCCTCCACGACGCTCGATCTCATCTACTTCGATCTCGTCACGCTCGCCTCCAACGAGCAGGACATCCGGCGGCTGCCCGCGCACGAAAGCCTCTACGTCGTGCTGTCGGGTCAGGTGGATATCGAGGTGGATGGCATCATGTTCGAAGCGGTGGGCCGGCGAGCCGATATCTGGGGAGGCGATGCGGACTCGGTTTACGCGCCCGTCGGCGCCAATGTCCGGATATCGGCTCGTGGCGCGGCGGCGGAAGTCGCCATCGCCGGCGGCCTCTGCGACACGCGCTACGCCCCGTTTCGCATCACGCCGGATGCGGTCGATGCGGTCAATGTCGGTTCGTCGGACACGCATAGCCAGCGGCGGATCGTCCATCTGCTCGGCCAACGGCAGAACGGGCGCTGCGGCAACCTGCTGGTGAGTGAACTCTATGCCGGTGAGGGCTGCTGGTCCGGCTATCCCCCCCACAAACACGATACGGAAGACGGCGATGTCGAGACCCGGCACGAAGAACTGTATCACTACCGCTTCCAGCCCGAGACCGGTTTCGGCAGCCAGATCACCTATGACGAAGACGGTCCGGTCAAGATCCTCATGACCCGCAACGGCGACACTGTCCTGGTCGACCGGGGTTACCACCCGACGGTCACCTCGCCGGGGCACCGGGGCTATATCTTCACCATTCTTGTCGGCAAGCACCGCCGGGGGCTGATCCAGCGCTTCGATCCCGCCCATCAGCATCTGACCAAAACCATCCCCGGCATCGATGCGATGCGCGACAAGTTCAAATAATCCGGCTCCTGGCCTCGTGCGCCGGCATTGCAGCGCACTGCCAACTCTGCCCAAGGAGAGACGACCATGCGTGAACGTACGCGAATAAACGTTGATGCCAGTGAAGCGGTGCGTCCGTTCAACCGGTTCTGGCGCGGCACCGGCTTTTCGCCCGCCGAGCTGCTGCTCGAGCCCGAGATGCGCCAGATGCTTGCCTATATCGGCGGCCTGCCGAACGAGGGCATCCGGTTCCTGCGGGTGCATTATCTCTACAATCTGCTGAGCGCGAAGGGAGAGGCCGGCTACGACTGGTCGCTGCTCGACCGCGCGGTCGACGTGATGATCGAACACCGGCTGAAGCCGTTCTTCGAGCTGATGGGTAACCCGTCGGGCCTATTCACCGATTATGAGGACATGGATCAGGTCAAGCGCTGGCGGGATCTCGTAACAGCGACGGCCGATCGCTATGGCGCGCGTTACGGCATGGACGAATTGCGCTCATGGTATTTCGAAACGACGAACGAGGCCGACTCCGGCTGGTGGACCTACGGGATCAAGGGTTACACCAACTACTACGACGCCTGCGTCGCCGGCCTCGATGCCGTCGATCCCAGCTTGCCGATGGGCGGACCCGGCACAGCCCGCACGCTCTCGCCGATCTTTCGCGCCCTCATGGCCCATTGCGACAGCGGAACGAGCTGCCTCAGCGGTGACGGCCCGCCGCGCCTCGATTACATCTCGATCCACGAAAAGGGCGTCAACGGCAGCAAGGAAGACCTGACCCCGAAAACCAACGGTATCGTCGACCGCACTTTGCTCGTCGTCGACTATCTCAAGGAGCATCACCCGCGCCTGGCGGGCCTGCCGATCATCAATGATGAATGCGATCCGCAGCTCGGCTGGAGCGATCACCATAGCTGGCATGGCAAGGCCTATTATGCCGGGATCATCGCCCGCATCATCGAACAGCACGACCGGCGCATCATCGCCCCGAAAGCGGCGAATTTCACCTTTCTCAGCAATGACCACGCCTTTATCGGCGGCTGGAGCCAGCGCACGATCTTTGCCTATTTCGGTTCGCGCAATTTCACCAAGGCGCAGTGGGAGCACAAGACCAATCTGGATATGCTGGTCACGGATGTCGACAGCGCGCCGCCCTTCGACATCATCAAGAAGCCCGGCCTCACATCGATGGAACTGCTGGCAACGCTTGGCGATACCGTTTGCAAGGTGACGGCCGAACCGCCGCTTGCTCCCGACCAGGATGGCCTGGCGATCCTGCCGACGCGGCTGCCCGGTGGCGGTGTTTCCATCAGCCTCATCCATAGCGTCGATGCCATCAGCCGCTCGGGCCGGACCGCCGTCCGTCTCGAGGTGAACGGGTTGGTTCCCGGCCGCCACGCGCTTTGCCTGCTGCGCATCGACGAGGAATTCACCAATCCGATGGAGGTCTGGGAAGCCCAGCGCGACGAAAGCAACCCGCGTGGGCTCTTCGAACCGGTCGGCGCACCGCTCGCACCGACCGAAGCGCAGTTTGTCGAAATGCGCCGGGCGCAGGAGCCCGCCCTGCTGCATCCGATCAGCGTCGTCGACTGCGATGACGGCCGGATCAGTGTCGACCTCGATGTGCCATTGCCGTCGCTGACGCAGGTGCTTGTCGTTCCCGATATCGGCGCGCCCCCGGCGGCACCTGCCGGCCTTGTCGTCGAACGCTACCTCGGTCTTGGCGGTCGGGAGGAGCGTATGCTGTTTTGGGCTGCCGGCGATGCCGGGCCGGCCATCTTCTACGATGTGCTGATCAGCACGGATGGGGGGACTTTTGAAAAGGTCAGTCCGGCGCCGCTGATCTCGACGGCATTCCTGCACATGTCGCCGCCGCAGGGCGTGCGGTATGCGGTGCAGGCTCGCGATGCATTCGGTCGCCGCAGCGAGCTTTGTCTCTCGCGCTCGTGAACAGCGCCTTTCCGTCTGGGATATAATCCATGGATATCGCCTATTTCACCAAGACCCTCGAAGGTCTGCCGCTAGCGACGGCGGCCAAGATCACAGCCGGTTTGGGGTTCGACTGTGCCGATCTGCTTATTCGCGATGGCCATGCCGTTTCCCCTGACAGGCCGGAGGGGATCGTCAATGCGGTAAAGTTCTTTGCCGCAGCCGGTGTTCGCACCCCGATGGCGACCATCGATTCCACCCGGCCCGACGATGCCGCATCTCGGCTGCTCGGTTGTTGCGGCGAGGCCGGCATCGGGCAGATCAGGCTTGGCTTCTGGCGCTACGACCCGTCGCGGCGCTGGCAGGTCCAGGTCGATGAGGCGCGGCGGGATCTCGACGGCTTCGAGGGCCTGGCCGAGCGCTTCGGCATCAAGCTGACCATCCAGCTTCACGGCGGGACCCTGCACAGTTCGGGCGCGCTCGCCGTGCAATTGCTGGCCGGGCGCAATCCGATCCGGATCGGCGCCTATCCCGATCCGGCCAATCAGATCATTCGGGAGGGAAGCGAGGACTGGCGTTTGACACTCGACATTCTCGATCCGTGGTTCTGCTGCATGGGCGTCAAGAACAGCGGTTGGTCGCCCGGCGCTTACGGATCCCATGGCCAGCGCGCCTGGCATTCCGAATGGTATGGGCTCGACGAAGGCATGGTGCCCTGGAACGAAATCGTCCCGCATCTGGTAACCACCGGATTTGCCGGCGTGCTCTCGATGCATTCCCAGTATCGCGTGTCCCGAGAGCAGGCGCTCGACAAGGTCCGCGCCGATCTTGCCCATCTCAGGCGCCTGGTCGCCGCAGCGAAAGAGTAGAACCATGAACGAACAGGCTCCCGTTATCGCCGTATTGCTGACCGAAAAAACCCGCCGGATGATGCTGGACGATGCGGCGATTGCCCAGTTGAACGCCCTTGGCGAGGTGCGTTGGCCGACCGGTGCCGCAATCGACGCCACCGATGTCGACCAGCTGCTGCACGGCGCTGTCGCGTGCCTCACCGGATGGGGCACGCCGCCCTTCGATCCCGCCGCGCGCCAGCGCCATCCGCAACTCGCCCTCGTCGCCCATTCGGCAGGCAGCGTCCGCACACTCGTTCCCGCCCGTCTGTTCGACGATGGTATTCGCGTCACCCATGCCGCTTCGAAAATTGCCGCCTCGGTTGCCGAGTTCGTCGTCGCCGAAGCGCTGCTCGCCATGCGCGGCATTCATCGGCTGCATCATCAATTGCGCAACGGCGGCGAATGGCTCGACGTCCGCGCGGCCGTGCCGCAGAAATTGCTGGGCGCCAGAACGGTTGGCATCATCGGCGCGGGCTATGTGGGCCGGGCGGTCATGCGCCTTCTCGTTCCCTTCGGCTGCCGCGTACTGGTTGTCGATCCCTTTCTCCACGATAGCGAGGCTGCGGCACTCGGCGTTTTCAGAGCCGGGCTGAACGATATGCTGGCCCAGGCAGACGTGATCTCTCTGCATGCGCCCGTCCTGCCCGAAACGCGCCGCATGATCGGCGCCCCCGAACTGGCGCTGATGCGCCCCGGTACGCTGTTCATCAACACGGCGCGCGCGGAGCTGGTCGAGGAGGCGGCGCTGCTCGCCGAGATCCGCTCCGGCCGTATCGAAGCGGCTCTTGATGTCTTCGATAACGAGCCGCTGCCTCAGGACAGTCCCTTTCGCGACCCTGCACTGGCCAATGTCACCATTTCGCCGCATGCTGCCGGCCACACAAACGAGGCGCATCTCGCCCAGGGGCAGGCCATGGTGGACGAGATCGGCCGGCTGCTTCGCCGGGAACCGCTCCAGCACGAAGTGTCGCGCGCCATGCTCGACCGGATGGCATGATCGTGGACAGAAACATTGGAGGCTCCGTGACGGCGCCGCGAATCAGAGTGATCGAGATCGACGCTTTCGAGCGCGATATCAGGCTGCGCCTGCCGTTCCGCTTTGGTGCGGCTACCCTCGAAAAGGCGCCGCAAGCCTTCCTCAGGGTCCGCGTCGAGGATGAAGAGGGACGAACCGCCCTTGGTGCGGCCGCCGAGATGATGGTGCCGAAATGGTTCGACAAGAACCCGGTGCTGACGCCGGCGCAGAATGTCGATCAGTTGCGCACCTCGATCCGTACCGCCGCGGCTGCTTCGCTCGAACCGTCTGCGCCGACGACGTTGTTTGCCGCTGCCCAACGGAACGAGGCGGAAACCGTAAGACGGCTGCCAGGAAATTCATTGGCCGCCTGTTTCGGCCCTTCGCTCATCGCCCGCGCCGCGCTCGATGCCTATTGCCGCCTTGCCGGCATTTCCTTCTTCGAGGCGGTGCGGGGCAATCTCGTCGGCATCGGTGGCCCCATGCTGCCCGACGATATCGACGTGGATGCAGCGTTTGCGGTGCTTTCCAATCTTCGTCCTGCCGGTGCCATCTCGGCCCGGCATACGATCGGGCTTGTCGATCCCATCAGCGAGGGCGATGTCGTCCATCCCGTCGGTGACGGCCTGCCGGAAAGCCTCGAGGCGGTGATAACACGCTATGGCAACCGCTGGTTCAAGATCAAGCTTTCGGGCACGATCGATGCCGATATCGACCGTCTGACGCGGATCGCCGCCGTGCTGGACCGCCTGCCCGACTATCGGGTGACGGTCGACGGCAACGAACAGTTTGGCGCCCCCGAACAGCTTGCCGCCTTGCTGGCGCAAATCGAGGCGACGCCTCGGCTGGCGAGGTTGCGTGCGGCCATTGCCTTTGTCGAACAGCCGTTCTCGCGGGCGATCACCATGGAGACGCCGCTGGGGGATCTCGCGGCGCAATTGCCCTTCCTGATCGATGAGAGCGACGACGGCGACGGCGCCTTCGCCGGCGCCAGGCGGCTCGGCTATACCGGCGTCTCCTCGAAAACCTGCAAGGGCATCTACCGTTCGCTCATGAAGGCGATCCGCATCAGAACCCGAACCGTGCCGGGACTGTTCCTCTCGGGCGAGGATCTGACCTGCCAGGCTGGGCTTGCGGTGCAGCAGGATCTGGCGCTGGTCTCGCTGCTCGGTCTCTCCCATGTCGAACGCAACGGTCATCACTATGTGGCCGGCATGCAGGGGGCGTCGCAAGCGGAGAAGGCGCGCTTTGCCGCGGCCCATCCCGATCTCTACGAGCAGGGTGGTAACGGACCGCTGCTGTCGATCCGCAACGGACGGATCGCCATCGCTTCGCTCGGCGCGGTCGGCTACGCGAGCGGCGCCTTGCCCGATTTCGAAGCCATGACGCCAATGTCATGACACCCGACAATGTTCAGCATGAGATAGGGCGTGCTGCCCTGTTGAACTGTTCGATTTGTCCGGCAAACGCGCCCTGATCACTCGGAGCTTCAATCACCCCGTTCCTCCAATTGAAATGTCTTCTAAGAGAGCATGACGCTCTATTCGAACGTTTTCTGCGCGGCCTGATTGGATCCCGGGACTTAAGCAAGCAGCAATTGAGATATAATTCTTTGAATCAAGCTTCAGCAACCACCGCCAAATCTCGGCAAATATGACTTTCCGCTCCGCGAAGCGGCATTGCAGAATATTTCGATGTGCCTTGGACAAACGACACTCCGGATTGAACTGAGGTCGAACTCTAATAGCTGTGCGGATGTTAAGCGCGGTTAAGGAAGTGTAAAGTTTGGTAAAGGTTCTGCGACGCACGCAAGGTGCGCTGCTGGCGGAAAGCTGTATGCGGCCAAAAGGAACGTGGGCAACTGCAGCCAGCGTGATAAGTGCTTGGACTATCGCTTCCAGAAGATGCAGGACGCGCAGGCGGCACGAGGCCGCCTGCGGGGGGATACGTCCCGCGGTCTCGTTCCGGGGGAGGGAATTCGACCGAAGAGGTTGCCATGAAAGCCGCCGGTGTGGCCCGTATCGGGCGCGGCCATCTTGCGCATAACTTGCCAAAAGCAGTCATCTCTGGCCTTGCCCCCGCTTCGAAAGCTCGGGCTTGAAGGCGATCGCTGCTCGATCGTTGGATGCCTGTGGCTCCGAGTCGGCGGTATCAAGCTCGGTCCGGTGAACGAGGCGCTTGAGCGCTTCGTTGAGGTCGTCGACGAAGGTGAAGATGACAGGGATGACGACGAGGCTGAGCAGCGTCGACATCATCACGCCGCCGATCACCACAATTGCCATCGGCTGCCGGAAGCTGGAATCGCCGCCCGTCAGGCTGAGCGCGACCGGAAGCATGCCGCATGCCATGGCGATCGTGGTCATGATGATCGGTCGTGCGCGCTTGTGGCAGGCATCCACGAGGGCATCGAACCGGGGCATGCCCTGACGGCGCGACATGATCGCGTATTCGATGAGAAGGATGGAGTTCTTCGTCACCACGCCCATGAGCATGAGCAGCCCGATGACGGCCGACATCGAGAAGCTGGTTCCGGTCACCACCAACGGCACCAGCGCGCCGCCGAGCGAGAGCGGCAGAGCCATCAGAAGCGTGAACGGCTGCAGGAAGTCGTGAAAAAGCAGGACGAGGATCGCGTAGATGCAGAACACCCCGATCGCCATTGCAAGGCCAAAGCTTTGGAACAGCTCCGAACTGCGCTGAAGTTCGCCCTGCTCGACGAGAGTGACGCCCGACGGCAGATGCTGAAGCGCCGGCAGGGCCTGCGTCTCGCGGTTGACGTCGCCCAGGATGCGGCCGTTGAGCTCGACGGAAAGAGTAACATTGCGCATCCGGTCGATGCGGTCGATCTCCGACGGGCTGCCGCCGATCCGGATATCGGCGATCGATCCGAGATCGACGTTGCCGTTCGTTCCTGCCACTCGCATGTTCTTGATGTCGTCGAGCTTCGTGCGTGTCTCGGGGCTGAAGCGAACGACAATCGGAACCTGGCGCTGCGGCAGGTTGAGCTTTGGCAGATCGGCGGAGTATTCCCCATCCGTCGCCACGCGCACGGCTTCGGCGATGGCGCTCGAGGTCACCCCGAGCGCTGCTGCGCGCGCGAAGTCTGGCGTGATCTGGATTTCCGGCGCCTGCCTGGCTGCGGTCGATGTCACCGCGCCGATGCCCTGCAGCGTGCGGAGCTGTTCTTCAAGCGCCGTGCTTGCGCTGTCAAGCGCATTGGCATCGTCACTGGCAAGGGTGATCTCCAGCTTCGTACCATTGCCGCCACCGCCGACCGCGACCCGCACACCGGGCAGGACCGAGAGAGCCTGCCGGATGTCGTTTTCGATTTCCGACTGCTTGCGATCGCGCTCGCCGATGGGCGACAGCACAGCGACGATCGTGGCGGATCCGACGCTGCTCGTGGTGCTGGAGTCGGGGCCACCGCCCGAGGATGCGGAACCGACCGAGGAAAAGACATGTATCACGTCCTGGAGCTTGCCGATGATATCGGCGGCCTTCGTGGTCGTGGCGTCCGTCTGCTCGATAGTAGCACCCGGCTGCATGGTGAGCGTGATCTGGGCTCGCGCGTCGTCGGACGCGGGCAGGAAGCCGGATTTCAGGAGTGGGATTGTGGCAAGCGAAAGTGCGACGACGATGGCAGTCACGGCCACCGTGGTCTTCCTGCGGTTCATGGCGGCTTTCACCATTGCCAGATAGGCGCGCATGATGCGGCCGTCCTTTTCCTCGCTCGGATGGGCCTTCATGAAATAGGCGGCCATCATCGGCGTCAGCAGCCGTGCGACGACGAGCGAGACGAGGACCGCCACGGCGGCAGTGATACCGAACTGGCGGAATATAAGTCCCGGTATGCCGCTCATGAAGGCCGTCGGCAGGAAGACCGCGACCAGCGTGAAGGTGGTCGCGATGACGGCGAGTCCGATCTCGTTGGCCGCCTCCAGAGCGGCGTCGATCGGCCGCTTGCCCATCTGCAGGTGGCGAGCGATGTTCTCGACCTCGACGATGGCATCATCGACAAGGATGCCGACCACGAGCGACAGCGCCAGCAAGGTGACGACATTCAGGCTGAAGCCGGCCAGATACATGACGAGGAAGGTCGGTATGACCGACAGCGGCAGCGCCACGGCCGACAGGATCGTCGCACGCCAGTCCCGAAGGAAGAGCCAGACGACGATGATCGCCAGGATCGCGCCTTCGTACAGCATGTGCATCGAACCATCGTAATTGTCGATGATCGGCCCGAGCGTGCTGTAGGCCTCCTCGATCTGCACGTTGGAATGCTTGGCTGCGAACTGTTTCATCGCCTCGTCGACGTCGGCCGCGACACTGCTGTCCGAAAATCCGTTCGAGCGCTTGATCTCGACTGCGACCACCGGCTTGCCGTCAAGATAGGCCATCGAGGACCGCTCCGCGAAGCTGTCCGTGATGGATGCGACATCGTCGAGGCGAACCTGCTGCCCGTTGGCCAGGGGAATTCTGAGCTCCTTCAGAGCATCGACCGACGCCACCGCACCGAGCGTGCGCAATGTCTGACGGGTGCCGCCAATCTCCCCAAGGCCACCTGACGTATCGGCCTGAACTGACTTCAATTGCGCCGACACAGTGGTCGCCGTCACGCCGAATGCGGCCATCGTCGTCGGATCGAGGTCGACGTGAACTTCGCGGTCGACACCGCCGATGCGATTGACCTGTCCGACGCCCGGTACCGACAGGAGCGCCTTGGTCAGATCGTTGTCGATGAACCAGGAGAGCTCGGTTTCATTGAGGACGGCAGACCGGATGGCATAGGTGACTAGCGCCGAACTCTGTACGGTGACTTTGGTGACGCTTGGCGTTTGCATCTGCGCCGGCAGATCGGCCGTTGCGCTGTCCACGGCGTTGCGGACCTCGTTCAGGGCCGTTTCGCTGTCCTTCTCCAGTTTGAAGGAGACGCTGATTGACACCGTGCCGTCGGTTATCGTCGTGGTGACGTGGTCGAGATAGCTCAGCGAGGCAAGATTGTCCTCGATCGTGCGGGCGACCTCCGTCTCGAGTTGCGCCGGTGCGGCGCCATCGAGCGTCGCGGTAATTTTGATGGTCGGGAGGTCCATATCGGGGAAATTCTGGACCGGCAGCTGCTTGAAGGCCAGCAAACCGCCGACGGCAAGCATCGCAAAGAGCAGGATCGCCGGTACGGGATTGCGGATCGAAAATGCGGAAAAGTTCATCAACCTTCTCCCGCAATCTTCACGAGATCGTTGTCCGACAGAAACGCTCCGCCCGACGTCACCACTCTCGCCGAGAAATCTATGCCGGAGACGATCTCGACTTCGCCGTCGGCGCGGCGGCCGGTCTCGACCCGCACCCGTCTTACCCGCTTGTCCTCGCCGGCCGTGAAGACATAGTTTATCCCGTCACGGAAAACGATCGCTGTCTCCGGAACCGTCAGCGCCGGCGTGGTCGTCAGTTCGATGGTGCCGGTGACATAAAGACCGGTGCGCGGCTGAACGTCCTGGGGAAGCGCGACATAGACGATCGCCCGGCTTGTATTGGTGTCGATCGAAGGTCCGACGAGCCTTACCTTGCCCTGAATGGGACGCCCGTCCGGCCCGTCGATGTCGACGCGCAATCCTTCCGAGATGCGTGAGAGATAGCGGGCCGAAACCTCGGCCTGCCATTCGACCCGCTGCTGGCGGACCAGGCGAAACAATTCAGTGCCCGACGAGACGACCGCGCCGAGTTCGGCCGATCGCGAGGTTACCAGGCCGTCGTCGACGGCCGTGACGGTCGTCTGGTCGAGCTTGATCTTCTGGCTGTCGAGCGCCGCCTCTTCAGACGCAAGACTTGCCGTCGCCGTCTGTTCGTCGGCGAAATATTCGACAATCTTCTCATCCGAAAGGGCGCCCGAAGAGCGGAGCTGCCGAGCCCGGTCCGCATTGGCCTTCGCCTTTGTCAGGTTTGCCTGAGCGGTCACGACGGCCGCCTCCTGCTTGCGAAGGTCGGCCTGGACGCTGTCCTGTGACAGCCGGACGAGGGTCTGCCCCTTCTTGACCACGGAGCCGACGTCGGCCAGGATTTCGGTTACGCGCAGGCCGCTCGTCTCGGAAGCGATGATGGCTTCCTGCCAGGGCTTCAGCCAGCCGTTTGCGGGAACGGTTTCCGGCCAGTCTCGTTGCGTCGGCGTCACCAGCGAGACGGTCAGGGCGGGTGCGGCGGATTGATCCGCCATGGCATTGCGCAGGGGAAGCAGGAGCGCTGCCGCAACAAGAGCGGCAGCGAATATTCTGGGCGGTTTTCTCAACGATGCATTCCTTGTGGTCGAAGGCATTGGTGCCTTTTCCCGAGCTGTGCCAACTCGATGAAGGATTGCGGCTCATGTGGAGGCAACCCGATCCTGGCTCGCGGTGATGTCATCGCAGGATAAGTAACGGGGTGAACGTTAAGTGCGGTCAAGTTAGTGTTAAGTTAGGTAAAACCCGGTCGCGCGGCTGAGTTTGTGCTGTATGGCTTACCCGGATCAATGACGGACGAAGTGAATGAACAAGGTTCTCCTCATCGACGACGATGCCGAGCTGACGACGCTTCTGCAGGAATATCTGGTCGAAGAAGGATATGAGGTCGTCACGGATACGGACGGGCGCGCCGCCATTGCGGCGGCGGCCGGCAATACGGTCGATATTATCGTGCTCGACATCATGATGCCTCGGATGAACGGGATCGAGGTTCTGCAGAGGATCAGGAAGCTCAGCCAGGTCCCGGTCCTGATGCTGACCGCAAGGGGCGATGACGTCGACAGGATATCGGGTCTCAATCTGGGCGCCGACGACTATGTGCCGAAGCCATGCTCGCCGGGCGAACTTGCGGCGAGACTGCGCGCTATCCTCCGCCGGGCAGGCCAGCCGGCGGCCGGTACTTCGACCGACACGATAAGGGCGGGAAAACTCGTGATTCATCCGGGCAGCAGGATCGCCGAATGGCGCGGCGAAAGCTTGGAACTGACCGGCACGGAATTCAGCCTGATCGAGGTCCTCGCCCGCAGCGCTGGCCAGCTCGTGTCGAAGCAGGACATTTCGAAGCGGGCCTTCGGCAAGCCGCTCACCCCATTCGATCGCCGTATCGACGTCCATATCAGCAGCGTTCGTCAGAAGCTCGGACTGAGGGAGGACGGCCAATCCTGGATCCAGTCCGTTCGCGGCCAGGGCTATCAACTTCTCGTGGACTGACCATGCCCCGGCTTTTCTGGAAATTCTTCACGACGATCTGGTTGACGATGGCGGCGACAGTCGGCGTGATCATCCTGCTCGTCAATTTTCTCCAAGAGGTTCCTTTTGCGCGCGAACTGGAGGAAGAGCGGCGAGCGATCGCCCTGAACCTCACCGCAAACGTGCTCGCCAGAGATGGCGAAGATGCCGCCGCGCATTTCGTGCGCACAAATGAAGAGACGCTACCGGCTGGTCTGACGATCTCCAAAACTGCGAAAGCCGATGCTTGTGCGGTTCCAAAGACCGTCGACACAAGATCCGTCCAGAAGGACGGGGTTTGCTATCAGATTTCCCTGCCGGTCCTGGCGACGTTCACCTTCGAGAACTTCGGCCCGTTCTTGCCATGGCTCACGATCCTGATTTCGAGCACGATATCGGCAGGCGCACTCGCCCGATACCTCATTCGTCCCGTCGTTCATCTGCGCGATGGCTTGAGCGCGCTCGCCCATGGCCGCTTCGACTTCCGCATCGGTGACAAGATGGCCGGCCGAAAGGACGAGGTTACCGCGCTTGCACATGACTTCGATTCCAGCGCCGCCCGGCTTCAGGAGCTGCAGGATGCGCAGCAGCGGTTGTTCCATGATGTCTCACACGAACTGCGTTCGCCTTTGTCCCGCCTGCAGGCCGCTGTCGGCGTCCTCCGACAGAGCCCGGCGAAACTCGCCGCCATGCTGGACCGCATGGACCGAGAGGTCGAACGGCTTGATGCCCTGGTCGGCGAAGTTCTGACGCTTGCAAGGTTGACTGCCGGATCCAGCCGGCCGCTGAAAACGCACACTCTTGATGTCATCGAACTCCTGAACGAAATCCTCAGCGACGCGGCATTCGAAGCCCAGGCACGGGAGGTCTCGATCACAACCAGTGTCGAGGGCACCTTCCGCGCCGAGGTCGAAGGTGAGCTGGTCTACAGGGCGCTCGAAAACGTCGTGCGCAACGCCGTCAAATACACGGCCGAGCATTCGCGCATATCAGTGGCTTGCGAGGCGACGGCCGACCGCCTCGAAATCTGCGTCACGGATCAGGGGCCAGGTGTCAGGCGGGACGAACTCGAACGGATCTTCCAGCCGTTCTCACGTGGGACAGAGGCCGTGCCAAGAGGCGGATACGGCCTTGGTCTGGCAATCACCAGGCAGGCCATCGAACGCCACGGTGGGCGTGTGTATGCGTCATTGCCTGATACAGGTGGCCTGGCAATCACCCTGGAGCTTCCCAGGAAGCCGATACCCTATGGCTTGGCCGACGAACAGGCCTGAGGACCGCTCGACGAAGCTTGAGGCGGTGGTCGGTCATCCCGAAGTAAAAACGACGGGCGCGAGGGAGGCGGGCGCCGAAACTTTGCTTTTGAAACTTCGCGCCGGATGTTCCGCGTCACCGGCATGGGTGCGTTTGCAATCATCATTGACAACATCACCATCGGGGCGCGACGGTCGCGAAGGGCGGCAACCGCGCCATCGCACATTGCGGTAGGTCAAGGCGGCCGCCAAGCCGGTCCGGTATCGTGCATGCTCTTCTAGCTGGAGCCTTACACATGACGATCCCCGCCAAGTCGATGATGACAACGGATTTAGTTACGGTGTCGCCTGAGGCCACCGTGGCCGAGGCCGCCCGGTGCATGCTTATCCATCACGTCACCGCCGTACCGGTGGTGGACGCCGATAACCGGCCGCTTGGATTGGTCAGCGAAGGCGACGTGATGCGCCACTTCGGCTCGCAGTTTCAAAGTGAGCGGGCGCAATGGCTACGCATGCTGGCGGAAGGCGAGACGCTCGCCCCGGAGTTCCTCGCCGAAATCCGCCTCAACCAGCAGCACGTCCGCGAGATTATGCACACGGCCATCATCTCCGCTGATGAGGAAGCCTCGCTTGCGGAGTTGGCTGATCTGATGCTGAAACATGGGATCAAGCGCGTCCCTATCCTGCGTGACGACGTGTTGGTTGGCATCGTCAGCCGCGCCGACGTGGTTCGGGCCGTCGTCGAAAAACTGGACGATTTGCTTGAGCCGACGGACTAGCACCGGAAGCTGGTCGGCCGGACCCCATCATGCGCAGCGGCCGGTCGGCGACCAACAGCAGCGGCACGACAAAAATCAGCGGGGCGTAGGGGTGGCACGCCTTGATGCCTCTCATGTTGAGCAGCATCTGCATTGTCGATTTGAGGCGATAGTTCGCTGGTGGAAGGCGGGCAGCGCCCTGGAGCCGCTCGACGATCTGACCGACGAGGAGATCGCGACTAAGCTGCCGGTGCATCTTCGCTATCTTCCCGACGCGCTCGCGGCATGAATGAGAAAATGGCGATGCCTTCCTTCCATCCGAACTCGATGCGGCTCTTCCTCGTTGAGGACGAGGCCGCGCAGCTCTGCTGAACCGAGATGTGCGACGAGACCCGGATTTTACCCAACTTTACAGTGTCTTTACAGCCATTAACGTTCGCGCCGCTAAGCCTGAACCCACGATCCCGGTTCAGAAAGCTCGCCAGTGAGTCCGTCGCTTTGCACGAAAACATCATCGCTCCGCTACGCCGCATCAGCGATCACGCTTCTGCTGGCGGGCTGCGTCAGCGGCCCGGATCACGCTCCCCCGCAGATGCCGCTTCCTGCCAAATTCCAAGAGGGCGGGAGCAAGAGCAACGGCGATGTGGTGGCGGCGCAGTGGTGGACGGCCTATCGGGACAAACAGCTCGACGGCCTGGTGGCTCATGGCCTCAGCGAGAACCTTGATGTCCTGCAGGCGCTCGAGCGCATCAATTCGGCTTCCGCCAATGTTACGGTTGCCGGTGCCGGTGGCCTGCCGAGCCTCGATGTCGGCGCATCACACACCGTGTCCGGTGAGAAGGGTTCTGAGCGTACGACCATCGGTACCAAGAACACGACAGGCGGCGAGGCCAGCCTTTCCTGGCTGCTCGACTTCTTCGGCCAGTACCGTCGCTCCAAGGAGAGTGCAATCGCCTCGCTTGGGGCCGCCTATGCAACGGCCGACGATGCAAAGCTCACCTTCCTGAAAGACCTGGTCGAGAGCTATATCGACGCCCGCTATTACCAGGAGCGCATCGCGCTTTCGCAGGCGAATTTGAAATCCCGTCAGGAGACCTACGAACTCACGCAACTGCAGCTCAAGGCAGGTGCGGCCTCTCGCCTTGACGTCGTTCAGGCCGAAGGCCTTGTTCAGTCGACGAAGGCCGACATCCCTGGTCTCGAACAGAGCTTCACCGTTTCGGCTCACCACATCGCCTTGCTGCTCGGGATGCCGGCGGCCTCGTTGATGAATGAGCTGCAGAGGAGTACAGGCCAGCCGGTCTTCCGCGGCGACATTCGCGCCGGCATTCCGGCCGACCTCATCCGCAACCGTCCCGATATCCGCAAGGCAGAACGCGACCTGGCGGCGGCCGTCGCCGATATCGGTGCTGCCGAAGCCCAGCTTTATCCATCGATCTCGCTCTCCGGTTCGATCTCGCCGAGCTGGGTCAAATCATCGGGCGCCAGCGGCGGAACCTTGACCAGTTGGTCGTTCGGACCGACGCTCAACCTGCCGATCTTCGACGGCGGCAAATTGCGTGCGAATGTCGATATCGAAAAATCCGATGCCAAGGCCCAATATCTCGCCTGGAAAGAGGCGGTGCTGAACGGGGTCGAAGAAGTGGAAAACGCGCTGTCGGCAGTTCGCCGCGACACGCAGACACTGGCGCCGCTGCGCAGGCAGGTGCAGACGGCTGAGGAATCGCTCGCACTTTCAACGACGAGCTATAAAGACGGCGCCTCGTCGCTGCTTGACGTCCTGGACGCTCAACGTTCGGTCTCCGATGCCCAGGCAAGCCTTGCAGCCACCGTGCAGGAGGTTGCCAAGGACTATGTGGATCTCTACGTCGCCATCGGCGCCGGCTACCTGACAGAACACGGGCAGAATGCTCCCGAGCGAATGGCGAAGTCAGACTAATTGGCCGAAGACTGTCAAGCGAGCGGCTCGCGGCCTATCGGCCTGCTGTCTCCAGGATGCGGAGGGCAAGCTTGAGATGCGGCAAGTCCAGCATGCGTCCGTCAAGCTGAATGACGCCCGCGTCGGGCCTGGCGGCAAAGGCGGCGGCGACTTTCTCTGCCCAGGCGACCTCGGATGCGTCCGGCGTGAAGGCGTGATTGATCGTTTCGACCTGGCTCGGATGGATGGCCATCATGCCGGAAAAGCCGTCGCGCCGGGCTCGGCCGACATAGGCCCTGAGACCGCTGAGATCGTGGAAATCGGGATAGACGGTGTCGATTGCCGGAACGGCGGCGGCATGGGCAGCGAACAGCGTGAGCGAGCGGGCAAGCTCGTAGGGCGGCGTGTAGCGGCCATCCGTTCTGCGCGCGGTCGTAGCCCCTATCGCGGCAGACAGATCCTCAGCACCCCAGGTCAGGCCACAGAGGCTGGTCGCGACATCCCGGTAGCTGCCGATCTCGAAGATCGCGGATGGCGTTTCGGTTGCGATCGGCAAGATGGGGATAGCAAATGCAAGAGAGCCTGCGAGTTTCAACACCGAAGCGGCACCTTCGGCTTTCGGCAACATGAGCGCGAAAGGATGAAGGCCGCTCAAAGCGGCAAGGTCGTCTTCGAATTCTGGCGAGGCGAGGGGATTGATGCGGATAAGGAGAGAGGTCTCGCCGGCATGACGCAAGACGAACTCGTGCACGCTCTCGCGCGCTTTCGGCTTGTTTATGGGCGCAACCGAATCTTCCAGGTCGAGAATGACGGCATCGGCGCCTGAGGTGAGCGCTTTTTCGAAACGCTCCGGCCGGTCGCCGGGTACGAAGAGCAGCGAGCGCAGCCTCATGACGGCTTCACCTTCAGCATCGCCGTGCGCAGGCACTGGCAGACGATCTCGCCGCGCTGGTTCAGTGTCATATGTTGGAAGGTGACGATGCCGGCATCGGGCCGGGAGTTCGAGCGGCGCAGCTCCATCACCTCCGTTTCTACCCGCAGCGTATCGCCGATGAAGACCGGCTTTGGCATCGTCACCTTGTCATAGGCGAGATTGGCGACGAGCGTACCGAGCGTGGTGTCGCCGACCGAAAGGCCGACGGTGAGCGCGAAGGTGAAGGTGCCGTTGACGACGATCCGGCCGAATTCGGTGCCGGCCGCATAGTCGGCATCGAGATGCAGCGGCTGCGGATTGTGGGAAAGCGTCGTGAAGAGCAGATTGTCGGTCTCGGTGACCGTGCGGCGGATGTCGTGGGCGATGCAGTCGCCGACCGTCCATTCGTCGAAATAACGGCCAGCCATCAAACCTCCTCCTTCACAATGCTGACGACCAGCTGGTTTTCCGAGACCCTGGCCCCCGAGGAAACCTGCAGCTTTTCGACGATGCCGTCGAAGGGCGCACGCAGAGAATGTTCCATTTTCATCGCTTCGACTGTCAGCAGGCGGTCCCCCTTGGCGACACGATCGCCTTCGGCGACATCCACCGAAATGACGAGGCCGGGCATGGGAGAAAGGATCGCGCCATCACCGGCACCCTGACTTGCCTCGACTTCGCTTGCGACGGGCAGACTGATTGGCCAGGCGTTGCCGGCGTCGAAAAGCACCGTGGTTTCAGCGATCGTGACGGCATTTGCCTCAAGCTCCGGACGTGACTGCCCCCAAAGGAGGTGCTCGCCGATACGGATGCGCACCCTCCTGTCATCCGCGCCGGCGATGCGGAACCCGGTGAGCGCGGACCAGGGATCACCATCCGTATTTCTTGAAAGCACCGTGGCCGCGGTGTCGATTGCGATTTCGCTCGGCTCCATCGCCACCAGGCTATCGCCATGGCGGTCGAGGAAGCCGGTATCGATCCGAGCTGCGCAAAAATCCGGATCGACGGCGATGCGGGCAAGCAGGCCGGCATTGGATTTGACCGGCCAGATCTCGATGCCGGCGCAGGCGGCTGCGAGCTTGGAAAGTGCGGCTTCGCGGTTCGACCCATGGGTGACGATCTTGGCAATCATCGGGTCATAAAAGGCGGTGATGTCATCCCCTTGCTCGACGCCGCTATCGACACGGACGATTTGCGGCAGGCTGAGATGTTCGAGCCGGCCGGTCGAGGGCAGATAGCCGGCGGCGGGATTTTCGGCATAGAGCCGGGCTTCGAAGGCCCAGCCGTTCATGGCGATCTCGTCCTGCATTTTCGGCAGCGGTTCGCCGCTAGCGACCTTCAGCTGCCAGAGCACCAGATCCTCGCCAGTAATTGCCTCGGTGACCGGGTGTTCCACCTGCAGGCGGGTGTTCATCTCCATGAACCAGATGCGATCTTCGCGAAGGCCTTCCGAGGCATCGGCGATGAATTCGATGGTGCCGGCGCCGACATAATTCACCGCTCTTGCGGCTTTCACCGCCGTATCGCAGATCACTGTTCGGGTTGCGGCACCGAGGCCGGGGGCAGGGGCCTCCTCGATGACCTTCTGGTGACGGCGCTGCAGCGAACAATCGCGCTCGAACAGATGAACGCAATTTCCGAGCTTGTCGGCGAAAACCTGCACCTCGATATGGCGCGGATTGGCGATATAGCGTTCAATCAGAACGCGGTCGTCGCCGAAGGCGGCCGCCGCTTCACGGCGGCAGGAGGCGAGAAGTTCGGCGAAATCCTGTGGGCGATCAACGCGGCGCATGCCCTTGCCGCCGCCGCCGGCAACGGCCTTGATGAGCACGGGATAACCAATGGTACCAGCCTCGACCGCCAACCTTTCTTCGCTCTGGTCCGGCCCGAGATAACCGGGGGTCACGGGCACGCCTGATGCCTGCATCAATTCCTTCGCCGCGTCCTTAAGGCCCATAGCGCGGATGGCTGCGGGCGGTGCACCGACCCAGACAATACCGGCTTTCTCCACCGCCTCGGCAAAATCGGCATTTTCCGACAGGAAGCCGTATCCGGGATGGATCGCAGCGGCCCCACTCTTGCGGGCGGCTTCGAGGATGCGGGTCTGAGAGAGATAGCTTTCGCGCGCCGGAGCCGGGCCGATGGCAATTGCTTCATCCGCCTCCCTCACAAAGGGCAGGCCGGCATCGGCTTCGGAATAGATGGCGATGGTGCGGATGCCGAGCATCTTGGCCGTGCGGATGATGCGGCGGGCGATTTCGCCCCTGTTGGCAATGAGAAGGCTTTCCATCATCGGCGCCTCACATCCTGAACAGGCCGAAGCGCGACCCTTTCGGGATCGGCGCATTCAGGCAGGCGGAAAAGGCAAGGCCCAGCACATCCCGGGTCTGGCGCGGATCGATGATGCCGTCGTCCCAGAGGCGGGCCGTGGCATAATAGGGGTTGCCCTCGGCCTCATAGCCGGCGCGGATCGGTGCCTTGAAGGCCTCCTCCTCTTCAACAGGCCAATTCTCACCGCGCGCCTCCATGGAGTCTCGGCGGATGGTGGCAAGCACCGAGGCCGCCTGTTCGCCGCCCATCACGCTGATGCGGCTGTTCGGCCAGGTGAAGAGGAAGCGCGGGCGATAGGCGCGGCCGCACATGCCGTAATTGCCGGCGCCGAAGCTGCCGCCGATGATGACGGTGACCTTCGGCACGCTCGCGGTCGCAACGGCCGTCACCAGCTTTGCCCCATCCTTGGCGATGCCGCCGGCCTCATAACGGCCGCCGACCATGAAACCGGAGATATTTTGCAGAAACAGCAAAGGTACGCGGCGCTGGCAGGCAAGCTCGATGAAATGGGCGCCCTTCAGCGCGCTTTCGGAGAAGAGAACGCCGTTATTGGCGATGACGGCGACAGGCATGCCCCAGATGCGGGCGAAGCCGCAGACCAGCGTGGTGCCGTAGAGCGGCTTGAACTCATGCAGTTCCGAGCCATCGACGATCCGACCGATGACCTCGCGCACATCATAGGGCGAGCGAACATCCTCCGGGATGAGGCCGCAGAGATCCTCGGCATCGAGTTTCGGCGGCCGTGGCTGCTGCAGGTCGATATCGACTGATTTCACACTGTTGAGAGTGGCTGCGATATCGCGAACGAGCAGCAGTGCATGTTCGTCGTTCTCGGCGACATGATCGACGACGCCCGAGCGGCGGCCATGGGTTTCGGCGCCGCCGAGCTCTTCGGCCGAGATGATCTCGCCGGTCGCGGCCTTCACCAGCGGCGGGCCGGCAAGGAAGATCGTGCCCTGATTGCGCACGATGACCGTTTCGTCGGACATGGCGGGCACATAGGCGCCGCCGGCGGTACAGCTTCCCATCACGCAGGCGATCTGCGGAATGCCTTCGGCCGACATCTGCGCCTGGTTGTAGAAGATCGCGCCGAAATGATCGCGGTCAGGAAAGACCTCGGCCTGATGCGGAAGATTGGCGCCGCCGCTATCGACGAGGTAGATGCAGGGCAGCCGGTTCTGCAGGGCGATCTCCTGCGCCCGCAGATGTTTCTTCACCGTCATCGGGAAATAGGCGCCGCCCTTCACCGTCGCGTCATTGGCGACGATCATCACCTCGCGGCCGGCAACGCGGCCGATGCCGGCAATGATGCCGGCGCCCGGCGCCTCGTCATCATACATGCCGTTGGCGGCCAGCGTGCCGATCTCCAGGAACGCGCTGCCGGCATCGATGAGCAGCTGGATACGATCGCGCGGCAGGAGCTTGCCCTTGCCGGTATGGCGCTCGCGCGCTGTTTGCGATCCGCCCTCGCGGGCTTTCGCCGAACGATTGTGGAGCTCGTCGATCAGGGCTTTGTTCTTGCTGGCATTGGCCTTGAAGCTGTCGCCGTCGCGGTCGATCGCAGTCGAAATCACCGTCATGACGCAATGAGCTCCCGGCCGATCAGGTAGCGGCGGATCTCATTAGTGCCGGCGCCGATATCGTAGAGCTTGGCGTCGCGCAAAAAGCGCTCGACCGGCCATTCCTTGGTATAGCCGGCGCCGCCGAGCGCCTGGATCGCTTCCAGCGAGACCTTCACGGCATTCTCGCTGGCAAAGAGGATCGCAGCAGCTGCATCGGTGCGCGTCGCGCGGCCGGCATCGCAGGCGCGGGCGACGGAATAGACATAGGCGCGCGCCGAATTCAGCGCGACATACATGTCGGCGATCTTGCCCTGCATCAGCTGGAAATCGCCGATCGCTTTGCCGAACTGCTTGCGATCGCGCACATAGGGCAGCACGACATCGAGGCAGGCCTGCATGATGCCGAGCGGCCCGCCGGCAAGCACGGCGCGCTCATAATCGAGGCCGGACATCAGGATCTTCACGCCTTCGCCTTCCCGGCCCATCAGCGCCTCGGCCGGCACCGCGCAATCCTCGAAGACCAGTTCGGCCGTATCGCTGCCGCGCATGCCGAGTTTGGAAAGCTTCTTGGAGACACTGAAACCGGGCAGGCCTTTCTCGATGATCAAGGCGGAAATGCCTTTCGGGCCGGCTGCGGGATCGGTCTTGGCATAAACAACAAGCACATCGGCATGCGGCGCGTTGGTGATCCAGAACTTGGTGCCGTTCAGAATATAGCGGTCGCCTTTTTTCTCGGCACGCAACCGCATGGAGACGACATCGGAACCGGCGCCGACCTCCGACATGGCGAGCGAACCGACATGTTCGCCGGAGATCAGCTTCGGCAGGTGGCGGCGCTTTTGTTCCGGCGAGGCCCAGCGGCGGATCTGGTTGACGCAGAGATTGGAATGGGCGCCGTAACTCAAGCCCACGGAGGCCGAGGCGCGCGATACCTCTTCCATCGCGACGACATGATCGAGATAACCGAGACCGGCGCCGCCGAATTCTTCCTCGACGGTGATCCCATGCAGGCCGAGCGCACCCATCTCCGGCCAGAGCTGGCGTGGAAACGTGTTGCTTTCGTCGATCTCCGCAGCCAGCGGAGCAATCTGATCGGCGGCAAACCGCGCCGTCGTTTCACGGATCGCGTCCGCGGTTTCGCCGAGCGAAAAATCAAACATGGCACTCCTCCCGCTGAAATATGTAGCGCGGCTTGCTGCGGGGTCAAAGTGCCCTTGAATGATGCGGGGTGGAGAGCGTTGCGAATTCTTGCCGAGGGCGCGTGAGCGCCATTTTCTTGAAAAGATGGAATATATGGAATATATGGAAATTAAACCGGAGAGATAATCATGCGACAGTTCACGACAGGTGATCTCAATAAACAGATTGGTGATGTCACCGATGTTGCCAGTCGCGAGCCGGTAATTCTCACCCGCCACAACAAGCCACGTTTTGTGCTGATGAGCTATGAGCACTACCAGCGGATGCGCAGCGGCGGGGACCCGCGTCGTGCGCATCACATTTCGGAGATGCCGGACGAGCATGCCGAATTGTTCGACGAGGCGATTGAGCGGCTGGCGCGCGGGGAATGCTACGACGATGAACCATGAGTTTCGTCCTGGCGAGGTGATAACCTATCCCTATCTCTGGGCATGGCAACAGCAGCGTGGTGAGACCGAGGGGCGCAAACCGCGCCCAGTCTGTGTCGTCATCGCGATCCGCAGTGCGAGCGATGGAAACACCCATCTCGTCCTTCTGGCAATCACCACACAGCCGCCGGAAGTGGGAAGGGTTGCGCTGGAAATTCCCGATATCGAACGCCGGCGCGCCGGTCTCGGTGATCTCAAACAGAGTTGGATCGTCGTCGACGAATACAATTACGATATCGTCGAGCGATCCTGGTACATCGAGCCTCATCAGGCGGTTCTTGGTCGCTTCAGCAAGTCCTTCATGATGAAGATTGCCGCCATGTTCGCGAAAGCGCGTGGCCAGTCAGGGCGGGTCAACCGATTCGACTGACATGCCCTCGATTTCCGCTCCGTCTCGGCGAAAGACCTCGGGGCTCTTGCCCATCCATTTCCGGAACGCCCGGAAGAAGGCGCTCGGCTCGGAATAGCCGAGTTGCACGGCAATCTCGCCGATGGTCTTCGGCGTGTTCAGCAGCAGTTCGACGGCGAGGTCGCGGCGGATGTCGTCCTTGATGGCGGCATAGCTTTGCCCCTCGTCGTGCAGGCGGTGGCGGAGCGTGGACGGCGGCATGCGCATATCGGCGGCAAGCTCGGCGAAGCTCGACCAGGCAGCCGGCGTGGCCAGATTCAGGCGACGACGGACGGCGGCGGCGATGCCGGCATCATAGCAGTAGCGCACCAGAATATTGGCGGGCGCGCCGCGCAGGAACTGTTTGAGCGCCTGTTCGCTGCGCGCCACCGGCAGGTCGAGCAAGGCGCTGTCGAAGCCGAGCCGGCTGATGACTTGCGAGAAACGCACCGGGGCGCCGAAGAAGAGCCGGTAGTCGGCCCCTTGTTTGGGTTCCGCGCAGCGGAAATCGACGAGCCGGATCGGAATGCGCCGGCCGACCAGCCAGCAGATGATGCCGTGCAGGATGATCCAATAGGTGCGGTAGGCGAAGGCTGAACGTGGGCTGCCGGCATCGCTGAGCTCGATCTCGGCCAGACCGTCGCGGATGACAAGCCGCCCCCGGGGATCGTCGAGCACGACATCGAGGAAACGCAGCGCCCGGCGCAGGGCGTGACCCAGCGTCGGCGCATGCAGCACAGAGTGGCAGAGCAGCGTGAAGCTGCCGCTGCGCATCGGCCGTGCGCCCATGCCGAAGAATTCATCGTCGAGTTCGGCGGCGATCGCCAGCCAGAGCGCGCCATAGGTCTCTGCCGAAACCGGCTGATCGACCGGGGATGCCAGGCCGACGCGGGCAAGGATCGGCGCCGTCGGCTTGTCGAGCCGCCGCAGACTGTCGAGTGCCTCCTCGACAAAGGCCGCTGCAATCATGCGTCGCTCGACTTCGGCCATCGCGCCCTCTCTATGGCAAAACTGTCCGAAATTATGGAGCAGTTCTGTCATCGCTTGCAATAGGTGGAGCGAATAGAATCGTATCCGTCGGTTGCGCTTGGAGGGGGCGCGGTCGGCAGGGAGGAAGAGATTTATGCTGATCCGTGGAGCAAGTTTCATCGTGACCGGCGGCGGCTCCGGCTTGGGTGCGGCAACAGTGCGCGCGCTTGTGGAGGCCGGCGGGCGCGTGACGATCGCCGATCTCAATATGCAAGCGGGCGAAGAAATCGCCCGGGAACTCGGAAGCGATGCCCGCTTCGTCAAGGCCGATGTAACCGATGGCGAGGAGGGGGCGGCGGCGGTTGCCGCTGCCGTCGAAGCCTTCGGCAGCCTGCGCGGTTTGGTGAGTTGCGCGGGCGTGGCGCCGGCCGAAAAGGTGATCGGCCGCGACGGGCCGCATCGGCTGGAGAGTTTTGCCCGCACGGTCGGCATCAATCTCATCGGCACGTTCAACATGATCCGGCTGGCCGCCGCAGCGATCCAGACTACCGAGCCGGATGCGGAAGGCGAACGCGGCGTCATCGTCAATACGGCCTCGGCTGCAGCCTTCGACGGCCAGATCGGCCAGGCAGCCTATGCCGCCTCCAAGGGCGGCGTGGCGGCGATGACCTTGCCGATCGCCCGCGAGCTTGCACGTCACGGCATTCGCGTCGTGTCGATCGCACCCGGCATTTTCGAGACACCGATGATGGCTGACATGCCAGCCGAGGTTCAGGCAGCACTCGGCAAGAGCGTGCCCTTTCCACCACGGCTCGGCCGGCCGGCGGAATTCGCCGGGCTGGTGCGTCATATCTTTGAAAACAACATGCTGAACGGCGAGGTCATCCGCCTCGACGGCGCATTGCGGATGGGCGCGCGCTGAGCGCGTTGCCCAGAGGAGGAAACATGACATTGCAGGATCCCATCGTCATCGTCGGTGCGGCGCGCACCCCGATCGGCAGCTTTCAGGGAGAGCTGAAGGAGGCGACAGCGCCGGAACTCGGAGCAACGGCGATCCGCGCGGCGCTGCAGCGGAGCGGCGTCGAGGCTGCGGCGATCGAGGAGGTCGTCTTCGGCTGTGTACTGCCGGCAGGGCAGGGGCAGGCGCCGGCGCGCCAGGCGGCGATCCATGCCGGCCTGCCTTTCGCGACCGCGGCCAGCACCGTCAACAAGATGTGCGGCTCGGGCATGAAGGCGGTCATGATGGCGCATGACCTGATCGCCGCCGGCAGCGCCTCGGTGGCGGTCGCGGGCGGCATGGAAAGCATGACCAATGCGCCCTATCTCCTTGACAAGGCCCGTGGCGGCTACAGGCTCGGCCATGGGCGTGTCGTGGATCACATGTTCCTCGACGGGCTGGAGGATGCTTATGACAAGGGGCGCTTGATGGGCAGCTTCGCGGAGGATTGCGCCGAGGCCTATCAGTTCACGCGCGAGGCGCAGGATAGCTACGCCATCGCCTCGCTGGCGCGGGCGCAGAAGGCGATTGCCGAAGGCTGTTTCGACAGTGAGATCGCGGCGGTCACGGTGAAATCGAGCAAAGTCGAGCAGGTGGCGAGCCGCGACGAACAGCCCGGAAAAGCGAAGCTGGATAAGATCCCGACGCTGAAGCCCGCCTTCCGCGAGGGCGGCACGGTGACCGCCGCCAATTCCAGCTCGATTTCCGATGGCGCGGCAGCGCTGGTGCTGATGCGCCGCTCCGAGGCGGAGCATCGCGGCCTCAAGCCGCTTGCGACTATCCTCGGCCATGCCACGCATTCACAGGCGCCCAATCTTTTCGCCACGGCGCCGATCGGCGCGCTGCAGAAACTGTCCGATCGCACCGGCCTGCCGCTGTCGGAGGTCGATCTGTTCGAAATCAACGAGGCTTTCGCCGTCGTTGCCATGGCGGCGATGCGCGATCTCAACCTGCCGCATGAAAAAGTGAATGTGCATGGCGGCGCCTGTGCGCTCGGCCATCCGATCGGCGCCTCGGGCGCCCGGATTCTGGTGACGCTGCTGGCAGCACTGGAGCGATACGACCTGAAGCGCGGCATGGCCGCGCTCTGCATCGGCGGCGGCGAGGCAACCGCAGTCGCCATCGAGCGGCACGAGCGGGGAGGGCGGGATAGATGATCCTTTCCGACCTCCAGCAGCAGATCTCAGATCTCGCCCGCGACTTTGCCCGCGACCGGCTGGCGCCGGGGGCGGCCAAACGCGACCGGGAGCATCTCTTCCCGCGCGAGGAATTGAAGGAGATGGGTGAGCTCGGGCTGCTCGGCATGCTGGTGCCGGAGGCCTATGGCGGGTCGGATACCGGTGTGGTCGCCTATGTCGCGGCACTCGAGGAAATTGCCGCGGGCGACGGACCGTGTTCGACGATCATGAGCGTGCATAGCTCCGTCGGCTGTGTGCCGATCCTGAAATTCGGTACCGAGGAGCAGCGGCAGCGCTTCCTGGCGAAACTTGCCAGCGGCGAATGGATTGGCGGCTTTGCGCTGACCGAGCCGCAGGCCGGTTCCGATGCCTCGAACCTGAAGACCCGGGCGCGGCGTGACGGTGACCACTACGTGATCGACGGCTCCAAGCAATTCATCACCTCGGGCAAGAACGGCAATGTCATCATCGTCTTTGCCGTTACCGATCCCGATGTCGGAAAGAAGGGTATCACCGCCTTCATCGTGCCGACGGATACACCGGGCTACGAGGTGATCCGCGTCGAGGAAAAACTTGGACTGCATTCCTCCGATACCTGCCAGATCGCCTTCAACAGCATGCGCATTCCGGCAGAACTCAGGCTCGGTGCGGAAGGTGAGGGCTATCGCATCGCACTTGCCAATCTCGAGGGCGGACGGATCGGCATTGCGGCACAGGCCGTCGGCATGGCGCGGGCGGCCTTCGAGGCGGCGCGCGACTACGCCAGGGAGCGCACGGCCTTCGGAAAGCCGATCTTCGAGCACCAGGCCGTTGCCTTCCGCCTTGCCGATATGGCGGTGCGGATCGAGGCGGCGCGGCAGCTCGTTTTTCATGCCGCGTCCCTCAGGGAGGCCGGGCTGCCCTGCCTGTCGGAAGCTTCGATGGCGAAGCTCTTTGCCTCCGAGATGGCCGAGCGCGTCTGCTCCGACGCGATCCAGATCCATGGAGGTTATGGCTACATGGCGGACTATCCGGTCGAGCGCATCTACCGCGATGTGCGCATCTGCCAGATCTATGAAGGAACAAGCGACGTGCAGCGCATGGTGATCGCCCGCAATCTATAAGAACCACATCCGGCCCTGCTTCCGGAGGGGGGAGCAAGGCCGCCAAAGGGAGGAAAGAAAAAGCATGGTGGATTCCGCTCGCTTGAGCCTGCATGTTCCCGAACCCGCCGTTCGCCCCGGTGGTCAGCCAGATTTTTCCAACGTCAAGATTGCCAAGGCCGGCTCCGTGCCGCGGCCGGAGGTGGATGTCGCATCCGAAGATATCCGCGACCTCGCCTATTCCATCATCCGTGTTTTGAATCGCGAGGGCGAGGCGGTCGGTCCCTGGGCAGGGTCGCTCTCCAATGAGGCGTTGCTGACCGGGCTTCGCAACATGATGAAGCTGCGCGCCTTCGACGCCCGCATGCTGATGGCGCAGCGGCAGGGCAAGACCTCCTTCTACATGCAGCATCTCGGCGAAGAGGCCGTCAGTTGCGCCTTTCGCAAGGCGCTCGAGAAGGGAGACATGAATTTCCCGACCTATCGCCAGGCAGGGCTGCTGATTGCCGACGACTATCCGATGGTCGAGATGATGAACCAGATCTACTCGAACGAGAGCGATCCCCTGCGCGGCCGGCAATTGCCGATCATGTATTCCTCCAAGGAACACGGCTTCTTCACCATCTCGGGTAATCTCGCCACCCAATATGTGCAGGCCGTCGGCTGGGCGATGGCCTCGGCGATCAAGAACGACAGCCGCATTGCCGCGGCCTGGATCGGCGACGGATCGACGGCGGAATCGGATTTCCACTCGGCGCTCGTCTTCGCTTCGACCTACAAGGCGCCGGTCATTCTCAACATCGTCAACAATCAGTGGGCGATCTCCACTTTTCAGGGCATCGCCCGCGGCGGTTCCGGCACTTTCGCGGCGCGGGGCCTTGGCTTCGGTATTCCGGCGCTGCGTGTCGACGGAAACGACTATCTCGCCGTCCATGCCGTCGCCCGCTGGGCGGCCGAGCGCGCGCGGCACAACCTCGGCCCGACGCTGATCGAATATGTGACCTATCGCGTCGGCGCGCATTCGACCTCCGACGATCCGAGCGCCTATCGGCCCAAGACGGAATCGGAGGCCTGGCCGCTCGGCGATCCCGTGCTGCGGCTGAAGAAACATCTGATCGTCAAGGGCGCATGGTCGGAGGAACGGCATGTACAGGCCGAAGCCGAAATCATGGACGAGGTGATCGAGGCGCAGCGCCAGGCAGAGGCGCATGGCACGCTGCATGCCGGCGGCCGGCCTTCGGTGCGCGACATTTTCGAGGGCGTCTATGCCGAGATGCCGCCGCATATCCGCCGTCAGCGGCAGAAGGCGGGGTACTGACATGCCCAGGATGACGATGATCGAGGCCGTGCGCAGCGCCATGGATGTCTCGATGGCACGTGACGACAATGTCGTCGTTTTCGGCGAGGATGTCGGTTATTTCGGCGGCGTCTTTCGCTCGACACAGGGCCTGCAGGCAAAATACGGCAGAACGCGCTGCTTCGATACGCCGATCAGCGAATCCGGCATCGTCGGCACGGCGATCGGCATGGCGGCCTATGGGCTGAAACCCTGTGTCGAAATCCAGTTCGCCGATTACATGTATCCAGCCTATGACCAGCTGACGCAGGAGGCGGCGCGCATCCGCTACCGTTCCAACGGCGATTTCACCTGCCCGATCGTCGTGCGCATGCCGACCGGCGGTGGCATTTTCGGCGGTCAGACGCACAGCCAGAGTCCGGAGGCGCTTTTTACCCATGTCTGCGGGCTGAAAGTGATCGTGCCTTCCAATCCCTATGACGCCAAAGGCTTGCTGATCGCGGCGATCGAGGACCCTGATCCGGTCATGTTCCTGGAACCGAAGCGGCTCTATAACGGCCCCTTCGACGGCCATCACGAGCGGCCGGTGACGCCCTGGTCGAAACACGACCTCGGAGAGGTGCCCGATGGCCATTACACCATCCCGATCGGCAAGGCCGAAGTGCGGCGCGCGGGATCGGCGGTGACGGTCGTTGCCTACGGCACCATGGTACATGTGGCGCTCGCCGCGGTCGAGGATGCCGGCATTGATGCCGAGGTGATCGATTTGAGAAGCCTGCTGCCGCTCGATCTCGATACGATCGTCAAATCGGTCTCGAAGACGGGACGCTGCGTCGTCGTGCATGAGGCAACCCTGACATCCGGTTTCGGCGCCGAGGTGGTGGCGCTGGTGCAGGAGCATTGCTTCTATCATCTTGAAGCGCCGGTCGTGCGCGTTGCCGGCTGGGACACGCCCTATCCGCATGCGCAGGAGTGGGACTATTTCCCCGGTCCCGCCCGTGTCGGGCGGGCGCTTGCCGAAGTCATGGAGGCCTGAGCCGTGAGCGAATTCATCATCAAGATGCCCGATGTCGGGGAAGGGGTCGCAGAGGCCGAGCTTGTGGAATGGCATGTGAAGACAGGAGATCCCGTTCGCGAGGACATGGTGATCGCCGCCGTCATGACCGACAAAGCCACCGTGGAAATTCCATCTCCCGTCAATGGCATCGTCACCTGGCTTGCCGGCGAGGTCGGAGACCGTATCGCGGTCAAGGCTCCGCTGGTGCGGATCGAGACGGCGGGAGATGTCGGCGAGGTTCAGCCCGTTGGGATTTTGCAGACGCCGATTGCCGAAACGCCCAAGGCCGAGATTGCAAAACCCGCTCCGGCAGCGCCAACTCCTGCGCCGGCGCCGGCGGAAAAGCCGCTTGCCGCTCCCTCGGTGCGGCTTTTCGCCAGGGAAAGCGGTGTCGATCTCAGGCAGGTGCAGGCGACCGGACCGGCCAGGCGCATCCTGCGCGAGGATATCGAGCAATTCCTAGGCCATGGGACCGCCCCTGCAACGGCAAAGAACGGCTTTGCCAAGAAGACGGCGACCGAGGAGATCAAGCTGACCGGCCTGCGCCGCCGCATCGCCGAGAAGATGGTGCTCGCCACTTCGCGTATTCCCCACATCACCTATGTGGAGGAAGTGGATATGACCGCGCTCGAAGAGTTGCGCGCCACGATGAACGGCGATCGCAGGCCTGATCATCCGAAGCTGACGGTTCTGCCCTTCCTGATGCGGGCGCTGGTCAAGGCCATTGCCGAGCAGCCTGACGTCAACGCCACTTTCGACGACGATTCCGGCATCATCACGCGCTACAGTGCCGTGCATATCGGCATCGCCACGCAGACGCCGGCCGGTCTGACCGTTCCGGTGGTGCGGCATGCCGAAGCCCGCGGCATCTGGGATTGCGCCGCCGAGATGAACCGGCTGGCGGATGCGGCGCGATCGGGTACTGCGACACGCGATGAGCTTTCCGGCTCCACCATCACCATCAGTTCGCTGGGCGCGCTTGGCGGCATCGTCTCGACACCCATCATCAATCGTCCCGAAGTGGCGATCATCGGCGTCAACAAGATCGCCACACGACCGGTCTGGGACGGCACGCAGTTCGTGCCGCGCAAGATGATGAACCTCTCCTCCAGCTTCGATCATCGCATCATCGACGGCTGGGATGCGGCAAACTTCGTGCAGCGCATCCGCACGCTCATCGAAACGCCTGCGCTCATTTTTATCGAAGGCTGAGATCCATGAAAGAGATCGTCTGCAAGCTCCTCGTCATCGGCGCCGGTCCGGGAGGTTATGTCTGCGCCATCCGCGCCGGGCAGCTCGGCGTCGATACTGTTATCGTCGAGGCCGGCAAGCCGGGCGGCACCTGCCTGACGGTCGGCTGCATTCCCTCCAAGGCGTTGATCCATGCGGCCGCCGAATTCGACGTCGCGCAAAAGATGCTTGCCGGCAAGAACCCGATGGGCATCCGCGTCGAAGGCGCGTCGATCGACCTCGGCAGAACGATTGCCTGGAAGGACGGGATCGTCGGCCGGTTGACGACCGGTGTTTCGGGGCTGCTGCAGAAGGCGCGGGTCAAGATCGTCCACGGCCGAGGCCATTTCCGCGACGGCAAGACGGTGGAGGTGGAGACGGAAACCGGCCAGCAGATCATCCGCGCCGAGACCGTGGTGATCGCCACCGGTTCGGATCCGGTGGAGCTTTCGAACCTGCCTTTCGGCGGCCGCGTGATTTCCTCGACGGAGGCGCTGTCGCTGACGGAGCTGCCGAAAAAACTCGTCGTGGTCGGCGGCGGTTATATCGGGCTGGAGCTCGGGACCGCCTTCGCCAAGATGGGGTCTGATGTGACGGTCGTCGAGGCGACGCCACAGGTGCTGCCGCAATATGATGCCGAGCTGGTGCGGCCCGTCATGCGCAAGCTGACCGAAGGCGGTATCCGGCTGTTGACGGGTGCGAAGGCGATCGGCCTTGCCGATAATGGGGAGGCATTGATCGTCGAAACGGCTGATGGCCGGCGTGAGACCCTGCCGGCCGACCGCATCCTCGTCACCGTCGGCCGCCGCCCGAGAACCGCAGGATCCGGTCTCGAAGAGCTCGATCTCGATCGTGCCGGCCCTTATCTGCGGATCGACGACCGTTGCCGCACCTCCATGCGCGGCATCTATGCGATCGGCGATGTGACCGGCGAGCCGATGCTTGCCCATCGGGCCATGGCGCAAGGCGAGATGGTGGCGGAAATCATCTCCGGAAAGAAGCGGGCCTGGGACAAGCGATGCATCCCCGCCATCTGCTTCACTGATCCGGAGATCGTCAGCGCCGGCCTGTCGCCGGCGGAGGCGAAGGCGCAAGGTTATGAAATCCGCACCGGCCAGTTTCCGTTCAGCGCCAACGGACGGGCAATGACGATGCTGTCCGAAGAGGGTTTCGTGCGCGTCGTGGCCCGCGCCGACACCAATCTCGTGCTCGGCCTGCAGGCGGTGGGAGCCGGGGTCTCCGAGCTTTCGGCGGTTTTTGCGCTCGCCATCGAAATGGGCGCGCGCCTGGAAGACATCGCCGGCACCATCCACGCGCATCCGACCCGCAGCGAAGCGGTCATGGAAGCGGCACTGAAAGCGTTGGGAAGCGCGCTGCATATCTGAGCCGGAGTCCTGTATGAAAGGTGGCAATCTTCGAAAAAATTGAGCAGGGAAACCGTCCCGCGATGATTATCGAATTTCTCGACGGTCTCCGTTCGTCCCAAGCAACAGACTAGCTAGTTTCGTTCAGTTCGGTGTTGTCACATAAACCTGCTGTCAGTGAGTGGGGTGTAGAGATGGTGGGATGAAGAATTCAGCCATCAGCTACAAGCGTCACCGTCTCCCGCAACAGATCATCGCGCACGCGGTCTGGCTGTATTTCAGATTTCCTTTGAGCCTGCGGCTGGTCGAGGAACTGCTGCTGGAGCGCGGCATCGTCGTTTCGTATGAAACGATCCGGCGACGGGGTCGGAAATTCGGACCGGCCTACGCGAAGCAAATCCGCCGCCGACGGCCGTCGGGCCGGGACGTCTGGCATCTGGACGAGGTGGTAGTTTCCATCGCCGGCCGCAAACACTGGCTCTGGCGTGCCGTTGACCAGGACATGACGAGATCGGGCAGGCGTTCAAGGCAGCGGGATTGGATGCCTATCTCGTTCATGTGCTGTCGCCGGGCGACCTCGACACCATTGCCACGACACGTGAGGCGGGAACGCGGATCGCCTATTCCGAGCAGCAATTGTCGGGCTGGATCTTGGCCGTTCAGGGCGTAGTCGCCTATCTCAAGGGGCAACCGCGCTCTGGCGGTAAGATCGGAATTTTGGGAATTTCCCTTGGCGCGCAAATCGCCTCGGCCGCTTCGCTCGGGTCAAGCAATATAGACGCGCTGGTGCTAGTCGATGGCGCTCTGCCGAACGGCTATTCGCAGCCTGTCCGTTCGTTCCCGCCCCTCTTGCTGATCTGGGGAAGCCTCGACCGCACCTTTCCCGTGTCAATCAGCATCCAAAATTCACTCCAACGCAGCGGCAGGAGATCGCCACGCGGCTGAGGGAAGCGACGCGGGTTGCGCGGAAGCGCGGCGCCGAGTGGTTGCATGTCGATTTCGGGCCGCACCTGACCGGCGTCTATCGCGCCTGCGGATTTGCCCCGACCGAGGCGGGCCTCATCAAGCTGATGTGAGGTTTCCCGCGCGGAGAGCCTGAACAAGTCGAAGCCAACACCAACCTGCGATAGTGACGCGAATGGTCGCGTGTCGCAGCACTATCAAGGAACTCGCTGAAAGCACAACTTTTGCGAGAGAATCCTCATCCGAAAATGAAAGATAATGCCATTAAGAAACCAAACCATGGTTTTGAGTTCTCAAATTAAAATTTGTTTTCCCAGTATTTCATCCTTAGTTTTTCATTAAAAAGCAATGAAAATACACAATTTTGCATTGAAAACCTAATCGGGGATTGGCATAGATCCGCAGGGGGTTGTCGTCCGTTGAAGCTGCAAGAACAGCTCTACTGAGGATTTCTCATTTTCATAGAATACAACGCATCTTTTTGGAAAGTTTAATATGGCCTTGAATATTCTGAATACGAACGGCGCAACGATCACCAAGACCGGCGCCGAGTTCGAATCTTACGACGTCATCCGCAATTCCGAAATCAATCCTCTCCTCTCGGTCAATCTGGTCATCTCCGATTCCGGGACGGTTGATCTTGCTGACGAACTGGGCTCTGGCTCCGCGAATGTGACCGGCTCAAACGGCGACAATGCGATCACAACAGGCGCAGGCAACGATAACATCGATGGCGGCGAGGGCGCAGACACACTGAATGGGGGCGCCGGAAACGATCTGCTTCGTGGCGGTAATGGCAATGACACGCTTGACGGCGGTGATGGCAATGACTGGCTCGCGGGCAGAGATGGCAATGATATTCTGAATGGTGGTGACGGCAATGACCAGATTATAGACGACGTCGGAAATGACGTCATCAGAGGCGGCTTGGGCAACGATACGATTTCCGATGGTGACGCCGGCGGCCGTAACCCTGAGGTCTTCGACATCAATGCGGGCGACGGCGACGATGCCATAAGCGTGAAGGGGCAGGGCTCCGGAACAATCGACGGCGGCGCGGGGATCGATACTCTCCAAGCCTCTGAGCTAAGAGGCCTGACGATCAAGAACATTGAAGTCCTTGAAACGGTGGGATATTGGGTTGCCGGTTCAAGCGCGCAGTTCGAAAGCTTTGACACGATCGTGTGGTCGACCGATCCGTTCCACAATTTTAACCCCGCATTGGCAGTGACAGACAGCGCCCACCTCGATCTTTCCGACGAACTGGGAGATCGCGGGGCTTTCGTTACCGGCTATGTCTCTGGCGTTGACGTCAAGACCGGCGGTGGTAGCGACGAGTTTACAGGCACCGATGGCAACGACATTTTCGACGGCAGCGGCGGCAACGACATCATCAATGGCAAGGCCGGCAATGACAAGTTGACCGGGGGCGCCGGCAACGACACCATCAATGGCGGCGCCGGCATCGATACCGCGATCTTCTCAGGTAATTTCGTCAATTATTCCTTCGCATTGAACAACAGCGATCACATTCTGACGAGCGCCCTGGAGGGCAAGGACACGCTGACGGACGTCGAATTCGCGCGCTTTGCCGACGGCGTCTACGATTTCGCCACGGAAACCTTCACAAGCAGCAATACCGCGCCGACCAATATCCAGCTCTCGAAGACCTCCCTGTCGGAAAGCACGCCGATATGGACCACGGTCGGCCTGCTCAGCGCCAAGGACGTCGATGGTGACAAGCTCACTTACACGCTGCTCGACGGCGCCAACGATCATTTCCGGATCAACGGCAACCGCATCGTTACCTCCAAGACTCTGGATTACGAGACGGCCAAGTCGCACACGATTAAGGTCGCCGTCTCCGACGGCAAGGTCTCGGTCGAAAAGGACATCACGATCAACGTCCTCGACGTCAACGAAACCCCTGCCAACAAGGCGCCGACCAATCTCGCTTTCTCGCGCAGCTCGATCTCCGAGAATGTCGCGATCGGCACCTCGGTCGGCCTGCTCACGGCACGCGATCCGGAAGGCGGCGCGGTAAAATGGCGGCTGACGGACGATGCTGACGGCATCTTCAAGCTCGTCGGCAACAAGATCCAGACAAAGGCGGCGATCGATTTCGAAAGCACCCACAGCCTGACTTTCACCGCCGAAGCCTATGACGCTGCCGGAAACGCCACGAGCCACGATTTCACGGTGGCCGTGAAGGACGTCTTCGAGCCGTCCTTTTCGAGCTTGTCGCATGACGCGTTGATCTAACTGCGACTGGATTGCCGTCAGGCGCCGAGATGCGTTGTGATCGTCTCTGGATGCGTTGCGAAGGGATAGGTCTGCCACCTCTCCTCCTTCATTCACGGCGCGTCCACGCCGTGAATGACTCTGCGGCAAGAAAGAAAGGATGTCGCTTTGCCGGAAGCGGCCATGTCGGTTCTTGGAGAAACTGGAATGATCCGGCACCTTCCCATCCAGACCGAGCCGGCAAAACCAGCGATAGGCCAAATTGAGATGGGCCTCTTCGTACAGCCGCCGATCCGAGGATGCCCAGGCAGTAGCCGATGATCCGCATCCGCATCATCAGATCAGGATCAACCGACGGCCGGCCAGTGCCGCTATAAAAGGGCTTTAGCTGCGTGCGCAAGCTGTCGAGGTCGAGATGGCGGTCGATGCCGCGCAGCAGATGATCGGCAGGAACGTGATCATCGAGGCGGAAGTCGTAGAAGAGCTGCGCAGGAACCGCCTGACACCATCATCACTCAATCCGCCGCAAATCAATGCGACGATTGAATCATGACACCAAAGCATCGGCAACGCCGAGTGTTTTCAACACTATCTCTCCGAAGGGGACATTAAGCACATATTGATTAGATGCTGCTGGCGGACGCTCATCTCAGGCATGGTTCATATTGCGCCGCTGTCCAACAAGCCTTCCAACAAGGCTCCGCTGAACTTTCTCTTATTCTGGGCACCGTCCTTCAAAGGACGGAAAGATATGGCGCCGTCGCTCGCTGGCCCTACCTGAACACCCAGAGAAGGTTTATCAGGAAATTGAAGACGAAGGCCGCGCCGATTCCAAAAAGCTTTGCCCACAAGGGCGAGAGCCCAACCTGCTGCACGAGGATCAACGTCACGAAGACATTGATCGAGAGGCCGAGCAGTGCGCCGATCAGGAACAGTGAAGCGCGCTTGCGGCTTGTTGCCTGATTGAAGACATAGCGGCTGGTGGCGCTGTAATTGACGGCGGCCGCGATCAGCCAGCTCGATGTCGCCGAGAGCCCGAGGGGCACGCCAAACGCCAGCAGGCCACGAAACACCGTGAGGTCGACGAACGCGGCCAGCCCTCCGGTGAACACATAGCGGATAGCCTTTGACAAGATCATCCGGACGCTTCCTTTGCCCGCAGCGCTGCGAACACAGGGTCCGAATAGGTCGAAAAGGTCAGCCAGCCCTCCCGTGGCCCGTCGGAGCGAATGAGCGGCAGGACACCGGCGCGCCGCGCCGCAAGGCCATCCCGCTCGGGCCTGTCGCCTATCAAAACGGTTTGCGCCGGGCCGACGCCGGCGCGCTGCATCAGCATCTGCAGGCCGCGCGGATCAGGCTTCTGGATGCCGACGCCGGGATCGCTTGCGGCCAATATGTAATCGGCCGACAATGTCATCCTCTGCAGCTTCTCGTCGGCAGGATAATCAGAATAAATCCCGATCGACTTGTTCTGCCGTCTGAGCCCGGCAAACAACTCCACCAGCCCATCATACCGGCAGGATGCGATATAGGCGAGCGGACGGCGCTCGATCCACTCGCTGACGATTGCCTCTATCCTTTCGGCTGGCTGGCCGGTTCGCGCGACGGTTCGCGTCATCAGGCTCGCCTGAAAATCGTCGATCTCCCCCTCGCCGATGGCTTCACGCAAGGAGCGGTATGCGCGTAGCACACGCAGATTGGTCAGGCTGCCTCTCGCCATTGCATCAGCAATCAATTCGCCGGCCATTCGAAGGCGTAGCATGCGCTGGTTGTATAACGTTCCGTCGACGTCGAAGACGACGAACCGGATACTGCCCCAGTCGACATTCCTCGCGATCATCGGATGGTGATGTAGTGCTGTTCGGTCAGCGTCACTAAAAGCGGAATGTCGACGAATGTCGCGAAGATGAAGGCCGCCGCCAGGGCCGCGACGATCGCGATCAGGCCGGGCTCGCGGAACAGCTTTTCCGGTTTCTGCGCCGTAGAGCCCGGTTTCGTCGCCATCACGAAATAGGCCGTGAACAGGGCTACGACGAAGGGCAAGACGAGCATGTACTCGATGCGATACTTGACCAGGAAGACGGACAGAAAGGCAATCGAAAACAGTGAATACGCAATGCAGGAGGCGGTCAGCGATACCTGCGTATACTTGGCGAAACTCGCCCGGTAGCGCGACAGCAACTCCTTGCCATGCGACGCGACGATCTCGTCATATTCCGATAAGCGTTTGGCCGCCATGAGGAACGCGCCGCCGAACCAGTAGGCCAGGATGATCGATCCCGGCGGCAGGCTCGTTGGGTCGATCATTGACCAGCCGATCACCAAGCGGATCGGGTTATTGATCGATTCTGAGATGACGTCGAGATAGGTCTTATCCTTGCTTCTGATCGGATCGAGATTGTAGAGAATCCCCTGAATCGCAAACAGGCAGGCGACGAAGAACAGAAGTTTGCTCGAGAGGATGGCGCAGCCCAGGCCGACGATGAGCAGCACGGTCCATTCGAGCTGAACCAGCCTGCCGTTCATCGCGCATTGCACGGCGGACCGCTGCGATTTCGTCGGATGATGCCGGTCAAACTCGCGGTCGAACCACTCGTTAATGCAGTAGTTCGCGGATGCGATGCAGAGCGCGGTCACAAATCCGAGCAGGATCGAGGACGTCAGGTCGTCGGTTCTGACCCCCCGCAGAAGATAGGCGAGGATGATGCCGGGAACGATGAAAACATGCTTCGTACTGTGATCGAGCCGTGCAATGGCGATATAGTCGCGCAAGCCCGCTCGGCCTGATGCGGTCACCCTGCGGTCACCCAAGCTTGTGTTCATGCCGGACGCCTCCTTTTTCGTCAGACGGTCTATTTCCGATCACCGTCCAACAGATACACATCATAGGTTTCGAAATAATTCGCAGGGCCGAATTCGGTGAGCAGCATCGTCGTCGACAGGAAATCGTCGATCTGTTGGCGCGAGGGATGGAAGGTCTCCAGTTGTAACCCTCCCGGCAAATCTGGTCCGGAACTATTCTCTTCAGCTTGTGCTGCATCAGGATTACCACTGGAGACCGGGTCTGGGCGCGCAGGTCCTGGCTAGTTTTCAGCGCCTCCCCAAGATCCGCGTCGAGCTGACCCTTCTTGGTGAAGCGGACGTAGGTCCTGAATTTCTGCTCGCGGGTCAGATATATCGGATCGTCGATGTAATATAGCAGGGCTTCGGCGAGATATTCCGGTTCGGCAACGATGGTTGCCTTGGCGAGTTAAGGCCGGGAGAGGATGAGACGGGCGAGATCCGCACTGCGGTGACTTGCCCTGAGAATTTACTCCAGAATGGATTAATGTCCGCCGCCGAGGTGGTGCATCAGAACTCGTCACTTAAAATAGGTTGCTTATCCGGCTCCGAAGGAGCTCAATTTCTCCAGAAGCGCCTGTGAAATCTCGAACTGGCGTGCCGTTCCACGCCCCATCGAATTCTTGACGATCGTCTCGTCCAGCATCCCTCGCTTCACCAGCAGATCCACCGTCTCCTTGACGCCACTGCGTGTCAGAGCGGTTATTTCCATGATGCTGGAAAGTGTTAGCTTCTGGTGTGCCTGGTTCATGCTGTAGAGGATCGTCATCATGCCGACCTGCTTCAGCCTTGCTTGAGGCGTCTCGTCATCGTCGAGAGGATGATCGAGGATCTCATGCAGGATCAGGCCTGAAAAAGCGAGATTGTGCCATTGAGTCTTGAGTGCTCTTGTCATGTCATTTTACTGTGTTATATAAGTCAGTATAAATTGCTCTACAGGCAAACCACCTCTTCCGCAATGGGATGTCCTTTGAAGGGTCGTGCTCATGAAAAACCTTCTGTTCAACTCAGTTGTCGCGGCCTGCTGCATATTGCCTCCCTATCTTACCTCGCCTGGCAACGCGCAAGCAACTGATTGGGGTTGCGAGGTTATCCTGTGCCTTTCCAACCCCGGAGGTCCGACGCAGTTCGCGGAATGCCGGCCGCCGATCCAAAAGCTGTGGCGCGAGCTTGCCGAGGGGCATGCATTCCCGACATGTAGCGGCGCCACCTTCCACAGTTCGCGCCCGGGCTATGAGCCGTATTACTGCGAAACCGGATACCGGCTGGAAAGCGATTATGGTCCGCGCGGGCAAGAAACAACCTGCGTGTCGACAGCCCTCCAGCCGGTGAGTGATGCATTCTGCCCTCATGTTGGGGACGAGTACAATTTCAGTGACGGGTCGGTTCTGTCCCCGCGATGGCAGCTGTTGGACGGACGGCGACAATGCATGGGCTATCCCACCGCCCGCCCGAACGTCAGATCGCAGCCGCACTATGTCGACGTGACGATCGACGGGGCGGCGACGCAACGGGTCTGGTACTGATCGATGGCAGCGGCATTCATGGATCTCGCCCAGACCTGCGCACCCATGGTGGAAGTCAGAACGCTCGCCGCCGTCATCAGTCTCGAGAGCCGTTTCAAGCCCTTCGCCATTCGGATCAACAGTGGCCCGCCGCTTGAGCGCCAACCCGTGTCGAAAGCTGAAGCCATTGAGCTCGCCACCTCGCTCGCGGCCGATCGGCAGGACATCCAGATCGGTCTTGGCGGTATCGGCATGGAGGAGTTGCGCAAGCTGAAGCTTTCGATTTCCGATGCGTTCGATCCCTGCCTGAACCTCAAGGCCACAGCCACGCTGCTCGACGGCTTCTATCGGCTTGCATTGCGCGCCGGCGCGGATGCGAGGCAAGCCGAAAACGTCATGCTTCAGTCCTATTACGGACGGGACGATCCGTCTGTCGGCAAGATGGTCAAATATGGCGAGCAGGTCCGCCGGGAAATGGTCCGCCTGTCTTCCAACCTGGCGTCTGTCGCCATCGGCGAACCGCGCGAAGAAATCCCTCTTGATGAACCGGCAGACGGCCGGGAGGCGCAGTCAACCACAAAACCCGTTCCTCAAATCGATGAAGCCGCATCATGGGACGTCTTCAACGCCCCGCGGCAATCCTCGGTTCTCGTATTTCAGAAAGATCGATCGGAGGAAAGTGAATGATCTCCAAAGCCAGCCTTCGTCCTGTCGCGGCCTCCGCTTTGACGGCGGCAGCCATCGTTGTCTGCCTGGTGGAACCGGCCTTTGCCCAGGTCGCCGGCGTCGAAACCGTCCTGCAGAATATCGTCACCATGCTGACCGGCAATATCGCCCGGCTGCTTGCGGTCATCGCCGTCATCATCATCTGCATTGCCTGGATGTTCGGTTACATGGATCTGCGCCGCGCCGGCTTCTGGATCATCGGTATCGGCGGGATCTTCGGCGCCACCGAACTCGTCAACACCATCGTCGGCGGCTGATGTCATGCCGACAGCGACCGGTCTCGAGGAAGATACGCTGTTCCTTGCCTGCACCCGCCCGGTGATGATCGCCGGCGTGACGATGGAGGCGATGGGCCTGAATATCATGCTGACGACGATCCTCTACATCACGGCCGGATCGATCGCCTACGCGTTCGTCGGTGTCGTTTTCCACTTCGTCTTCCGCGCGCTTGTCAAGCACGACCACAATATGTTTCGGATTCTCATCTCGTGGATCGAGACCCGTGGCCGATCGCGCAACACAGCCTATTGGGGCGGGGCGACACTCTCGCCTTTGAAGCTCACCAGACGTTGCGACGAGAGGGATCTGAGCCTTGCCTAGCATCGCAACGCTTCGTTCGCGCGAACTGGGGCCGGAAACCTTTATTCCGCAGTCGCGCCATGTCGACGAGACAACGATTGCGCTCGAGTCCAGGGCGCTGATGGTAATGATCGCACTCGAAGGTGTATCCTTCGAAACCGCCGATGTCCTGGACTTGAACAGCCTCCACCGCGACCTCAACACGCTCTATCGAAACGTTGCCGATGAGCGCCTGGCGCTCTGGACGCATGTCCTTCGCCGTCGCGACAACGACTATCCGGAAGGACAGTTCTCCAATCCTTTCTCGCAAGGGCTGAACGCAAAATACCGCGAACGCATGATCGATGAGGATCTGTTTCGAAACGATCTCTACCTGTCACTCGTCTGGCATCCGGGCCGGGATCCCGCCGAAAAAGTAGCCCATCTTCTCTCCCGCCTGCACAAGGCGCGCCGCGCCGGCATCGAACTCGATAAGGACGCCCTGAAGCACCTGAGAGACAGGGTATCCGACGTCACTGCCGGCCTCAAACGTTTCGAGCCTCGTGTGCTCTCCGTTTACGAAGCGGACGGCATCCTGTTTTCCGAGCCGAGCGAGGTCCTGCACCAGATCGTCGGCGGCCGGCGAGAACGGGTTCCGTTGACGGAAGGCAGGATTTCCTCGGCTGTCTATTCGGATCGGGTGATCTTCGGACGAGAGACCGTCGAGATCCGTCATGAGGCTGACAGCCGCTATGCCGGTATGTTCGGCTTCAAGGAATATCCGGCGACCACGCGTAGCGGCATGCTCGACGGCATCCTGACCGCACCGTTCGAGCTGATCCTGACGCAGTCTTTCGCCTTTGCCTCGAAAGCCGATGCGCGCACGATCATGGGGCGCAAGCAAAATCAGATGGTGAGCGCCGGCGACAAGGCGGCCTCGCAGATCGAAGAGCTCGGCGATGCCATGGACGAGCTGGAGTCGAACCGGTTTGTCCTCGGCGAGCATCATCTTGCGCTGTCGGCCTTCGCGTCTTCGGTGAAGGAGCTCACCGACCATATGGCGAAAGCGCGCGCCTATCTGACCAATGGCGGTGCAGTCGTCGCGCGCGAGGATCTTGGCCTTGAGGCGGCCTGGTGGGGACAGTTGCCGGGCAATTTCCGCTATCGGGCAAGATCCGGCGCCATCACCTCGCGGAATTTTGCAGCGCTTTCTCCTTATCATTCCTATCCCACGGGCCAGAAGGACGGCAACGAATGGGGGCCGGCAGTCGCCATGCTGAAGACCGCCTCCGGTTCGCCCTTCTATTTCAATTTCCACCACAGCGACCTTGGCAACACCTTCGTCTGCGGACCGTCGGGTGCAGGCAAGACGGTGCTGTTGAACTTCTTGCTGTCCCAGCTCGAGAAGCATGATCCGCAGATGGTTTTCTTTGACAAGGATCGGGGCGCCGACCTCTTCGTCCGGGCCGCGGGCGGCACCTACCTGCCGCTCAAGAACGGTGCCGCCACCGGCTGCGCGCCGCTGAAGGCACTCGAGCTCACGCCGGAAAACAAAATCTTCCTCACACGCTGGATCGGCAAGCTGGCGGGAGCGGGAAGCCGAGAACTGACCGTCACCGAGCTGCGCGACATCGCCTCGGCCGTCGACGGTCTGGCAGACCTTCCTGTTGAGCGCCGCTCCATTGGCGCCTTGCGCACCTTCCTCAACAACACCGATCCCGAGGGCATCGCCTCACGCTTAAGGCGGTGGGAGAGGGGAGGCCCGCTCGGCTGGGTGTTCGACAACGAGACCGACGACATCGGGATCGGCGCCAAGTTCACCGGATACGACATGACCGATTTCCTCGATAACGAGGAGATCCGCACGCCATTGATGGCCTATCTGTTCTTCCGGATCGAGCAGCTGATCGACGGGCGGCGCATCATCATCGTCATCGACGAGTTTTGGAAGGCGCTGCAGGACGAAGGCTTTCGCGACCTCGCCCAGAACAAGCTGAAGACGATCCGCAAACAGAATGGGCTGATGTTGTTTGCGACCCAAAGCCCGCGCGATGCGATCGTCTCGCCGATCGCCCACACGATCATCGAGCAATGCCCGACGCAGATCTTCCTGCCCAATCCGCGCGGCGACCGTGGCGACTATGTCGACGGGTTCAAACTGACGGAGCGAGAGTTCGAACTTCTCTCCCGCGAACTTTCGGTCGAAAGCCGCCGCTTCATCGTCAAGCAGGGCCACAACAGCGTTGTCGCCGAACTAAACCTCAGGGGTTTCGATGACGAGCTCGACATCCTGTCGGGCCGCACCGCGAACGTCGAACTCGCCGAGGCGATCCGCGCGGAGGTCGGCGACCGGATTGAAGACTGGCTACCGTTGTTTCAGCAAAGAAGGAGAACGGATTGATGGAAAGGAGCACGACACGGTTTGCTCTGGTGCTAGCGGCTACCCTGCTGCCGGTTGGAACGGCGTTCCCACAGGGCATCCCGGTCATCGATCAGACGGCGATCGCCAAGCAGATCGAAAGCATCACCCAGCTGAAGTCCCAGCTCGACACGCTCAATCAACAGCTTCAGCAGGCGCAGCAGCTCTACGGATCGCTGAACAAGATCACCAACATGGCTGATGTTGCCGGCCTGCTGAACGATCCCTCAGTCCGCAAGGCGTTGCCGCAGGATTTCACCGCTATCGAAGGGCTGTTCAAAGGGACGGGCACCGGTGTCTTCGGCAATTCCGCTTCGAAATTACTTGAAGAGAATTCGACCTATCGCACCGATGCCAACGACTTCTATGCGCAGGAATTGGCACGCGCCCAGAACCAGAATGCCGGCCAGATGAGCCTCGGCCAGCAGATATACGATGCCGCCACCAAGCGCATCGACGGCATCGATCAGCTGCGCCAGCAGATCTCGGGTGCGGCTGATGCCAAAGATATCGCCGACCTTCAAGCACGACTGCAGGCCGAAACCGCGTTTCTGCAAACCGACGTGTTGCGCATGCAGGCTCTGCAGATGGTCCAGCAGGCACAGGTTCAGGTCGATGATCAGCGCAAGGCCGAAGATTGGCGCAAGCGCATGGATGCCATGGGAGCGGCGCTCAAATGAGATATCTCCTTCTTGGCATCGTCACCCTCACACTTTCCGGCTGCTTCGGTCAGGGAGACGAGATCTATACCGTCGACGAGCTCATGGGCGATAAGGCCCTGCTGGCGAAGATCACAAGCGAATGCCGCAACAACCCCGGCGCCTTGCGTCAGACGCCCAACTGCCAAAACGCGGAGGCGGCCGACTGGAAGCTGTGGCTTCAGCCTACGCCTGGAGGCTGAGCCATGTACCAGGTCTTCAGCTTCGTCGACGGCCAGTTCAAGGCTCCTCTGGAGAATTTCATCTCCTCGGGCACGTCGAACATCGCCAACTGGGTGAGCGGCCCGCTCACCGCGGCGCTGACGCTCTACGTCGTGCTCTATGGCTACCTTGTCCTGCGGGGCTCCGTCCAGGAGCCCATTCTCGAATTCGCCTTCCGGGCGATGAAGCTTGCGATCATCGTCATATTGGTCAGGAATGCCAGCGAATATCAGACCTATGTCACCAACATTTTCTTCGAGACGCTGCCGCGCGAGATTTCCCAGGCGCTGAACTCTGGCACGGCACCGAGCGCCTCTACCTTCGACAGCCTGCTCGACAAGGGCCAGAAATGCGCCAAGGAGATCTGGTCGCGTGCCAGCTGGCCCGTCGACATCGTTACCGGCATTGGCGGGATGATGGCCATCGCCGCGAGCTTCACCGTGGCGGCGATCGGCTATATCGTCTCGCTCTATGCCCGGCTGGCGCTCGCCATCGTGCTGGCGATCGGCCCGATCTTTATTGCACTTGCGATGTTCCAGTCCACCCGTCGTTTCACCGAATCCTGGATCGGTCAGCTCGCCAATTTCGTCATTCTGCAGGTCCTGGTCGTTGCGATCGGGTCACTGTTAATCACCTGCATCGACACGACCTTCACGGCGATCGAAAGCTATACCGACGTCCTGATGCGCCCGGTCGCACTCTCAGCCATTTGCCTCGCCGCCCTTTACGTCTTCTACCAGCTGCCCGGCATTGCCTCCGCGCTCGCGGCAGGCGGAGCGTCCCTGACCTACGGCTATGGTGCTGCTCGAGACGCCCACGAAAGCACGCTCTCCTGGGCAGTCTCCCATAGTGCCAGAGCGGTTGGACGAGGCGCCCGTTCGGTTGGGCGGCGCCTCAGATCTTGAGGAGCCGGATGACGACTTCTCCGCGACAAACGCTTCAGAGGTTTACGCTCAAATGATCCGCATTATCTTCTCGCTTTTTCTTGCCACCGGCCTCACGGGCTGCGCTTCGATCTCCCACCCTTTGCCCAAATGCGACGGCTATTCGCGCCGGCCGCTCAACCGCTCCATGTGGCAATGGGAGGACAATAGGCCCGCCAAGCAAAGCGGCCCCGACGCTGGTCCGGCGACGGCTGCCGGGCCTGTGTCTTCCTATGACGAAGCGCCGCCGACGAAGGAACCCGCCGCCTTCGCGCATTTCGACGTCGTGGGCTCCTATCGGCCGTGCGAGGAGCGGTGACATGGTGACGACGGACAGCCTGAAGAGCTATTTCGACAAAGCGCGCCGCTTCGATCAGGATCGGCTGATCCAGATGGAGCGGTCAGCACGCATCGCCTGGTTCGTCGCGGTCGCCGCGAGCTTGCTCGCCGCCGCTTCGATCTTCGCCGTTGCCGGCCTCACGCCTTTGAAAACGGTCGAGCCATTCGTCGTTCGGGTCGACAATTCGACCGGCATCGTCGACGTCGTCTCCGCGCTGACGTCAACCGCCGGGACCTATGACGAGGCGGTGACCAAGTACTTCGCCGCCAAATATGTGCGCGCGCGGGAAGCCTATGTCTGGAGCGAGGCCGAGGAAAATTTTCGCACGGTCGCTTTGTTGTCGACCCAGCCGGAGCAAACGCGGTTTGCGGCGATCTACCGAGGCGGCAATCCGGACTCTCCGCAGAATGTCTATGGCCGTAGCGCGACGTCGCGCGTCAACATCGTCTCGATCTCGCTGATCAACGCCAACGTGGTGTCGGTGCGCTATATCAGGACCGTCACCCGCGGTGATGACATCCGGACGACCCACTGGGTGGCGACGCTCACCTTCTCCTATGTCAACGCACCGATGTCGTCGACCGATCGGCTGACCAATCCGCTTGGTTTCGTCGTCAGCGAGTACCGTGCCGATCCGGAGGCCATCAATTGAGACAGCGTCTTTTGATCGCACTTTTCCTGGCCGCCAGTTTCTCTTCGACGGCACTTGCCCTCGAAACTCCGCGCGGCGCGGCGCAGGACGGCCGCATCCGTTTCGTGGACTATCAGCCCTACGATATTACCAAGATCGTCGGCACCTTGCGATCCTCGGTGCAGATAGAGTTCGCCGCCGACGAGGAGATCGCCCACGTCGCGCTCGGCAACAGCGTCGCATGGGAGGTGGCGCCGGCCGGCAACATCTTGTTCCTGAAGCCCCGTGAAAACCAGCCGGTGACAAACATCTCGGTCGTGACGACGAGACGCGACGGCTCGACACGCAGCTACCAGATGGAGCTGACGGTGCGCGACGGCACCGTCGAGGCTGGGCAGAACACCTACTTTTATGTGAAATATCGCTATCCCGCTGACGAGGCCGAACGTCGGAGACTGGAAACCGCTGCCCGCGCGCAAGCGGCCCAAGCCGGCGAAGCGGACAAGGTTCTCGCGCTTCATGAAACTTACGGACCGCGGAACTGGCGCTACTCCGCTCAAGGAACCCAGGGACTTGAACCGCAGGCGGTCTACGACAACGGTAAGGTGACGACCTTTGTCTTTGTCGGCAACCAGGAAATGCCGGCGATCTCCATGGAGAATTCCGACGGCAGCGAGAGCCTCGTGCCGAAATCCGTCGACGGCAACCTGGTGCTGGTTCACGCGATCAGCCGCAAATTCATTCTGCGCAGGGGAGGCGACGTGCTGTGCGTCTTCAACGAGGCCTATGATCGCGTCGGCATCAATCCTGACACCAACACGACGTCACCGTCGGTCGAGCGCGTCGTCAAGACGCCGGCTGCGGCAGGACAATAGGAGGACGCCATGGCCGAGGAAGAAACCACCCAGATCCCCGGTGAGCGTGCGGAAACCTCGACCGGTCGCCGTCTCGACAACAATCCGATGCTGAAACGTGGCGCCGTGGCCGTTGCGATCATTGCCTTCGTCGCCTTTGCACTCTGGTCGATGCGTGGCCAGGATAAGTCGGCCGACGGCACGCAGCCCGAGCGCGTCGTCATTCGTCAGACATCGGATTTCGAGCCGGCGAAGGAGCCGGTCCTGCCGGTCGCCACGCCACCGGAAACGATCCTGCCAACGCCCGGGATAGCCGGGCAGGAGCCGGGCGAGGATGACAAGCTTCTCGACGCCGCGCGCCGTGCGCCGGTCATGGCCTATGGTGGTGAAAAGTCCCCACAGCCTCGTCCACAAAATGAGAATACCAGCACCGATGCCGCGTCGAACTACGTTCCCTTCGAAAATAGTCAGGGCGGTCTCGGCGCCCAGGCGGAAAACGAGGACCAGCGCTTCAACCGGATGCTGACGCCGACCCAGTTGCAGGGCTCGCGCGCCGGCGCGCTCGGCGATCGCGATTTCATTGTCGCCATGGGAACGTCCATTCCATGCGTCCTCGAGACGGCGCTCTCCTCCGACCAGCCCGGATTCACGAGCTGTGTCATCAACCGCGATGTCCTGTCGGATAATGGTCGCGTCGTGCTGATGGAGAAGGGTACGCAGGTGGTCGGGGAATATCGCGGCGGCCTTCGGCGCGGCCAGAAACGGCTGTTTGTCCTCTGGAACCGGGCAAAGACGCCAAAAGGCGTGATCATCACCTTGGCGTCGCCGGCAACCGACGCTCTCGGGCGTGCGGGCGTGGATGGGTATGTCGATACGCACTGGTGGGAGCGCTTCGGCAGCGCGATCCTTCTGTCGATCGTCGGCGATGCGACCTCCTATGCCAACAGCCAACTTCAAGACAGCGATGTCCAGGCGCAGAATACCACCAGCGCGGGTCAGCAGGCTGCCGCCATCGCCGTCGAGCAGTCGATCAACATTCCGCCGACCCTCATGAAGCACCAAGGAGAGTTGGTGCCGATCTTCGTGGCGCGCGATCTCGATTTCTCCAGCGTCTATCGACTTCGCGTGACGGAGCCGCGCAACCGGATCTACGATCGGGCCGTTCTCGGTGACTTCGCTCCAGCTTCAACCCTGGTCACGAAATAGGTCCGCCAATGACGGAAGGAACCGCCTCCGGTGTCGTGCGCGAGCTGCTTGCCCCTCTGTCGCCCTTTCTGCGCGACAAGTCCCTCTACGAGATCATCGTCAACTGGCCGACTCAGGTGGTTACCGAAGGTACGACGGGTTGGCAAACCCACGATCTGCCGGAGCTATCGTTCGACAAACTGATGCGTCTGGCACGCGCGGTCGCAAGCTTTTCCAATCAATCGATCGATGAAACCCGACCCATCCTCTCGGCAACGCTGCCGGGCGACGAACGTATCCATATCGTGATCCCGCCTGCGACAACGAAAGGAACCGTCAGCATCACCATCAGAAAGCCGTCGTCGGTGTCGCTGAGCCTCGACGGTCTTGATCAAGGCGGTCTCTTTGCCGAGGTGGCAAGGACAGAAACGGAGGTCTCTCCGGTGGACCGCAAGCTCCTGGAATTTTACCGAAATGGATCCTACAAGGCCTTTCTTCGAGAAGCGGTATACGCCCGCAAGAACATTATCATCTCGGGCGCGACCGGCTCTGGCAAGACGACGCTTTCGAAAGCATTGATCCGCTATATTCCTTCGAGCGAGCGCATCATCTCCATTGAAGACACGCCAGAGTTGGTCATCCCGCAACCGAACCATGTCCGGCTGTTTTATTCCAAGGGCGGCCAGGGGCTGGCGAAGGTGGGGGCAAAGGATTTGCTTGAATCCTGCCTTCGCATGCGGCCGGATCGCATTCTCCTGCAGGAGCTGCGCGACGGGACGGCGTTCTACTACATCCGGAATGTGAACTCAGGGCATCCCGGCTCGATCACCACCGTCCATGCCGACTCCGCCAAGCTCGCGTTCGAACAGCTGACATTGCTGGTGAAGGAGTCGGAAGGCGGACGGGACCTGGAACGTGATGACATCCGCGAGATGCTGAAGATCGCGATCGACGTCATCGTCCAGTGCAAACGCATCGATGGTCGGTTTCGGGTGACTGAAATCTATTATCAAGCCGCTGACGGAGACAAGATCGGTGGCTTTGTTCAGGGCGATCGTCGCGATCGTCCATGTTGATGTATCGATTGGCCTCCATCCAGTTTTCGTGTCTCAGAGAGCATAAGAAACTCGCTCTCCGCAATGCCGCATGACCAGTCTCATGACCGCCCATTTTGCTGAACTTGACGCACATAACCAAACCGCGGCGGGAATAGGGCTGGCTGTGTAATGGCCCAATTGCGAAACCCGTCGCGGTAGGGCAGATGTCACCTCACGCGAGGTGAGGCGGATTTATGTCATTTCAGATTGAACGCCTTGTTTCAGAACATCTCAGAGGCGCACATCGTTTCGGAACTGCATTCCCATCCAACCAGATCCTGTTAGAAATCGCTCAGCACATGGCCGAACGTCGTGAGGCTCATCGACGCGCTGAAAATACGAGACCTGTGTGCATCGCCAGTTCCTACGGTCGTCAGCGATGAAAGCGTTACGCCGAGCAGTCGGACGGGCCGCTTGAACGGATAGACAAGGCCTGCGGTTCGATTCGCTTCAAGGCAAACCATCGCAATCGCCACTCGATGGAGTTGCGAGAGTAGCCTCTATCTCCCTCCCAATCGATTGGCGGCAGAAGTCCGAAAGCATGTGGAACAAGGGGAAGATCGCGGCGGATCAACATCCCGCCAGGTGCAGGGCGCAAAACTTGAGGGAGTGGGCTGGGAGAGAGGGAGAGGCGGGAAGGGCTTTTCCGTGACGGGTTAGGAGGTTTGGAGAGAGGCTCCAGCCGGCCCGCCACGGAGAAATGAAATGGCCAAAGCCGTTCAGAAGATCACCCTGAACCGTTCGGAGGATATCCCCTTCGATAAGCTTGAACTCTCGCAGCAAAACGTCCGCAACATCAAGGCAGGTGTTTCCATCGAGGATCTTGCCGACGATATCGCCCGTCGCAAGCTTCTGCAGAGCCTCAGCGTTCGCCCGATCCTCGGCGAAAACGGGGATGAGACCGGTAGGTTTCATGTTCCTGCCGGAGGCAGGCGATACCGAGCGCTCGAACTGCTGGTTTCGCAGAAGCGCATGGCGAAGACGGAGCCGGTTCCCTGCATCGTCAAGCGCGGCGACGAGACCTCAGCTGAAGACGATTCTCTCGCCGAAAACGTCCACCGCGTCGATCTTCATCCGCTCGACCAGTACCGCGCCTTCCAGACGCTTCGCGAGCAAGGCCTCGGCGAGGAAGAAATCGCCGCTCGCTTCTTCGTCTCGGTCGCGACCGTCCGGCAGCGGCTGAGGCTTGCTTCCGTGTCGCCGCGCCTGCTCGATCTCTATGCTGAAGACGAGATGAAGCTCGAACAGATCATGGCTTTCTCGATCACCAATGACCATGTTCGGCAGGAACAGGTCTGGGATATGCTCTCGCGTCACCACACCCGCGATCCGTATTACATTCGCAGGCTGCTGACGGAGACGACGATCCGCGCAGGCGATCGCCGCGCCGTCTATGTTGGCGTCAAAGCTTATGAAGCGGCCGGCGGCGTGGTGATGCGCGACCTCTTCGACGAGGACAATGGCGGCTGGCTGCAGGATCCGGCGCTGCTCGAGCAGCTCGGGATCGAGAAGCTGAGGGCAGATGCCGAAGCCTTGAAAATGGAAGAAGGCTGGAAGTGGGTCGAGGCCGCTTTCGACTTCCCCTATGGCCACACGTCCGGTCTTCGTCGTTTCTATGGCGAATTACGGGAGTTTACCGAGGATGAGCTTGCCCTTCGTGATGCGCTGAAGGCCGAGTACGACAAGCTCGATGCGGACTATGCCAAAGCCGAAAGCTATTCCGAAGAGATCGAGCGCCGGCTTGAAGAATTGGGAAATGAGCTCGATCAACTCAATGACCGGCCCTATGTCTTCGATCCAGACGAGGTCGCGGGAGGCGGCGTCTTCATCACTCTTGCCGCCAACGGCGAGCTGAAGATCGAACGTGGCTTCGTCCGACCCGACGACGAGCCGCAGGTCGAGGCGGGCAGCGACGACTCCAAGGATGGCGACGGCGATATAGGTGACGCCACCAATGCATCGTCTTCTGTCGACGGCATCTCGATGAACGGCAAGGCCGTCTCCGATGACCAGCCGGCGGAGGAAGAGGACGACACCGTTCGGCCGCTCTCCGATCGGCTTATCATGGATCTCACGGCGACCCGCACCGTGGCGCTACGCAACGCGCTCGCCAATGATCCGGTCATCGCCTTCGTCGCGGTGCTGCACGCCTTCGTCCTGAAGATCTTCTATCTCTACGGCTCGGAATCATGCCTGGAACTGACGTTGCAGAGCGCGAAGTTCAGCCAGACGCAGGGCCTTGGCGACACGCTCTGCGCCAAGGAGATCGATCAACGGCAGGAGGCGTGGGGTCAGGATCTGCCGAAGAAGCCTGGGGAGCTCTGGGGCTACCTGGTCGCGCTCGACGACGTCAGCCGGCAGGCGCTCTTCGCCCATTGCGCATCGCTCTCCGTCAACGCCGTGATCGAGCCGTGGAACAAGCGGACGCGGGCGATCGCCCATGCCGATCAGGTTGCTCGCTCGATCGGCTTCGACATGGTCACTGCCGGATGGGTGCCGACGGTCGACAGTTATCTTGGCCGTGTCACCAAGGCGCATGTTCTGCAAGCCGTGCGTGAAGCGAAGGGTGAGCAGTCGGCCCAGCTGATCGACCATCTGAAGAAGCAGGACATGGCCCGCGAGGCCGAGCGTCTGCTCGATGGCAGCGGCTGGCTCCCCGAGCCGTTGCGGACCATCGGCAAGGAAACTACTTCAGATGATGTCTCGCCTGCGGCTGATGAAACCGGAGAGGATCCCGCTTCGGAGGTCAGCGTTGGCGACCTTCCAGCCTTTCCGGCCGACGCCGCCGATCTCTCCGATCAGCATCCGGACGCGCATGACGACGATGGTTACAGCCATCTCGACGCTGCCGAATAAACTCCGCAGCTGATCATTGGAGCCCCGGCGCCATCGCCGGGCTCTCACCAATCCCGCGTCAATCTCAACATCGCCCGGCCATCGCGCCGGGCTCTTTCGTTTCAGGAGACATCATCATGAACACCACACTTTTCAATTCCAGCCCGGTTTCGTCCGGCTTCAAGGTCGATATTTCGCGCGGGCAACGCATTGGTCGCGTCTCGTCCGAATGGTTCTCGCGTCCCGACGACGAGCGATATCTGTCGCTTTCCGAGCTCCACCATGCGGTGAAGAGCCGAGCCGATCATGCTCGTGCGCGAACCGTGGAAAGCTCGGCAATCCGGGTCGAGGCGACACGCGACAACGCCGAGCGCCTCGAGCTGATCGTTCCCGGCGACCGGCAGCCGATCGCGCCGACGCACTGGAGCTACGGCCAGCTCTGCAGCTTGGTCGGAGCTCCGGCAACCTACATGCGTCAGCTTCCTGCGCCGCTTGCCTCTATCAATCTGCAGCATGGTCTTCTCAACCATCGGGCCGAACTGGTGAAGACTCTGGAAATGGATGACGGTCGCATCGAGCTTCGGGCCGTGACCGGCCAGGAATACGGCCGTATCTGGGACCACGAACTGGTGGCCGCGGTGATGAAGATCGCCGGCAATGGGACCGGCGACACCATGTGGAAGGTCCCGGGTCTCCTCGATTGGGCGAGCATGACCCACAATCCGTTTGTCGACATCAGCAAAGACACGACGACGCTCTATGCCTCCGATCGCGATGTCTTCGTGTTTCTGGTCGACGATACCCATCCGATCGAGGCGGGACGTCTGCCCAACGGTGAGCCGGATCTGTTTTTTCGCGGCTTCTATGCGTGGAATTCCGAGGTCGGATCGAAGACCCTTGGTATCGCTTCCTTCTATCTCCGTGCTGTCTGTGCCAACCGCAATATCTGGGGCTCGGAAAACTTCGAGGAGATCAGTATCCGCCATTCGAAGTTTGCGGCCGAGCGTTTCGCGCACGAGGCGGCGCCGGCGCTGACGAGCTTCGCCAACTCCTCGCCTGCGGCCTTCGTTGCCGGCATTCGGGCGGCCCGCGAGCGCATCGTCGCCCGCAACGACGAGGATCGCCAGACCTTCCTGCGCCGGCGCGGATTTTCGAAAAGCGAAACGGGCAAAATCATCGAGACGGTTCTCTCCGAAGGGGGCCGCCCGCCGGAATCGATTTTCGACTTCGTCCAGGGGATTACGGCGCTCGCGCGTGATAAGACCAACCAGGACACCAGGCTGGAACTTGAAGGCAAGGCCAAGAAACTTCTCGAACAGGCCTCATGAGGACCGCTGCCGAATCCCGGCCCTCCCTGTGCATCACCAAACGGACCCACCGCCCGGCCTCGTGCCGGGCTTCTTTTTCCCAGAAGGCAATTCCAACGACTGATCTCGATACTCCTTGACGTCCATCGGAGTGGCTTGAATACGGAACGCACAGGCGGGGGCAGTGTCGGTTCCGCCTCTGTCGGCCGCTATGCTGAGGCTCCCGCGGCTGCCCTTGGTCCGCCCTTAGCGTGTCGAGAATTCCCGAAATCCCGTCTTGCGGCGCTTCTCTAATCGGTGTCGAGGTCAACCGCCGTTCGAGCTTTTCCCCGGAAAGGAAGAGATGACATCGTCATCCGCAGTCCGCCCGAAGGAGACATAGCACTGAAGGTCGGCTAAATAAGCCCTAGAAAGTGGTGGAGAGCAGCGGCATGATATCATGGTTGTCGGCTGCGCGAAGGGCTGCGAGGTAGCGAGTGCGCAGTTCACCGACATCGGCCAGAGTTCCGCCGCCCCAACTGAAACGCTCGTCGCCAAGACCTTCGATCAGAAGATCGGCCGCCAAGCGAGCGTGACAGCCATTTCCGTTTGGAAACGGGTGGATCGCGACCAGGCGATGGTGAAACCTGATCGCAATTTCATCCGGCGGAAATGTCTCATGCTCCACTCAATACCGGACGTCACTTAAGGCGAAGAGCGTCGCCTCTGACGCAGTGGAGCGACTAGATCTACTTCCGATTGGGAACAAAGACGCGAAAGCGGTGGTCAGGCCCGGTCTCGCTCGAATGCGTCGGCATAGAGCGCCTCGATCCTTTCGACCTCGGCGTCGTCCAGTGCAGCAAACTCCTTCGTGCGTGCTCTCTGCGACAGCCGGCCGTCGTTCTGCCCGAGGAACTTGTGTAGCAGTTCGGCTTGAGCCGTTGGCATGTCGATGATCTGCTGGACCCCTTCGGAAAACGTGTCGAACGCCTGCAGGAAGCGAACCTCTTGCGGTAGATCGTGTTCGACCGTCTGTTCGACGCAGGCATAGAGGAAGGTCGCATGCGCCGTGGCATCGAAATAGCGGTAGAAAGCGGCCGTGTCGTTTAGCACCTCCACATTGCCCGAGACCGTCGGACGCCATTCGATAAACGGAAGGAGCGGCGCCGACCAGGACTCCAATACCGCTCTGTACCGGTCGATGTTGCGTAAGATCACCGCGCTGACTGGAAACACGAGGCCGGGAGGACTGTAGGAAGCGGCGGCAAGCGCATGGTGGATAAGCCAGCGATGCAGGCGGCCGTTACCGTCCACGTAGGGGTGAATGTAGACGAAGCCGAATGCAAGACATGCCGCTGCCACGACCGGGTCCATCGCGCCCCGCGCGGCGCGGTCAGAGAATGCGATCAGGCCGCCCACCAGGCTTTCCAGATCCTCATGCCGCGCGCTGATGTGATCGGGGATGGGCATGTTGGTGTCTCGGTCATGTACGCCGATGAAACCGCCTTCGTCCCGAAGGCCGAGACGCACGAAGCGGGCGTCTCCGATGACGATACGCTGAAGGCGATTGAGTTCGTCGAGGCTGAGCGGACGCACGCCCGCTTGCGCGATGGCCTGGCCCCAGCGCGCTGCCCTTTGGCCCGATGGTCGCTCTCCTTCAATGGCGAAGGAGGACTTAGAATCGTTGAGCAGAATAAAAGCAGCGGCTCGCGCTACTAGATCGGGACGGACCCGCCCCATCGCCTCGCGTGCCCGTTCACCGAGCGCCTTTTGCGAGAATGCGGCGAGATCCGACGTCCGGCGAACCAGGGGGCAGAATGCCGGCGTACCCGGTAGATTGTTCGAGACCTTGTGCCGCGGAGAGGGATCGCCTTCGGCTAGTGCATATTGCTGATCCGGGTCGAGGATCGTCACCATCCGCACCTTCCCGGGATCGGGAATATCGAGCTGCCGATCGGTCAGCCACTCGTATAGGAACCAGAGGCGGCGCGCGAAAGCGCCAGTTGGCGTGGCCCGGATGATAGCCTCGATCTCGTCAGTCTCAATGATCTGGAACAGAGCCGATAACACCTGGAGATCGACGCCTTCGTATCTGAAGGCAAAAACCAGATGAGGGCCAAGCTCGGGCTGTGGACGATACCGGGGCGTCAGCATCAACCACGCCTCGGTTGATGTCGGATGATGTCGCTCGGCTATCGCGGTCATCCTTATAGGTGGCGGCAAGATCAGATCGTAGCGTGCCATGATCGCGGCATAGCCAGCCGGTTCACCGCGCTCAGGCAGCGGCCGTCCGTGAAAATCCCTCACACTCTGCGTAGGCCATTCACGCATCAGCGTCTCCGCGAAACTGGATCACTCGGTCTAGACCCGACCGTGAAAGTCGTTCACAGCTTGCGCAAAACTATCACCTCTTCTACTTTTTGTGAACACTAATCACCAGGCTCGGGAGCAAGTCGGCGGTCGATAACGGAGGAGTGGCAAACAAGCTCTGCTTTGCTCGCCGCAGCATCCATTGGTTTCCGTTTGGTCTTCGTGTTCCCCAGAATTTGGCGCAGCTGGCAGAGACGTTCGACCTGGCCGGCACGCTTCGCGCAGAGGCAATTGCGCAGGGACTGCCCATCGCCTTCAGAAAAGCCGACCCTCTTCGGGATATCATGCCCATCGCCGCCTTAGCGAACTCCAGCTCCGGGAAAAAGATAGGGCAGCAGCGGAACAGCACCGGCTGATCGCGGACAAATTGTGGTCAGGCAAAGATGCGGGCGTCAGCCTATAGCCTGCGATCCAGGCAAAGGAAATCAGGCTATAGCCTTCGAGCTGCGGGCGGTCGGCAGTATCGACTTCAGGATCGGGTTCGGCGTTGCCTGGG
>NZ_JAPCZO010000016.1:0-201436 GCF_025941625.1 Rhizobium acaciae
CGGCGAAAGCAGGGGATGGATGGCGCCGGCTGGGGTAATAGAGATGATATCCCTGGAACGTTGGAGCCCAGTCCGTCAGCACTTCCTTCAGTTGACCGCTGTCAAGATATTGTCGGACGAGGTCCCTCGGCGCATAGGATAGCGCTACGCCATCGAGAGCGGCATCGATCGCCGGTTCTATGTTGCTCATCACGAGTTGGCCCTCCACGCGAACGCTGAATTCGCGACCGTCCTTTGCGAACTCCCAAGCATAGAGCGCGCCTGAGGTGGAAAGCCGCAGGTTGACGCAATTGTGGTCCGTCAAGTCTTGCGGGGTCGACGGCGCGCTGCGGCCCGCAAAGTATTCGGGTGATCCGACCACGACATAGGATACGTCGGGACCGATGCGAACGGCCACCATGTCTCGCGCAATTGCTTCGCCGAGCCGCACTCCGGCGTCGAACTGGCGTTCTACGATATTTGTGAAACCATTGTCGATAATGAGCTCCACGGTGATATCAGGGTAATCACGCAGAAATGCCGGCAGCCTTGGACGGAACACGAGGTTGACGGCATCGTCGGGACACACGACCCGGACTTGGCCCGAGGGCTTTTCACGCAGCGCCCCGATCGCGCGGATCCCTGCGGCAATGCTTTCGAAATGCGGTTGAACGCTTTCCACGAGCCGGGCACCGGCCGCCGTGGGAGCCACGTCACGCGTCGTGCGGGAGAGAAGCCGGACGCCGAGCCGGGCTTCGAGCGCGCTGATCGTATGGCTCAGCGCCGAGCGCGTGACTCCCAGTTTCGATGCAGCGCGCGTGAAACTCCGCTCTTGAGCCACCTCCAGAAACGCACGCATTTCCGTGAACTCGTCGCGCCGCATTGTTGAATCTCCTTCACCACCACATTCAGATTATAGCTTCTAGTCGCGCAAAACCAGTCCGGCTATCTATCTGGCAACGGACAGGAGAACGTGAATGACCGTCGAGCTGACATTCAATGAGACCGTACTGACGGAAGACGAGACGACCTCATGGTCTGCTGTGACCTGTCTCTCGCTTCTCACTTTCCTTCTGGTGGGGTTGGAATTTCTCCCTGTGAGCCTTCTGACCCCAATCGCGGGGGATCTCTCGGTGTCGGAGGGGCAGGCCGGACTGGCGATCACCGTGTCCGGAGTCTTTGCGGTTAGCACCAGCCTTTTCGGCAATGCAATCTTGACGAAGATCGACCGGAGGACGGTCGTCTTGCTTTATACGGCGGTTCTGGCTGCTTCGAGCCTGGCGGTTGCGTTGGCGCCCAACTTCCTTGTCTTTCTCGTTGGACGGGTCCTGGTCGGTGTTTCGATCGGCGGCTTCTGGTCGCTGTCGACGGCTATTCTGGCACGCCTGGCATCGAGCCGTGACCTGCCCAAGGCCATTGCCCTGCTTCAGGGCGGCACGGCATTCGCGCTCGTTCTTGCTGCGCCGCTCGGCAGTTTTCTCGGCGGGCTGATCGGATGGCGCGGCACCTTCCTGATCACGGTACCGATCGCAGTTGCGGGGCTCATCTGGCAACTGGCCGTCCTGCCGAGCATGCCCGCGACATCAACCATCTCGGTCGCCAGAATATTCGGTTTGCTGCGCAATCGTAGATTCGCGATCGGAATGGCTGCGACTGGTCTGGCCTTCATCGGCCAGAACGCATTGTCCATTTACCTTCGTCCGTTCCTCGAAGGCGTCACGGGCCTCGAATTGAATGTTCTGTCCATGGTGCTTCTCGGCCTTGGCGTCGGCGGACTGGCTGGAACCTCCGTCATTGGCTTCGTCGCCCGGCGCCATCTCCTGCTCGTTCTCATAGGATTGCCGGCTGCTCTTGCTGTCCTTGCCCTGCTGCTGATCGCTCTCGGGCCGTTCGCAGCGGTTACGGCATTCCTGCTCGTCATGTGGGGATTTTTCTCGACCCCGATTCCGGTCGCCTGGAACACCTGGATGGCCGCCATCGTTCCCGGTGAATTGGAAGCGGCAGGTGGACTGCAGGTGGCGCTGATCCAGTTCGCCATTGCAGGCGGCGCTTTCGCTGGCGGCATGCTGTTCGACACCGTGGGATGGTGGAGCACCTTCCTTCTGGCCGCCTGCCTTCTCGCCGGTTCGGCCGTCCTCGCCGCGCTCGCCGGTCGCCGTTCCTGAACCTTCAGAGACCTCAAAACAGGAGATAAGGCCCGCTATGTCGATGACATCCAAGTTCATGAGCCGCCGCGCGGTGCTGGGCGGAACCTTGGCGGCCGCCGCTCTCCCTCTCGTGGCGCAAGGGCAGGACGAGCGGCGCCCGGCGGATCCCGAGGCGACAGACGTCAGGATCAGGATAGGCTTCAACAATCTAACCCTGACCGCGACACTCTCCAACAATCCGACGGCGCGCGATCTCGTTTCCATCCTGCCCCTGAACCTTAAGATCGAGGACTACGGCAGGAACGAAAAGATCGTCCATCTGCCGCGCAAGCTGACCGAAGAAGGCAGCGGTACTTTCGGAAACGAGCAGCCGGGCGACCTTTGCTACTTCAAACCGTGGGGTAACCTGGCCCTGTTCTACGCGGATTACCGCTGGGACGGGCTGATCCGGCTCGGCCGCTTCGACAATGGCTTCGAGCCATTGCTGGTGCGCGGCGCGTATCCGGTCCGCATAGAACGCATTTGACAAGGGTTCCATCGGCCTACTGCGGTCTTTGAATCTCACAGTAGACAATGCTGCGGTTTGAGCCGGGCCAAACAGACACCTTCACATCCGCCCCGGTCACGCTTTCACTGGCGATCAAGCCCATCTCTCGCTCTGACCGCAACAGCAGCGCCCAGTTCATAAATGTCTCCATATAGCCATCGACGTCGGTCTCCGGGGAGAAGTTGGCGAATAGGAATGTGCCGCCAGGCTTAAGCATGCTGACGCACCTCCTGGCCAGCCTTACGGCTACCGCGTCCGGCAAATAGTCATAGAGACCCGCGGCATAGACGAAATCGAACATTCCCAGCGCATGCCTCCCACCGAGCAGGGTTTTGACCGACCCGTTCACAGCCTCGACGGACGTGCCGGCGAAATCGCGGGCGACGGTTCCAACGCTTATCGGGTCTTGATCCAAAGCCACCCAGCGTCTGATCGCGCCGGCGCTGAGAGCGCTCGACAAAGGCCCCTCACGAAGATGCCCGGCGGCGATGGCGAGAACTTCGGTGGAACCAGGTCGGGTCGAAGCGATTTCGTCTACGCGGCGAGCCAGAATGTCTCGACGCTCCCTTACCGCGACGGATGACGAAGCATTTCGAGTGTAGGCATAGATCGAGCGTCCCAGAGTGCTCGCTGACAAGACGGCGTCCTCGATTTCAGGTCTGCCGTAGATGAAGTCGAGAAGGCGTGCGTCGCCAGAATAGCCGCGCGGCTTTTCGAAGGACCAGCGGGTCAATGGATCTTGATGAAGATAGTGAGCAACGGGATGAGATTGCGCGATCGGAACGATGACGTCCCACACCTCCGGATGAAAGCGCCGCCGTATCTGATGCAAGGCCTCGGCAAGACGCTCGATGATCGCATTGGGCTCGACGCCGGACTTGAACTGACGGATCGACACGTCAAGGCTGAGGGCAAGCTCGGCTCTGGCAACGATCAGTTGGCCGGGATCTGGGGCAGCAACCCTCCTTGCCACCCGACGAATTTCGCCGGGCGCAACAAGACTTTCACCGTCCAAGACCAGGCTTTGTGCCATTTCGAGATCCCCTTGATATAGCGTTAAGCATAATCAACCTCGAAATAGGATGCGACTAGAATCCACACGGGATAAGGGTAATTCTACTCTTGCGGGTCAGATGCTACCCCTCTAACAAAGCTAAGCAATAAGACAAACCGGTTGCAGGTCGCCGAACGCGATTTTGGAGGGCGCCGAAGTATGGCTTACATTTCAACATACTTTAGATGGTTGTCAGGCTGGCGTCGTTGCATGATCGCGGCTTACGCTAACGTTCAGCGCGACGAATCAACCGCCGGCTTTTCATTCGCCGAGGCCCTCAAATCTCTGAAAACTGAAAATGATGCTGTCCGGAGGCGGAGCTCCCGGCAAGGTCTTTGGATGGCGGTTGCCGTTTATGTGGCCTTCGCACTTCCCGACCGATGGCTGATCCCCGACGTTGCCCCTATGACGATCGCCGCGCGATTCGCCGTTGCAACGATCGCGCTGCTGGCGTTCGAAATTCTGCGACTGGCAAATGCGAAAACCGTCTGGCTTGACATCACATGCGCCGCTGCTCTGCTTGTGGGCTATGTAGGCTGGCTTTACCCGGCGATTGCTACCCGCGACGTCACCGCCATGTCATACTACATGATATTCGGCGCCATCTTCATGATGGGCGCCAACCTCTTTTTCAGTTTCCCGTTTCGGCTTTCGGTGATCACCTCGGGCCTCGTTCTATGCGCATTTTTCATTACGATCGTGGAATTTTTTCCTTCAAGCCAAACCTACAAGCTTGCCTTCGGGATGTTCTACATTTCGTGCTTTGCCTTCACGTCTTTCGTCAATTGGCGATTGAACGTGGAGCGTCGAAACGTGTTGCTGAACGCGGCGGAGGCTCGCCACCAGCACTGGGAAGCGTCCGAGCGCGGAAGGTCACTGCTCGAGCTTTCACATACTGACTACCTGACAGGCATCGGCAACAGACGCGCGCTGGATCGGCGGCTCGACGAATGCTGGGCCGCCTGGAAAGACGAACGCCGCGACTTCTCCGTGTTCCTCATCGACGTCGACTTTTTCAAGCGCTTCAATGATCGCTACGGACATCAGGAAGGAGACCGATGCCTGACTGTCATCGCCAATGCGCTGAAGGCGGTTGTAGAGTCTTCCGATGGCATGATCGGCAGGTACGGTGGCGAGGAGTTTATCGTGGTCATGCCGTCTGCCCTCCCCAAAATCGCGATGACTCTCGCCGAGAAGATCAGACTCGAAGTCGAGTCTCTTGCGATTGCTCACGACGAGCGACCGGATGATATGTCGACCGTAACCGTCAGCATCGGCGTCGCCTTCACCCGCGAGAAAGTGGGAGAGAAAGTTGAACGATTAGTACGTGAAGCCGACCTCGCTCTCTACAATGCCAAAGCAAGTGGCCGAAACTGCATTCGCAGTTTTGATCCGTTTTTGCCTCGCCCCGACGACCATGCTGGCAAACTCGTCCCGCTACTCGCGGCCGCCATCGATCGCAAACTGGTCTCGCTGGTGTACCAACCGATCTTCGACGTGACGAACGGGAAAGCAAAAGCTGTCGAGGCTTTGATGCGCCTGAGGATGCCGGACGGCACCGCAGTTTCGCCGAAGACATTCATTCCCGTTGCGGAACGAAGTGGCGCTATCCTCGAACTAGGCAGGTGGGCGATCGAGACGGCATGCCGTGATATACTGATGACCGATCGCATGGCGACCGTCAGCGTCAACGTGTCGCCGATACAACTGCGTTCCCCCGGCTTTGCTGCCAGTGTCGCTGATATCCTTGCTCGGTGCGGGGTCTGCGGGTCGCGGCTGGCCTTGGAAGTCACCGAGGGCCTGGACATGGATATGCAGGCGGAGGTGCTGAAATGCATCGCCGATCTGCGGGCACTCGGCGTCGAAATCTGGCTTGACGACTTCGGCTGCGGCTTCGCGGGCCTCTCTTGGCTGAGGGCAATCGAGTTTCAGACGGTCAAGGTCGATAGAACCTTCCTGCACGACTGCTCGAACCCACGCGGTCTGGTGATGCTTCAGGACATGATTGCTCTCATCCGCAATCGTGGGAATACGATCCTGGTGGAAGGCGTCGAAACTGCAGCACAATTTTCCCTTCTCAAGGATCTTCGTATCGACCGCGTCCAGGGCTTTCATATGGGAATGCCGGTCAGCGCTGAACTTCTGAACGCGGCATAACTCGCCTCAAGGTTTCCAGATGGCTCAGCACGTTGCCGATCATCGGTGCGTGGCATGTGACGTCTTTGCAGATCGTCGTAATGCTGAGTGGCGCCTATCTTGCCATGTCAGGAGTGCCGGCGATCGAACAGGCCGCACTCGATAAGCTATAAGGGCGGCTATGCTCATTCTGCGAGTCCGATTCTTCCGTTACGTCAGCGACAACGTTTTAGCCTGGCTTCCGTGCGCCTCACCCATTTCACTCGGCTTGAGGCCCCATCGTCCCAAGACCGGTGGCGACTTCATGCACGGCCGAGGGCTAGCCTCACTGGCACCTTCCAATCTCCCATGTCGCAATACTACATGATGGGAACATTCCACATCTGCTGCATGTTTTGCTGGCGATGCGGAGGCACACCCAAACCTGTTGAGGATTTGAGCATGACTTGTTTTATCTGTGCCGCCTGCGGCGCTCAGTTCAGCGAGAGATCTGAGCCGCCGCGAGCCTGCCCGGTCTGCGAGGACGACCGTCAGTTCGTGCCCCAGTCGGGGCAAAGGTGGACGGATATGGCGGCAATCAGCCGGACACACAGTGTGATCTGGAACCAAGAAGCGCAGGGTGTTCACAGCCTGCAGATCTCACCTGCCTTCGCAATTGACCAGCGCGCCTTCCTCATCGAGGGACCGGATGGCAACATTCTTTGGGATTGCCTCAGCCTCGTTGACGAGGCGAGTGCGGCCCAAATTGCTGCGATGGGCGGTCTTACGGCGATCGCAATTTCACACCCGCACTTCTATTCTTCGATGGTCGAGTGGAGCAAAGCCTTCGGCGACGTGCCGATCTATCTCCACGCCGATGACGGCGAATGGGTACAGAGACCTGGTTCGGCACTTCGCCTTTGGAAGGGTGAAACTCTGCAAGTCGGTCCGGCGACCGTAATTCGTTGCGGTGGGCATTTCGCTGGCAGTTCGGTGCTTCACTGTCCCTGGCTGGAAGCTGGGCGGGGCGCTCTATTCGTGGGCGACACGATGCAAGTCACCCTGGATCGTCAGTATGTGAGCTTCATGCGCAGCTATCCGAACCTCATTCCGCTCAACGCCAGAACTGTGGAAGGCATATCGGAAGCCGTACGGCCATATCGATTTGAGTCGATTTACGGCGCATTCACGGGGAGAACGATCAAATCAGATGGCTCACGTGTCGTGGATCGGTCTGTTCAAAGATATATAAGGGCCATTGCAGGTTAAGGTGACGTTCAGCGATAACAAGGCAGCGAACTCCTTCGATGGAAACGAGACCGATGGGATTTCGGTCGATTTCTTCCTAGGTAGCAAGGCCAGCAGCCCCGACAAGTTGCGGCTTTTTGGACGGATCAGGCCGTCTGATGCAGCGAGGCAATGGATCGCTGAATCAGACGAATATTCGGCGGTTGAACCTGGGAATGAGGAGCAGGATGGATCACGTCAATAGCCAGCAAACCTCGACAAGCGAAGAGAGCGAAGCGCGCAGGCTTCAATACCTGACCTGGGAACACATTGCGTCTGACCTCCGTCATCCCACTCACCTCGCCCGCAAGGCGGAACTCAGGCGATCATGCGATGCGGAACTGGCCGAGACGTCCTACATCGCCGAGAATGCCGCAGTCTTCACCGAAAGCCTGACGATGGGCGAGCGGTCGTGGATCGCCGGACACGCGCTCGTTCGCGGCCATGTGACCCTCGGCGACGATTGCACCATCAATCCCTATGCCTGTGTTTCCGGCATGGTGACGTGCGGCAATGGCGTGCGGATTGCTTCGCATGCCTCGATCGTCGGCTTCAATCATGGCTTCGACGACCCGACCATTCCTATACACCGCCAGGGGGTCGTCAGCATCGGCATTGTGATCGGCGACGATGTCTGGATCGGCGCCAATTGCGTGATCCTCGATGGCGCCACGATTGGAAACGGCGCGGTGATCGCCGCCGGAGCGGTGGTCACGGGAGATATTCCCGCCATGGCGATTGCCGGTGGCGTACCGGCCCGGGTGCTGCGGAGCCGAGGCTCGGCGCCCCGGAAAACCGGCACCGGCGACATCGAAGATCATTTGGTCAGGCTCGGCCAGAAAGCGCAGGACCAATGGCCGGACATCCTTGCACGCTGGAAAACGGACGGAGCCTATGAATCGCTGGAGGCAGACGGCATCCAGAGACCGGCGATCCGGCATCTCTGCGATGCAATCGAGATCGCTGCCGGCTTCGGCCACCTGCCGCCCGATCTCGATGCGGCGGAGACAGTCGAGCGTCTCCAAGGTCTTCAGGACCGAGAGACCGGCCTTTTCCCGGAAGAGCATGCGCGCATGCATGGCAAGGCGCTGAGGGATGATTCAAAGGCGCTCTATAACGTCCTTGCGGTTGGCTATGCGCTTGAACTGCTTGGTTCCGGTCCGCGCCAACTGGTCCATGCGGTCGACCTCGGCGCCGGGGAGCTGGATGAATGGCTGAGCGCCCTGCCCTGGTCGACCCGGGCATGGCACGCCGGAAGCGTCGTCGATGCGATCGGAACCGCCATGTACTTCAATGCTAGGTATTTCGGCATCAGGCATTCACGGCAGGCGCTTTTCGAGTGGCTGGGCCGGAATGCCAACAGCGTTTCGGGACTGTGGGGTGAACCGACCGCGGCGGAAGGATGGCTTCAACCGGTCAACGGCTTTTATCGCCTGACGCGCGGCACCTACGCCCAGTTCGGCGTGGCGCTTCCCCACCCGCACGCCTCACTCGAAACGGTTCATCTCAACTATCGCAACCACAAGGGCTTCGTTGCTGCAAAATACAATGCGTGCAACCTGCTCGATACGATTCATCCTCTGCTGCTGATTGCCCGGCAGACCGACTACAGGCGGGCCGACGGCGAGGCGATCGCCCGCAAGGTCATATCGAGGGCGTTGGATAGATGGCGGGATGGCGAGGGATTCCCGTTTGCCGATGGTGCTGAACCGAGCTTGCAGGGAACGGAAATGTGGCTGTCCGTCATTCACCTAGCGGCCGATTTCCTGGGACTGGCGGATCGCTTCGCCTTCGTCCCTAAAGGCGTTCACCGAACGGCAACCGTGGGACTGGGCTTGTGAACACGCTTCGATCAACCGTGCAGTGATGCCGCCAGCCAGGCGGCGGCAAGGTCGCGTGCGTTGCTTCGCTTGGCTTTGACGGGCACGATCACGTTGTAACGATTCTCCGCGGCAAGCTCGCCGCCGTCGACCTGCACCAGGGTTCCATCTTCCAGAAAGGTGCCCACCAGCATACGCCATCCCAATGCAATCCCTTGCCCGGCGCGCGCGGCTGCGATGGTTTCGGTATAGTGGTTGAACCGAAGCGACGGCTTTACCTCGAGGTGGGCGCCGGTGAGCGAAAACCACTGCGCCCAGCTATACCAGGAGCGATCGAGAACGTCCGTCTCGATGAATTCGTCGGCGGAGCCGAGCGGACCATCGCCGCGACGCTTGAGATAGTCGGGAGAGCAGACCGGGCAGATGACGTCGCCGTGCGAGGCGATGACGGTGCTATCGCTGAAGGGAGGCACACCATATCGAATTGCCACATCGACTTCTCCGTCATCGAGAGCGATCGGGCTGTCCTGGGATATCACCCGCACCAGGATGCCGGGGTTCGCACGGCGAAACTCGGCCAGCCGCGGCAGCAGCCAGAAAGAAGAGAATGCAACGGTCGCCCCTATGGTCAGCACGTCCTGGCTGCGCGACTGGAGCGCCTCCACGCTCTCGGCAATATCGGCAAAGCTCTTGGCCAGCGTGGCGCCGAGGTTGATGCATGCCGCCGTCGGCTCGATCGCTCGATGTTTGCGCACGAATAAGGGCTGGCCGAACTCCTCCTCCAGCAATGCAATCTGCCTGCTGACCGCCGCCTGCGTGACACCCAATTCGGTCGCAGCCGTGGTGAAGCTCTTCTTTCTGAGCACCGCCTCCAGGGTCACCAGTGCCGTCAGCGACGGGATCCGTCTTCTAAAGTGCATCACAGAACTCCTCATCGCATGATAAAAACTCATGCGAACCTAATTTTTTATGCCGTTGAAACACCGGAACTACAAGGGCAATCTGGGGAAACTCTCGCATAAGAGGTTCTGATGCTAAACAAGCTCCCATCTTCCATTTCCGCCCTTCTCGACGCTCGTGCCAATGGTCACTCGCTGCCGGCCGGCCTTTACGTCAGAGAAGACGTGTTCGAAGCAGACATCGACGTCTTCTTCCGCAATCACTGGATCTGCGTCGGTCTCGATTGCGATGTTCCCGAACCCGGTGATGCCACGGTCATCGATATCGGCAAGACGAGCCTGATCCTTCTGCGTGACGACGACGGAGAAATTCGCGTCCTGCACAATGTCTGCCGCCATCGCGGCTCCCGCCTTCTCGATCCGGGCAAGGCGATCGTCTCAAAACTCGTCTGTCCCTATCACACCTGGACATATGAACTGACGGGTGAACTGAGCTACGCGCCGCACATGGGCAAGGACTTCGACAAGGAGTGTCGGAGCCTCAAGCCCGTCACTTTCAAGTCGATCGGCGGGCTGATTTATGTCTGTCTCTCCGACAATCCGCCCGAGGACATCGCCATCCTCGAACAGACCATGACCGAACGCCTTGCCCCCTACGACATCCGGAACGCAAAGGTTGCCTTCCAAACGGACGTCATCGAGGATGGCAACTGGAAGCTCACGATGGAAAACAATCGCGAATGCTACCATTGCTCCGCGAACCATCCGGAGCTCTGCGTCTCCTTCGTCGACCTCGACTTCGGCTTCGACCCCGAGACGTTGAGCCAGGAGGATCGCGAACAGGCCGAGGAGCATTTGAGGCTGTATGAAGAGCGGACGAAGGCCTGGGAGTCCGACGGCTTCCCCTCAGCGGCCGTCGAGCAGCTCGCCGACTGCGCCACCAACTTCCGCACCCAGCGGCTGATCATCGCAGGCGCCGGCGAATCCCAGACCCACGACGCCACCGCCGCATCCTCCAAGCTTCTTGGGCATATGACCCGCAAGGATCTCGGCGACACGCATCTTTGGGGCCACAACAGCTGGAACCACTTCATGGGCGACCATGCCGTGGTGGCAACCGTCATTCCGCTCTCCGCAGGCAAGACGCTTGTGAGAACCAAGTGGCTGGTCCACAAGGACGCCGTCGAAGGCGTGGATTACGATCTCGACAAGCTGACGGATGTCTGGGTGGCGACCACGGACCAGGACGCCGATCTCGTCGCGCGCTCCCATGCAGGCACTCTCGACCCGGCCTATCAGCCCGGCCCCTACTCCCGCTTTTCCGAGACGAATCTCGACAAGTTCGCCAGCTGGTACATCGATCGGATGCGCGCCCATGGATACTAGGAGCCCGCAGATGCCCGCAGCCAGGGCCGCCCTTGACGACGTCTGGAACCCGGAGGAAGACGATGCACTCGTCTGCCTCGACGTTCAGCAGGAAACCCACGACGTCAAGACATTCACCTTCGCATCGCGCGAAGGCAAGCGGTTCGCGTTCAAGGCCGGGCAGTATTTTCTGTTCGACCTGGAACAGAATGGAGACGCTGAAAACAGGTGCTACAGCATCTCCTCCTCGCCGCATCGGACGAACGCCTTCTCCGTGACGGTGAAGCGCGTTCCCGGCGGAAAGATCTCCAACTGGCTTCATGACACCCTGGTTCCCGGCGCGACCGTCAAGGCGAACGGACCGCTCGGCCACTTCGTCAGGCCAGAGACGTCGGGACGCAAGCTTCTGCTTTTGTCCGGCGGCTCCGGCATTACCCCCGTCATGTCCATTCTGCGGGAACTCGCCGACAGTTGCGAACCTGCCGATGTCGTCTTCATGCATGCCGGCCGAACGCCGCAGGATCTGATCTTTCGCGACGAACTGGCCTGCATCGCCCGCAGGCTGAAAGGCCTTCGCCTGCATTTCCTCCCGGAGACCGTGGCCGGCGAGCCGTCCTGGCCCGGTCTGACCGGTCGCATTTCGAAAGACTATATCAGGCTTGCGGTTCCCGATATCGCCGAGCGAACCGTGATGTGCTGCGGCCCCGCCCCGTTCATGGCCGCCGCGCGCACCATTGCCGCCGAACTCGGCGTGCCCGGCTCGAACTACCTGGAGGAAAGCTTCGACGCCGCGGTCATCGACGAACCCGAAATCCCTGCGGTTCAGGCCGCTGCCAAGGTCTTTCAGGTCACCTTCTCCAAGCAGGCCCGCAGCATCGACGTCTCCGGCGACCAGAGCGTGCTCTCATGCGCGAAGAAGTCAGGCGTCAGGATCCCGTCGTCCTGCGCGAATGGCGTCTGCGGCACCTGCAAGTCGAAGCTTACATCAGGCACGGTCGACATGAACCACAATGGCGGAATTCGCCAGCGGGAAATCGACGCCGGCTTCTTCCTGCCCTGTTGCTCCAAGCCGCTCAGCGATCTGGTCATCGAGCGCTGACACTGTCACTCACCGACAACAGGGACTGACTGAGATGCTGCGAGAGGAAAGCGATTCCGCCGAGTTGACCGGCTCGACGGTCTTCAAGGACGAGCGAAAGCAGGCATATTTCAATCCTGAAGGAGCCGACCGGCCTCTTATCAGTCCTGTGCCGGCCGCGACGCTCGATCTGGCTCGCCGCTATCGTCTGGAGCGCCTGCGCAGGAAAATGCGCGAATGGGACTGCGGCGCCCTGCTTCTCTACGACCCCGTCAACATCCGATATGCCTTCGATTCATCGAATATGAGCATTTGGACGATGCACAACGCCTCGCGTTACGCTCTGATCCTGGCCGATGGTCCGGCCATACTTTTCGAATTCGAAGGCGCCGACCATGTCAATGACGGGCTTCCCGGCATCGACGAGATCCGGCCGGCGAAGTCATGGATATTCTTCACGGCCGGGAACCTTATGGAACCTCGCCTGAAAGCCTGGGCGGACGAGGTCGCGGACCTCGTAAGCCGCAATGGCGGTAACAAACGCGTGGCGGTGGACAGGCTCGAACCCGCCGGCGCGTTCGAATTGCGGGAACGCGGCTTCATGCTCTTAGACGGCCAGGAACTGGCCGAGCGGGCGCGATCCATCAAGAGCACCGAGGAGATCGAGCTGATGCGATGGACGATCCGTGTCTGCGAAGCAGGCATGGCGCGGATGTACGAGATTTCTGAACCGGGCCGCACCGAAAGAGAGATCTGGGCCGAGCTTCACTTCGAAAACGCACGCAGCGGTGGCGAGTGGCTCGAGACCAAGCTCTTGACCGCAGGCCCGAGAACGAACCCCTGGTATCAGGAATGTTCGGACTACGTCATCAAACGCGGGGAGATGATATCTTTCGACACCGACATGATCGGACCCTACGGCTATTGCGCCGATCTCTCGCGCTCGTGGACAGCGGGACACGTCGCGATGAGCGCCAAGCAGAAGGAACTTTACGCCGCCGCCCGGGATCAGATCGAGCACAATCTTTCAATCATCAGGCCCGGGATGACGTTCCAGGAATTCAACGAACTGTCGTGGCGGATTCCGGAGAAATACCAGCCTTATCGATACACGCTTGCTCTGCACGGAACCGGAATGGCGGACGAATGGCCGGGGATCCTTCTGCATCCGGATTTCGACCCGAACTTCAGCGGCTGCATCGAGGAGAACATGGTGCTCAACGTCGAAAGCCTGATCGCCGAAGCCGGATCCGAGAGCATCAAGCTGGAAACCCAGGCGCTGATCACGGCAAGGGGAGCGGTGCGGCTGGACACGTTTCCGTGGGAAGATATCTGAATAAGCCTAGAGCATGATGCCGAAAAGTGTGAGCGGTTTTCGGACGACATCATGCTCTAACTATTTAATGTAGAACAGGATTCAGACTTTAGGCCGACCCGGCCTAAAATCATCCTGTTCTAGTGCGCTCTCAAAGCGGCTGCGCGATGCTGCGATGGCGTTTGCCCGAATGTGCGCTTGAAGGTTCTGGTGAACTGCGAGGCGTTTTCAAAGCCGACGTCCAGCGCGATCTCGATCATTGGCGCCTTCGACTGGGCAAGGATCGATTTCGCCCGCTCCATGCGAACACGATTGTAGGCTTTGGCAGGAGACATTCCCGTCTTGTCGATGAAGATCCTCTCCAGTTGCCGCCGAGACAGGCCAACCGTGGCGGCAAGCTTCTGAATTGAGATGCTGCCGTCGACGAACTGTTCCATCGTGATCATCGCCGCCTTGACGCGGGCGTCGTCATAGTCGTCGTAGAGCGGACGCCTGGGCTGTATGTCCGCTGAAGTCCGGGCTTTTTCGATCTGAAGGACCTCCAGCGCGTTTCGTTCGGCGTCGCGGCTGATGCATTTCCTGACCAGCAATGCCGCCATGTCGGCGGAGCTGCTGCCGCCTGCGCACGATCCGCGCTGGCGATCGAGATTGAAGAGCCGGTCGGAACGAACGCTAAGCTCAGGGAACCGCTCCCGAAACTCCTTGTAGTGCAGCCAGCTCACACAGCATTCGTGCCGCTTCATCAGGCCTGCCGCAGCAAGAATGAACGAACCCGTGCACACGCCGATCAGCGGCACCTTCTTGGCGTCCGCTTGCTTGAGAAAAGCGATGGTCTCCTGGTCGACGGGGTTCTCAACCGTCAAAAGGCCGCCGACAACCACGATGTAATCGAACTTCGACGGATCGACGAAATCGGACGTCGGAGCGACCTGGACGCCGCAGCTCGCAGTGATCAGGTGCCGCGTGCTGCCGATCACCTGCCAGTCGGCAAGCACCCTTCCGGAACGATCCTGCTCGTCGCTGGCGAGCCGCAGCGTGTCCACGAAGAGGGCGAAGGCGGACAGCGTGAACGATCGCGCCAGAACGAAGCCCACCTTGAGCCGGCCAGCCGACTTCGCGGCGTCGTCGGCCTGTCGATGCTGCCCGGGTCGCATAGTCATCTTATCACCGTTTCTGAATGCGCTCATCGAATCTGAAAACCGTGCGCCAGCGGATCACGATCGTCAACGAAAATGGTGTTGTGTCCGATGACGCGCGCCCAGCCTCCGATGCTTGGAAGAATGCCGCTGTAGGGTCCAATACTCGCCTCGGCTTCGACCCGCCCCTCGAAGACGGTTCCGATCAGGCTTTCATGGCGGTATCTCGACCCGACGGCAAGCCGTCCCTTCCCGTAGAGCTGGGCCATCCGGGCGGAGGTGCCGGTTCCGCCCGGCGAGCGATCGATGGCCTTCTCGCCATAAAAGACGGCGCAGCGTCCATCCGAGACGTAATTCACCGGGCGGTCGCACCAGATGGCGTGATGCACGCCGCGTATCCTGGCGTCGTCGGGATGAATGGGATCGCAGATATCGGCAAGCGCTGACCTGAGCTTCTGGCTGCAACCGACGATGTCGGATGCGGTCATGCCCTCGAGCCCGCTCCAGTTTTCCTGAGGTTCGATGACTGCATAATAGTTGCCGCCATAGGAGAGGTCGACGCGCAGACGGCCCATTCCCGGCACATCGACCTCGACATCAGCCTCATGAAGATAGCTCGCAACATTGTGGAGACGAACGGATTCGACATATCCGCCCTTCTCCTCATAAGTGACGTCGACCCTTCCTGCAGGCGTCTCGATGGCAACCCGGCCGGGCTCCCGCGGCTTGACGAGCCCCTCCTCGATCGCGGCGGTCACGGTGCCGATGGTGCCGGCGCCGCACATCGGCAGGCAGCCGCTCACTTCGATGAAAAGCACGGCGAAATCGCAATCCTCCCGATAGGCCGGATAGATGATCGCGCCTGACATGATGTCGTGTCCCCTTGGCTCGAACATCAGCGCCTGGCGCACCCAGTCATGGTCCCGGACAAAAATCTCCCGACGCTCACCGATCGGCGCATGCGGAAGCAGCGGACCGCCTGCGGCGACAAGGCGCACGGGATTTCCTGATGTATGCGCGTCGATGCAGAAGAAGCTGTTTCTCATCTTTCCATGTCCTTGCTCATCTCGTCTTCGGCAGCCTGCCACGGTCGAGCAGGCCGCGGGACAGCCGGTCGAGCAGAAGGGCGACTGCGACGATCGCCAGCCCCGCCCTGAGGCCAAGCCCCATCTCCATGCGCGTCAGGCCGCGCGTCACCTCCGCGCCGAGACCGCCGGCGCCGACGAGCCCGGCCAATACGACCATCGCCAGCGACAGAAGGATGCACTGGTTGAGCCCAACCAGGAGCGTCTGCCTGGCCAAGGGGATCTCGATCTTCCAAAGCACCGAACGAGGCGGCGCGCCGATGGCGCTGCCGAGTTCCACGAATTCTCTCGGCACCTGGTTGAACGCCAGCGTGGTCAGGCGGAGCATCGGCGGAATGCCATAAACGATGGTGGCGATGATTGCCGGCACGCGTCCAAGGCTGAAGATCATCACTGCAGGAATGAGATAGACCCACGGCGGCACGGTCTGCATCACGTCGAGAACCGGACGAACCATCGCCTCCAATGTCTTGTGGCGCGAGCACAGGACGCCGATCGGAAAGGCGATGAGCACGGAGATCAGAACCGCGACAGTGACCAGAGAGAGGGTCTGCATCGATGCCGTCCACAGCCCCATGAGCAGACAGAACCCCAGGCAAAGCCCCGCAAGGATCGCGGCGCGCAGACCGACGGCGACGAATGCCAGGACGACGACCATCGCGATAAGCCCATAGGGCGGCACAAAGAGGAGGAGCGCCTCGAATCCAGAAAGGACTGCTTCGATCAGATAGCTGATCGCCGCAAACAGCGGATGCAGGTTGGTGTTGAGCCAATCGACTGACGGCGCCAGGAAAGCGCCGGGCGAAAACTGCAGGATGGATGGGTTCATGACTTCCTCCCCGTTCCCAAGCGAGCTGCGCTCTGGGTTATCCGGTCAAGCACCATGGTCAGTACCACGATGGCGATCGCTCCATTGATAGAGGTCGCGATGTCGAGCGTTCTGATCGCGCCATAGATCGTCTCGCCGAGCCCGCCGGAGCCGACGATGCCGGCGATGACGACCATGCCGAAGGCCATCATCAGGCTCTGGTTTATGCCTGCCATGATGCTCGGCAGCGCAAAGGGAAGGCGGATCTTGAAGAACATCTTCGCCGGCGTCATCCCGAGCGCCTCTCCGAGTTCGATGAACTCCTTGGGCGTCATCCGGATACCGAGAGAGGTCAGGCGGATCGCCGGCGGCACGGCGACGATCACCGTCGCAATCAGTGCCGTCGCCGGTCCGTAGCCGAGCAGGGCGATCGCCGGCAGCAGGTAGATGTATGGCGGAAGCGTCTGGATAAGATCCAGGCCGGGCTCAATGAATCGATCGAGCAAGGTGAAGAAGCCGGCGGCAATACCGATCGGGATACCGATCGCCAGGGCGAGTGCGGTCGCGGTCAATACCAGCGCCAGGGTGCTCATCGTCTCCGGCCAGAGGCCCATGGAAAAACAAAGCGCCAGTGCTGCGCCGCTCAGCAGAGCGAACCAGACATTGACCAGCCGCCAGCCGATGAGCGCCACGATCAGCGCGACCAGGTAGAAAGGCGGAAGCTGCAGGAGCCAGAGGATCCCGTCATAGAGCCCTTCGAGAAGCTGCCTGATGGAATCGAAAAGGAATTCGCCGTTGTCGCTCACCCACTCGAGCGCCGAGTCCGTCCATTCATCAAAAAGATCGGTGAAGCCTGAACTATCCATGTCAATCAGCTCCAGTTGTGGGACGCCGCCGTGAGATCGTGGGTGGAGGTTCCTTTGACGCCCATCAGCAGGCTGCGCGGCGTCACCACGCCGACGATCTGATCATTGTCGACGACGGCGATGGCATCGCGCTCCGACTGCATCGTCAATGTGATGAGTTCGTCGATGTCGGCGTCCGGCGTCGTGCGCGCCAGCGACGCGATGTCGGAATTCGGCGCGCTTTGCTGGAATTCGGCGACGCTGCGCATGACGGAATGCGCCTTGATCAGATGAAGGCGGGATATGCCGGCGACGAATTCGGCGACATAGGCATCCGCGGGGTTGAGGATGATCTCCTCGGCCGTGCCGGTCTGGATAATGACGCCGTCCTTCATGATCGCAATGCGATCGCCGATCCGGATCGCCTCGTCGAGATCATGGGTGATGAAGACCGCGGACTTGCCCAAGGCCTTCGTCAGTTGCCGGAATTCGTCCTGAAGCTGGCGCCGGATGAGTGGATCGAGAGCGCTGAACGGCTCGTCCATCAGAATGATCTCGGGGTCGGAAGCGAGCGCGCGGGCCAGCCCGACGCGTTGCTGCATGCCGCCGGAAAGCTCGTTCGGATATCGGCTCACCCAGTCGGCGAGGCCGACCTTCTCGAGCGCTGCAATGGCGGTCTTGTTTCGCTCCGGCTTGGCAATTCCCTGAACCTCCAGGCCGAAGGCCGCATTTTCCAGGACTGTCCGATGCGGCAACAGAGCGACGCTTTGAAACACCATGCCGATGTTCCTGGCGCGCATCTGCCGGAGATCGACCGGCGACAGGGCGGCGAGGTCGCGTCCCTTGACGAGGACCTTGCCGGAGCTCGGCGTAATCAGCTTGTTGAGAAGGCGGATCAGCGTCGATTTTCCGCTTCCCGACAAGCCCATGATGCAGAAGATTTCGCCGCGCCGGACCTCAATGCTCGCGTCGGACACGCCGACGACGCAGTTGAACTCCTTCAGGACCTCTTTTTTGCCGAGGCCGCGCTCTTTGATCGACTTCATTGCCGCAACGGACTTGTCACCGAAGACTTTCCAAAGGGATTGGCAGTCGATGAGGACGTCATCGATATCGGCATTTATGGTTTTCATAGCGATCCCCATTGAGCCATTCAGCGCTGGCTTCTTCATTAGGTTTCAGGGTGGCCGCCCGACGGATCGGACGGCCACGACGCGTTTAGTTCTTCTTGATGTTTTCCCAGCGCTTGATCAGGTCGGCATGGGCGCCGATCCAATCCTGCACGGCCTGGTCCATGGTCTTGCCTTCATTGACCGCGCCGTTGATGGCGGTGATGTCGGCGATCGGCACGTAGACGCTGGCCATCACTTCGCGCGCATGCGGGTTCTCTGCAGAGAAGCCCTTGTGGCCGATCCAGTAGTAGCTCTGCGGCGGCGGGAATACGCCCTTCGGATCCTTGAGGTACTTGACCTCGTACTTCTGGACCATCCAGGACGGCTCCCAGATCGTTACCGCAATCCACTCCTTGCGATCATAGGCGGACTTCAGCGCCGCCGTCATCGCGGCGGTGCTGCCCTCGACGAGCTGGAGCTTGAGGCCGTAATCCTTGACCGCGTTCGAGGTATCGCGCATCAGGCCGGAACCCGGTTCGATACCGATGATCTTGCCGCTGAACTTGTCGGCGTTTTCGTTGAGCTGTTCCAGCGAGTCGATCGGGACATATTTAGGAACGGCAACGCCCTGGTAGAGGCCGTGCGAAACGGGCGAAATCTTTTCGAGGCGGTTCTTGTTCTTGTCCCAGTAGTCCTGCGCAACATAGTCCGTCTGCGAGGTGAGAACCTGGATGTCACCCTTGGAGAGAGCGGCATAGGCGATGCCCCATTCGGAGAACTCGGTCACCTTGACCGTATAGCCGGCGTCTTCGAGAACCTTCTTGGTGATACCGGTGATGGGCGTCAGGTCCTCCCACGACATCGTACCCATGGTGATCGTCTTTTCTTCCGCGCGAGCAGGAAGGATGCTGACCCCGATCATCGCAGCAGCGCAGAGCGCCTTCCACAAAGTCTTCATTGTTCTTACTCCTGTTTTTCGTTCCCATTGTCATTGAAGTCTGCGAGCGGGCAGTCTTCATATTGCGCGGCGAGAGATCATCCCTCGCGGCCTGCACGCAATTCCTGAAAGCGGATAACCGAATTAACCCCCAGCCACGCAAAGGGCTCGGGAGGTATTTTGCTCGGTTCCGGTTGGTTCCTGTATCGGTCGAGTTCGGGGCTACCCACGCCGGCAGCCAGATCGGCCGCCATCATCCCTGCGAGCGTGCTCTTGACCGTGCCGAGACCATTCTCGCAGCAGGCGGAAAAAAGCCCCTCTTCGACCTCGCCGAATGCCGGCACATGGTTTCTGCTGAGGCAGAGAGCACCCGCCCAGCTATATTCCATCGGCAGGCTTTCCAGTCCGGGAAACCGCGCGTCGAACGACCGACGCTGCTCGGCCGCCACGCCGGCGACCCGCTTCTCCGACACCTGGAGGCTCGGGTCGTAGGTAAACCTCGTCCTGATGACGATTCGCGAACGACCATCGGTGGTGATCTTTCGGACCGTCGCTCCCATCGGGTCGGCCGGCAGCAGCGCCCAACGATCTGCGCCCGTCACATCGCCGCCGAACTCATTCTGGGAAAAGGCTGATGTCATCGACGCGTAGGTGAAGATGTGCATCAGCCGTCCGCGAAAATGGCCGAAGCTTTGAATATGGCCGTTCACGCCCAGAATGACCTTCGGCGCGGAAACAGATCCTCGACCGGATTTCGCCTTCCAGGACCTGCCCTCGCGCGAAAGCTCCAGCACCGGCGAATGCTCGTGGATGGCGACCTTTGAACTAAGTCCCCGCGCCAGGCCGCGGATATAGTCGGCGGGCTGGATCATCACGGCGCCCGGCGTATAGAGCCCTCCGCGATAATAGCGCGAGCCGGTCATCTCCCGCATCTGATCTGCATCGAGAACGCGATGCTCCTCACCGATCTTTTCGAGCGACTTCCTGTAGTTGTCGTTAAGCCCGAGCCCCCGCTCGGAGGCAGCCGCATTCACCTTGCCCGAGGGGTCGAAGGTTTCCCTGGACAAGCCGTATTCCGCCGCGACATCGGCTGCGAAGGAAATCGCCAGACGGTTCTGCCTGATCTCGTCCCTGGTCGCCTCTTCGTCGGCCACAGAATATTCGCCTGAGGACAGATTGTGCGGCACGTCGATCATGAAGCCGGAATTCCTCCCGGCCGGTCCCTTGGCGACTTCGCGAGCATCGAGGACGACGATCTTGTCCTGAGGGCGCAATTGCGAAAGGCGGCGCGCCGCCGACAGGCCGGCAAACCCCCCGCCGACGATTAGCCAGTCCGCGGTAATGTCGTGCTCAAGCGCTGTTGCGGGAAAGGCGCGTTCGCTAATCGCCTCCCATCCCGAAACGCCGGTGTCGATCGGCAAGCGCTTGATCACATGGCGGGTCATCGGATGGTCTCATCGACCGAGCGTTCCGAGACATCGATCCAGATGGTCTTCAGTTCGCAGTAGTTATCGTGGGCGAAGACCGACTTGTCGCGGCCGCCGAAGCCGGACTCCTTGTAGCCGCCAAACGGCGTGCTGGCGTCGCCTTCGCCGAAGCAGTTGACGGTGACGACGCCGGCGCGGATCTCGCGCGAGAGCTTGATGGCGTTCCTCAGGCTGCCGGTATAGACGGACGCCGTCAGACCGTAATTCGTGTCATTGGCAAGAGCGATTGCTTCGGCAAGCGAATTGAAGGTGGTCACCGAAAGCACCGGCCCGAAGATCTCTTCCTGGAAAAGACGGCTGGCAGGCGTCACACCCTCGACCACCGTCGGTTCGATGAAGATGCCGCCATGCGTTTCACCACCGTGGGTGACCGTCAGCTTCTCCTTCCTGGCGTCGTCGAGGAAGGATTTCACCTTCTCGAAATGGGCCTTGCTGACAAGCGCGCCGATGCGGTTGGCGGGGTCGAGCGGATCGCCCGTCTTCCATTCGCGCATATAGGCGCCGATGCGCTTCAGCAGCTCGTCCTTGACCTTGGAATGAACAATGAGACGCGACGTGGCCGAGCAGTTCTCGCCCATGTTCCAGAAGGCGCCGTTGACGACCTGCTCGGCAACGAGGTCCAGGTCTTCGGCATCGTCGAGAACGACGGCGGGGTTCTTGCCGCCGCATTCGAGCACGACGCGCTTGAGGTTCGAGTCCGCTGCATAGCGCAGGAAGCGGCGCCCGGTGGGCGTCGATCCGGTGAAGGCCACCATATCGACATCCATGTGGATGCCGATCGGCTCGCCGACCTCCTTGCCGCCGCCGGTCACGACATTGAACACGCCGGCTGGAATGCCCGCTTCATGGGCAAGCTCGGCGACGCGCAGCGTGGTGAGCGTCGTCTCCTGTGCAGGCTTGACGATCACCGAGCAGCCGGCAGCAAGCGCCGGGCCGATCTTCCAGGCCAGCATCAAAAGCGGAAAATTCCACGGAAGCACGCATCCGACGACGCCGACTGGCTCACGCACGATCATTGTCAGTGCGTTGGCGCCGACAGGCGCGGTATTGTCATAGAGCTTGTCGATCAGTTCGGCGTGCCAACGGATCGTGTGAATGGTATCGGGAACATCGACCGTCTGGCATTCGCCGACCGGCTTGCCGCTGTCGAGGCTCTCCATGACGGCGAGTTCGTGACGATTGTCCTCCAGCAGCCTGGCGAGCTTGAGGAGCACTGCCTTGCGTTCACTTGGCGAACGCAGCCGCCAGCGGCCGTCGTCGAAGGCTTGCTTTGCCTTGGCGACGGCGGCGTCGACATCGGTGGCGTCGCATGCGGCGATCTCGGCGAGAACCTCGCCCGTCGCGGGATTCGTCGAGGTGAATGTCTGCCCGGAATTTGCCGGACGAAATGCGCCGTCGACGAAAGCATTCGTTGGAAACTGAAGGCCGGCGGCGATCGCCTTGTATTCGGAGGCGGTCAAGGGTTCATGCATGATTTACTCCCGAGGTGATCTGGGCGACCGTGCGCTTCAACGTGGCGACGACGGTCTGAAGGGTTCGCTTTTCTTCGGAGTTGAGCGGACGCAGCGGCGCGCGGACCGATCCGACATTCAGCCCGATCAATTCGCATCCGTGCTTGATCGATTGAACGAACTTCCCGCATTCCAGGAAATCCATGAGCGGCAGCATCGCCATCATGATCGCGCGGCCCTTGTCGAAATTCTTTTCGAGGACGCAGGCCTCATAGAGGGCGACATGTTCGCGCGGGAGGAAATTGGAGCCGGCGCAGACCCAGCTCTTCGCGCCCCAGGCGAAGAATTCGAGCGCCTGGTCGTCCCAGCCGCAGGACAGCGTAATATGCGGAAATTTCCGGGCAAGCAGGTGCAGATTGCCCATGTCGCCGGAGCTTTCCTTGATGGCGATCACGTTCCTGGACTTGCCGAGGCGGGAGAAATACTCCTCGCCCATCATCACGCCCATGCGGGCCGGATAATTGTAGAGCATGATCGGCAGGTTCGCCGCGCGGTCGACGGTCAGGGCGTGGACCGCGTTCTCGCGCTCGGTCGGCAGCGCGTATGGCGGTGACGACACCAGGATTGCATCCGCGCCGATTTCCTTCGCCGCCTTTGCGTATTCGACCGAATCTTCGGTCCGCGTGGCGCCGGTTCCGATAATGAGCGGCAGCCGCGTGCCGATGACTTCCCTCGCATAGGCCGCGAGCTCGAAACGCTCCTGGCTGCTCTGGGCGTAGTACTCGCCCGTCGAGCCTCCGACGATGATGCCGTGGACGCCCGCCTCGATCAGCGATTCGAGCACGGCGGCAAATCCAGCCCTGTCGATCTGACCATTCCGGTCGAGCGGCGTCACCGCCGGCGTATAGATCCCCTCAAACTTCACGACGATTTCTCCAATAATTGCGTGGCGGGGCCGCCGAGGAAGGCGTCCGCCTTGAGGCCTTGCGGGGCGATGAACATTTCCATGTTCTCGCGGGACAATTCCCAGTGTTCGAAGACGAGGTCGACGACTGCATTTTCGTCGTGAGCGCCGAGCGCATCGATGAAGCTGTCATGATGGCCAACGGCCACTTGAAGCCGCCGCTTCATGTCCTCGTTCCTCGGCCGGAAGAAGGTGTGGCCGATGCGCGCGTGGTCGATGAGCAGCCGGCCCAGGCTCGGCTGCAGATAGACGTTGCCTGACATCTCGCCGAAGATTTCGTGAAAGCGATTGTTCTCGAGGACCATCGCCAGAGCGTCCATGTTCTCGCTCGCGGCGCGGAACCGCTCCTGAGTCTGCTTCAGGTCTGAAAGCTGAGTAGGCTTGAAGTTCTGCACGGCGAGACGGCCGATCGCCGCGTAGATCATCGGCGCAACAAGAAAGAAATTTCGCAGGGTGGAGTGGTTCATCGGGATGACCCGCGCGCCCCTGTTCTCGCGGATGTCGATATAGCCCTCACCGGCAAGGCGACGGAATATGTCGCGGACCGGCGTCCGGGAGAGGCCGTATTTTTCGCTCAAACTGGCCTCGTCCAGATCGGCATCCGGATCCAGCTCCATCGTCAGAATCTGCCGTTTCAGATCTTCGTAGAGATTGCTCTTCGGTGTCTTCGGTGTCTTCGCCATCGTCGCTCTCCGGCCGCTGGTTGCTCTACGCCGTGAAGATGGCACGCCTCCCGCGGCGAGTCAATAATTGTGTACTTTGCGTACACAATTAGTATTTCTTAAATACACAATGATTCCGAGCAAAGCGCCCCGGGTGCGCGTCAGGCGTCATTTCAAAGCACTGTCCAGGATCGACGTTCCGCGGCGGCGGCCATCGCGGAGTTTCCCAAGCGGATTATGGTGGCAGGTCTGTGAGGATTTCTGTGCAGTCGAGGTTGATGCGGTTTTTATGCGCATCAACCTCGATCATCAGGCGTCGGAAGCCTGGCCGCCGGCAAGCCGGCGCGCTACATCACGGCGTATCTCGATATCCGGATAGCGGCGGTTTTGCTGGGGAGCGCCGCGTCGGCGCTCCCCAGGGTCAAGTCACGCGGCCAGGACGCCGCTCTTCTTGGCCATCCAGGTTGCGATGTAGTCCATCAGGCCAGGGTTTAGGCAATCGTAAGGCTCGAGGCCGGACGTCCTCAACTGCGCCCTGACGGCGTCCATCTTCGCGGGGTCGAAGCCGCTTTCGATGATCGACGACACGAAGGCCGCAAAACCCGGCTTCGCCCAGCCGCTTTCCTGAAAGCGTTCCGGATGGACGAACGACAATCCCTGGAACGGATGTTCGCGCACGACCGGCCCATACATATGCACGCCGCATTCCTTGCAGGCGTGGCGCTGGATCAAGGCTGTGGAATCGACGACGGCGAGCTTGTCGCCATTCTCCTGAACTTCGACGCTTTCGGTCGGCGCAACGGCCACGACTGAAAAGACAAAGCCCTCGGGCTTCCAGCACTTCGTGCAGCCGCAGGCGTGATTGTGGGCGATGTCGCTGTTGATCCTGACCTTCACGGGGTTGCTGGCGCACTTGCAGACGAGCGTCCCGCCTGCGAAAGCAGCGTCAGTCGCCCGAAAGCCTGAATCCACTGCCGGATGTATGGCTATGCTGGTCATGGGTTTCTCCTCCCCTTCTGGGCCGTTTGCGATATGCCCGGCCAAGCTCTGCAATCAGTCTCCCAACCTCCGCGCGTGCCAACGCAGATGGTCTTCCATGAATGTCGAAATGAAGAAGTAGGAGTGGCCGTAGCCTTCCTGCATGCGAAGCCGCAGGCTGATGCCGGCCGTCTCGCAGGCTTGCCTGAGTTCCTCGGGGCGCAATCCATCCTCCAGGAAGCTATCCCCCGTCCCCTGGTCGACGAGGAATTCGGGGAACCGGTGCCCGTCTTCGATAAGGGAGCAGGCATCATATGCCCGCCAGGCCGTCTCATCCGATCCGAGGTATTTCCGGAATGCCGGCTTTGACCAGCCGGAGACCGACGGATGGCTGATCGGCGCGAAGGCCGAGCAGCTGCCGAAGCGTCCGGGATTCCTGAGCGCGATCGTGATCGCGCCATGTCCGCCCATCGAGTGACCGAAGATCCCCTGTCGCGTCATGTCGACCGGAAACTCGGCCGCGATAAGCTTCGGCAATTCATCGACGACGTAGCTGTACATCCGATAGTTCTGTGCGAATGGCGGCTCGGTGGCATCGACGTAGAAGCCGGCCCCCTTGCCGAACTGCCAATTACCAGCTTCGTCCGGGACGGCATCGCCCCGCGGACTGGTGTCGGGGCAGACGATGATCATGCCGAGTTCTGCGGCCAGACGCCGATACTCGCCCTTTTCCATGACGTTCGCATGGGTGCAGGTCAGACCGGAAAGGTACCATAGAACCGGCAGCTTCCGTGCTTTGGCCTGCGGCGGCAGGAAGACCGCAAAGGTCATGTCGCAGTCGCAGGCGTCCGAGCGATCGAGGTAAACGCCCTGGGTGCCGCCATGAGAATTTTCGGTCGAGATCGTCTTCATGGCTCAGTACACGACCACGCCGCGGATGCTTTCGCCCTTGTGCATCAGCTCGAAGCCCTTGTTGATGTCTTCGAGCGGCATGGTGTGGGTGATCATCGGATCGATCTGGATCTTGCCTTGCATGTACCAGTCGACGATCTTCGGCACGTCGGTGCGGCCGCGGGCGCCGCCGAAGGCGGTGCCCATCCAGTTGCGGCCGGTGACCAGCTGGAACGGCCGGGTGGAGATTTCCTGGCCGGCGCCGGCAACGCCGATGATAATGGACTTGCCCCAGCCGCGGTGGGAAGCTTCCAGCGCCTGGCGCATCACCTTGGTGTTGCCGGTGCAGTCGAAGGTGTAGTCGGCGCCGCCGATCAGGTCGCCGTGGCGCTTGGTCAGGTTGACGAGGTATGGCACGATGTCGTCGCCGACCTCCTTCGGATTGACGAAGTGCGTCATGCCGAACTTCTCGCCCCAGGCCTTGCGGTCAGGGTTGATATCGACGCCGATGATCATGTCGGCGCCGGCAAGACGCAGGCCCTGCAGAACGTTGAGGCCGATACCGCCGAGCCCGAAAACGATGGCCGTCGCGCCGATCTCCACCTTGGCGGTGTTGATGACAGCGCCGATGCCGGTCGTGACACCGCAGCCGATGTAGCAGATCTTGTCGAACGGCGCGTCGGGATTGACCTTGGCAAGGGCGATCTCCGGCAGCACGGTGAAGTTCGAAAAGGTCGAGCAGCCCATATAGTGATGGATCTTGTCCTTGCCGATCGAGAAGCGCGAGGTGCCGTCCGGCATCACGCCCTGGCCCTGGGTCGCGCGGATCGAGGTGCAGAGATTGGTCTTGCGCGAGGTGCAGGAATAGCATTCGCGGCATTCCGGGGTGTAGAGCGGAATGACGTGGTCGCCCTTCTTCACCGAAGTGACACCGGGGCCGACATCGACGACGATGCCGGCGCCCTCATGGCCGAGGATCGCCGGGAAGAGTCCCTCAGGGTCGGCGCCCGACAAAGTGAAATCATCGGTGTGGCAGATGCCCGTCGCCTTGACCTCGACCAGCACTTCGCCGGCCCGCGGCCCTTCCAGCTGCACTGTCATCACTTCGAGCGGTTTTCCTGCCTGAACGGCAACGGCGGCGCGAACGTCCATTTTGATATCCTTCCTCTTAAATTGAATTCTGATGCTACATCTTCGAAGGGGCCGGCTTGTCACCGATCTGCTGCTGCGTCACAGCCGAGATTTCATGCTCTCGCCTTCGCGCTTTTCATTCATCTCAGGCTCATTGTCGCCAAGGACCCCATCACCTCTCCCGCTCAACCTGGCACCAGACCGCTAGCAGCGGCCGGGCTGTGCATCTTATCGCGAAGGATTCGCCGGCGTCATTCGCAAAGACCGTGCCGATATCGGCGGAGAACCACTGGGAATCGCCAAGACGGATTTCACCCGGCGAAAGCAGAATGAAGGCGCGGGGCTGCGTCTGAACATGGTCGGGAAATCTTGTATAGCGATCCATATAGATCACGCCGACCCTGAGATCGGCGCGTTCCTCCATGCCGCCGGGACCGACCACGACGGCATGGGAGTGCGTATTGCCAAAATTCAGGCTTGCGAACGGACCGGAGCGGCCGCGTCTCCAGATCAGCTTGTCGGCGAGACTCTGGAACTGGCCGGCGATCGCCTCGTATTTCCGTCCCGATTTTGCAAGATGGCCGATGGCGTCATCCAGCCCTTCCGGCGCGCCGGGAAGAGGCCCGCCCTCCGGACGCACCTTGCCGGTCTTGAGCAGCCTCTGGAGGACCTTGCCAGCGACGAAACTGGCGACGGCAGGAGCCTCCGCCGACAACATCAGCCCGCCGACATCGTTGAGGAATTCCTGCAGCGGCCGAGAGCGCCTCTCCCTTCCGATGTCGTGCAGCCGTATGTATGCCGGCTTTTCGTCATCGTTCAGGAGAAGGTCGGCACCAGGTTTGATTGGACGTCCCACGACGCGCGCCACGTTCGGTCTCCCCCGCTAGAGCGCCTTTTGCAATTCCGGCAGAACATCGAAGAGATCGGCGACCAGTCCGTAGTCGGCGACCTGGAAGATCGGCGCCTCCTCGTCCTTGTTGATGGCGACGATAACCTTCGAATCCTTCATGCCGGCCAGATGCTGGATGGCGCCTGAAATGCCGCAGGCAATGTAAAGCTGCGGCGCCACCACCTTGCCGGTCTGGCCGACCTGCCAGTCGTTCGGCGCATAGCCGGCATCGACCGCGGCACGGGATGCACCGACGGCAGCACCCAGCTTGTCGGCAAGCGGTAGGATGACTTCCTTGAATTTTTCCGCAGAGCCGAGTGCCCTGCCGCCGGAGATGATGATCTTCGCAGACGTCAGCTCCGGACGGTCGGAGGCCGACAGCGCATCGCCGACGAAGGTCGAAAGCCCCGGATCGGAAACCGCCGGAATTGCCTCGATCGCTGCCGAACCGCCCTCCGGAGCGGAGGCAAAGGAAGCGGTGCGCACGGTAATGACCTTCTTGGCATCGGTTGCCTGCACCGTCTGAATGGCATTGCCGGCATAGATCGGCCGCTTGAAGGTATCGGCAGAGATCACCTCGATGATCTCCGAGACCTGGGCAACGTCGAGCAGAGCGGCGACGCGCGGCAGCACGTTCTTGCCGACCGAGGTGGCGGCAGACAGGATAGTGTCGTAGTTGGCGGAGAGCGAGACGATCAGGTCGGCCAGCGGCTCGGCCAGATTGTTGGCGAGTTCATCGCTTTCGGCCAGCAGCACCTTGGAGACGCCGGCAAGCTTGGCGGCGGCATCGGCAGCAGGCTTGGCAGCCTTGCCGGCAACGAGCACATGCACGTCGCCGCCGATCTTTGCGGCTGCCGTCAGCGCCTTGGCGGTCTGGTCGGACAGGCTGGCATTGTCGTGGTCAGCCAGAAGAAGAATGGTCATGATGATGGCTCCTGTTCCAAGCTGATTACAGCACGCCGGCTTCGTTTTTGAGCTTGTCGATCAGTTCGGCGACCGACTTGACCTTGACGCCGGCCTTGCGTCCCGACGGCTCCTCGGTCTTCAACACCTTGAGGCGCGGCGTGGTGTCGACACCGAAGTCGCTTGGCGTTTTCTTGTCGAGCGGCTTCTTCTTCGCCTTCATGATATTAGGCAGCGAGGCATAGCGCGGTTCGTTCAAGCGCAGGTCGGTGGTCACAACAGCCGGCAGCTTGATCTCGATCGTCTGCAGGCCGCCATCGACTTCACGGGTGACCTGAGCCTTGCCATCCCCGATCTCGATCTTCGAGGCGAAGGTCGCCTGGGCAATTCCCAGCAGTGCTGCCAGCATCTGGCCGGTCTGATTGCTGTCGTCGTCGATCGCCTGCTTGCCGACGATGATCAGCCCCGGCTGTTCGGCATCGGCGACAGCCTTCAAGATCTTGGCGACGGTGAGCGGCTCGATCTGATCGTCGGTCTCGACCAGGATCGCCCGATCGGCGCCCATGGCAAGTGCAGTACGCAGCGTCTCCTCGGCCTTGGCAGGACCGATCGAGACGACCACCACTTCCTCGCACTTGCCGGCTTCCTTCAGCCGCAGCGCCTCTTCCACCGAGATCTCGTCGAACGGGTTCATCGACATCTTCACATTGGCAAGCTCGACACCCGTGCCGTCCGGCTTCACCCGGATCTTCACGTTGTAGTCGACAACCCGTTTGACTGGGACGAGTATCTTCATGGGCAACCCCCCTTTATTTCTAAACTGCTGGCCGTTCGGCAAGTAATGCCCAGAAGGCGAAGAGCGGCGTATCGAGCGACCTCATGGCATGCTTGATGTCGGGGACATTGTAGAAGGATCCGCCGATACCAGGCGAAAACCAGTCCCCTTCCCCCTGCTGGAACTCTCCCTCGGACAGTACGAGGTAGACCTCCTCTGGCGCATGAACGTGGTCGGGATAGCGCACCTGAGGCGCCATCAACGTCACGCCGATCCACAGGTCGCTCCGCTCCTCCAATCCTCCCGGGCCGATGATCATCGCATTGGCATGCCCATCGACAAAATTGTCGCTGGCCGTGTGGTCATACTTGGTGCGCCGACGCCATTCAAGCATTGGCTCGATGCCTTTGAACCCGTCGATCAATCTCGTCAGCGAAGGATAGGACGTATCGATCGAGAGCGCCACATCAAGCTGAGCGCAAACGGGCAATCGGCTTCCCTCTCCCGCACGCGCGGCTCCCGGGCGCTCCAGCGCTGCAAAAATCTGACGGATCGAGCGGCGGGCTTCCGGAGCCTCGGCGAACTGGTCGAAAGCCACGAAAGCCGCATCGAGGAAAATCTGCAGGCTTTCATTGCGTAAACTCATGTCATCACCTCCGGAGACGATCGGCCGGCGAGCGGCCCGCTCTTGCGATCAGATATCTTTCGCGATGCGCAGCCCGTCATAGACGGCGGCATGCGTGTTGCGTGCGGCGACCGCATCGCCGATCCGGAACAGCTGAAATTTGCCATCAGGATTGCGAATGACCGACTGGGGTTCTCCGGAAAGAAGCTGGTCGTGCGACATCTCGCCGAGATTGCTCGAGCTGGGCTTCAGCTCGAAATAGAGTTCATCGAGCGGAATGGTCCCATGATTGACGACGATCTGGTCGAAGCTCTGCTGCCTGGAAATCCCGCCGTAATCGCTGCCGACATGGGCGACGAGCTGGTTGCCGCTCTTCTCGACGGCTTCGAGGCGGTAGGTAACGGTGAAGGTCACGTCATGCTTCTGCAGAGACCGCATGTAAGGCACCAGGTTCATGGCCATGACCTCCGGCGCGAAGGACCGGTCCGGCGTCATGATCTCGACCTTGGCGCCTGCCTTGGCGAGAAACTCGGCTGCCTGAAGGCCGGCGTGATCGCCGGCATCGTCGAAGATCAGCACATTGGTTCCGGGCTTCACGTCGCCGGAGATGATGTCCCATGACGAAACCACCAGCTCGTTGCCGCTGGCAAGGACCTCGGTATGCGGCAGACCGCCGGTCGCGATGATGACGACATCGGGGTTCTCGGCCTCGATGGTATCGGCTTCCGCCCAGCTGTTGAAGTGGAAGGTGACGTCGTATTTCTCGCACTGGCTCATGCGCCAGTCGATGATGCTGATCATCTCCCTGCGGCGCTCGCTTTGGGCGGTGAGGCGGATCTGGCCGCCGGGATGGTTCGCCGCTTCGAAAACCACGACCTGGTGGCCGCGTTCTCCGGCGACGCGCGCCGCTTCCAGACCGGCCGGGCCGGCGCCGACGATGACGACCTTTTTCTTGGCCTCGGCCTTGGCCACGATATGCGGCATGGTCAGTTCGCGGCCGGTGGCGGCATTGTGGATACAGAAGGCGGCACCGCCCTGGTAGATGCGATCGAGACAGTAATTGGCGCCGACGCAGGGACGAATATCGTCTTCCCGCTTTTCGATGATCTTGCGAACGATATGGGGGTCCGTCATGTGGGCGCGGGTCATGCCGATCATGTCGACCTTGCCGGAAGCGATCGCGTGGCGCGCGGTGGCGACGTCAGGGATTTTCGCCGCATGGAAGGTCGGGAAATTGGTTGCGGCGCGAATTTCGCCGGCGAAATCGAGATGCGGTGAATTCGCCATGCCCTGGATCGGGATCACGTCGGTCAGTCCTGCGTCGGTGTCGATGTGGCCGCGAATGACGTTCAGGTAATCGATCAGACCGCTTGCCTTCAGGCGCTTGGAGATTTCGATGCCATCGCCCTTGCCGGTGCCGCCGGGAAGACATTCGTCGGCGGTGTAGCGCACGCCCAGAATGAAGTCGTTCCCCACCCTTTGCCGGATCGCTTTGAACACATCGAGACAGAAGCGCAAACGGTTATCGAGCGAGCCGCCATAGGGACCGTCGAGCTCGTTGGTGAGCGGCGACGTGAACTGGTCGATCAGGTGGCCGTAGGCTTCCAGCTCGACGCCATCCATGCCGCCCGCCTTCATGCGCTCGGCAGCGTCGGCGAAATCCTTGATGATGCGCTCGATGTCCCAATCTTCCATCTTCTTCGGGAAGGAGCGGTGGGAAGCCTCGCGATGATGCGACGGGGCCACGACCGGCAGCCAGTCGCCCTTGTCCCAGCGCGTGCGCCGGCCGAGATGGGTGAGCTGGATCATGATCGCCGCACCCTCTTCATGCACGGCGTCGGTCATTTCCCGGATCCAGGGCACGATTTCGTCCTTATAGGCGAGCAGGTTGTTGAAAACCGGCGGGCTGTCCCTGGAAACCGCGGCCGAGCCTGCCGTCATCGTCAAGGCCACGCCGCCCTTTGCCCGCTCCACCGTATAGGCGCGATACCTCTCCTTCGGCATGCCGTCTTCCGGATAGGCCGGTTCGTGGGAGGTCACGATGATACGGTTGCGTAGCGTCAAATGCTTGAGCTGATAGGGCTGAAGAAGGGGATCGTTCGACATGGGCCGTGGTTCCGGATTAAAAACATCAGAGGAAACGCTAAGCACAATGTACATATGTGTCAACATTGAAAACAACCGGGTCGTTGTTTTCGACACTGATGTACATTTTTCTTGTGTGCCGCCTCACAATTTGATAGGAGATAGCCCATGGATCAGGCTTTGAACGACACTGGCTGGCGCGGATCACAGGAGGGATGGCTGGAAGCAGCTTACCACTCGCTGCTGGATTCCGGCGTGGATTCGGTGAAAATTCTGCCGCTGGCGAAGAAGCTCAACCTTTCGCGCACGAGCTTCTACTGGTTCTTCAAGGACCGGGAGGAACTGCTGGCCGGGCTCGTGGCGCGGTGGCGCGACAAAAACACCGGCAACATCGTCAAGCAGTCCGAAGCCTACGCGGAATCGCTCGCCGAGGCGATGCTCAACGTCTTCGACTGCTGGCTTAACAATGATCTGTTCGACGCCAGGTTCGAATTCGCCGTGCGCAGCTGGGCGCTGCAGTCCGACGAGATTCTCGCCGAGGTCCGGCAAGCCGACCAGCTTCGCCTGGAAGCCCTCAAGCGGATGTTTATCCGGTTCGGGCTACCAGAAGCGACATCGGATGTCCGAGCGCGAACAACTTACCTCGTGCAGATCGGATATATCTCCATGCAATCCAAGGAGGAACTCGCCGTCCGCATGAAACGGATTCCCGAATATATCGCGATCTACACCGGCGAAGTGCCGCAGCAGAGGGAGCTCGATCGCTTCTTCTCCCGGCATGGCTACAGGCCGGGTTAGGGAAGACCGGGATGAGCGCTTCCTTGAGGATCGGTATCATTGGCGGCGGAGGCTGGCTTGGCGGAGCAATCGCCGGCTCGATCCTTGATGCCGGCCTGGTCGAACCTCGAAATCTCTCCCTTTCCCATCGCAGTGAGCAGCCGCGCCGCTTCCCGAATTCTTTCCTGACCACCGACAATCAGGCGCTTGCCGACCGTTCGGACGTGATCCTTCTCTCCGTCCGTCCTGATGACTGGCATGCTCTTGATGTCGATGCCGGCGGCAAGCTCATCATCTCGGTCATGGCGGGCATCCGCCTGGACGCGCTTTCCGAGCGCCACAACACCGGTCGCGTCATCCGCGCTTTGCCGAACGCCGCCGCCGAAGTCGCCAAGTCCTATACGCCGTGGATTGGCGCGCGCGATGTCACCGAAGACGACCGGGCACTCGTCCGCGCGTTTTTTCAGGCATGCGGATCTGAGGACGAGGTCGCAAGGGAAAGCGACATCGATTACCTCACCGGTCCTTCCGGTTCCGGACCGGCTTTCCCGGCACTGCTCGCCGCCGCCATGATGCGCGACGCCGTCGCAAATGGCCTGCCGGCGGAGATTGCGCGCCGCGCCGTCAACACGGTGATCACGGGCGCCGGTCGCCTGCTGGAGCGCCGCGACGAATGTCCCGATGAGGTCGTTCAAACCTTTGTCGGCTATCGCGGCACCACGGCGGCAGCCATCGAAGGCATGCGCGCGGCCGGGTTCGACGCTTCGGTTGCGGAGGGGCTGTCGGCAGCATTCAAGAAATCGGTGAGTATGGGAGACGCTTCCTGACAACCGTTGGAGTGGGTCCTGCGGCGCCCCGCTCATCAAAACCGGCCGCTAAACAGAGGGAACGAGAATGAAAAAACTACTCGCATCGACATGTCTGGCGTTCGGCCTGATCGGCGGGGCATCTTTCGCCAGCGCCGCCGAATGCGGCACCGTGACCATCGCCAGCATGAACTGGCAGAGTGCCGAGGTCCTCTCCAACCTCGACAAGTTCATCCTGAACGAAGGTTATGGCTGCGAAGCGGAAATCACTGTCGGCGATACCGTTCCGACGATCACCTCGATGGCTGAAAAGGGCCAGCCGGACATCGCGCCGGAAGCCTGGATCGACCTGCTGCCCGATGTCGTCAAGAAGGGAACGGAAGAAGGCCGGATCGTCCAGGTCGGCTCTCCGCTGCCCGATGGCGGCGTGCAGGGCTGGTGGATTCCCAAATATCTGGCCGACGCCCATCCCGACATCAAGACCATCGGCGACGTGCTGAAGCATCCGGAGCTCTTCCCCGATCCTGAAGATTCCAAGAAGGGCGCCATCTACAACGGGCCGCAGGGCTGGGGCGGCACCGTGGTGACCACGCAGCTCTACAAGGCCTTCGAAGCCGACAAGGCCGGCTTCACCCTCGTCGATACCGGCTCGGCTGCCGGCCTCGATGGTTCGATCTCCAAGGCTTACGAACGCAAGGAAGGCTGGGCCGGCTATTACTGGGCGCCGACCGCGCTGCTCGGCAAGTATGAGATGGTCAAGCTGGAAGCCGGCGTTCCGAACGACGCCGCCGAATGGAAGCGCTGCAATACCGTTGCCGATTGCCCCGATCCGAAGCCGAATGCATGGCCGGTCGACAAGATCGTCACCCTCGTTGCAAAGCCTTTCTCGGAAAAGGTCGGCCCTGAAGTCATGGACTACCTGACGAAGCGCTCCTGGAGCAACGACACGGTCAACAAGCTGATGGCGTGGATGACCGACAACCAGGCGACCGGCGAGGACGGTGCCAAGCACTTCCTCAAAGAAAACAAGGACCTGTGGAGCAAGTGGGTTTCGCCTGAGGCAGCCACGAAGATCGAAGCTGCTCTCTAGAACAGGATGATTTTAGGCCTGTTCGGCCTAAAATCTGAATCCTGTTCTAAGTTGAATAGTGAGAGCATGATGTCGTCCGAAAACCGCTCACACTTTTCGGCATCATGCTCTAACGCCGACTATTGCGGTGCGCTTGATGCGCACCGCCTCTCGCTGCCGATAAAATGAAAAAGACTGCCACGGCTCTTTGAAGAAAAAGGGGAACCGAATGGAATGGTTTTATAAATTCCCGCATATGGATGACGATGCCCTTCGCAATCTGAAGAAGGCGATCGATGACGGTTTTCGCGCGTTTACCCGCACCTATGGCGACGCGATCGAAAGTCTCTTCTCCCCGCTGCAGCATTTCCTGATCGCCGCCGACCGCTTCATGACGCAGACGCCGTGGCCGATCATTACGGCAATCATCCTTGTCATCGCATGGTTTGCCAGCCGCAGCCTGAAGATCGTCCTCGGCTGTCTCGTCACGCTGCTGTTGATCGGCTATTTTGACATGTGGGGCGATACGATGCGGACGGTCTCGATGATCTTCGTCTGTACCGTGCTCTCCATCGCCATCGGCATTCCGATGGGGATATTGATGGCGCGTTCCGACCGGCTGCAGCGCATCATCAATCCGATCCTCGACGTCATGCAGACCATGCCGAGCTTCGTCTATCTGATCCCTGTCGTCATGCTGCTCGGCATCGGCAAGGTGCCGGGACTGATCGCGGTCGTCATCTACGCCATCCCGCCGATGATAAGGCTGACCGATCTCGGCATCCGCCTGGTCGACAAGGACGTGCTCGAGGCAGCCGATGCGTTCGGAACGTCGAGCTCGCAGAAGCTGTTCAAGGTCCAGCTGCCCCTGGCGCTTCCCACCATCATGGCCGGCATCAACCAGACCATCATGATGGCGCTCGCCATGGTGGTCGTCGCTTCGATGATCGGCGTCCAGGGCCTTGGCCAGCCGGTTCTGAAGGCGATCGCCAACCAGTACTTCACCCTGGGTATTTTCAACGGCCTTGCCATCGTCGGCATTGCCATCATCTTCGACCGGGTCAGCCAGGCGTATGGCAAACGGCTCCAGAAGCATCGGGAGATCGTCCATGGCTGATCAACGTTTCGGCGGCATCAAGATCCGCCATCTCTACAAGATCTTCGGTCCCAATCCTGGCGCTCATGTCGATGCCGTCAAAAAGGGATTGTCGAAGACCGAGCTCAACGAAAAGCACGGCCACGTGCTCGGCCTGAAAGATATCAATGTCGAGATACCCTCGGGCCGCATCCAGGTCATCATGGGCCTTTCGGGTTCGGGCAAGTCGACGCTCATCCGCCACATCAACCGTCTGATCGATCCAACCGCCGGCGAAGTGCTTGTCGACGGCGTCGATGTGGTGAAAATGAACGAGACCGAATTGCGGACGTTTCGCCGGCACCAAACGGCAATGGTGTTTCAGAAGTTCGCGCTTCTGCCGCACCGGAATGTTCTCGACAATACCATCTTCGGCCGCGAAGTGCAGGGCATGGAGCGCTCGAAAGCCGTCGACGTCGCCATGGGCTGGCTGGAGCGGGTCGGCCTGAAGGGCTTCGAGAGCAAATATCCCAACCAGCTATCGGGCGGTATGCAGCAGCGCGTCGGGCTGGCACGAGCCCTCTCGAACGATGCGCCGGTTCTGCTGATGGACGAGGCCTATTCGGCGCTCGATCCATTGATCCGCACCGATATGCAGACGGTCCTTCTCGACATTCAGAAGGAGATCAAGAAGACCATCGTCTTCATCACCCACGATCTTGACGAAGCCCTTCGGCTGGGCGACCAGATTGCGATCCTGCGCGATGGCGAAGTCATCCAGCAGGGCACCAGCCAGGACATCGTTCTGCGTCCGGCCGACGCCTACATCGCCAACTTCGTCAAGGAGGTCAATCGAGGCCGGGTCATCCAGGTCGATGCCATCATGACATCCTTGCATTCCGGTGCGGCGCCAGGCGGGTTGACGATTGCATCAGGCACGACCGTCGAAGACGCCGTCCGGATCCTGGCATCGGTGGCGCACGACGATGCCAGGGTGGTTTCACCATCTGGGGAAGCATTGGGGCTTGTCACCTTCCGCCAGCTCGCGGGCGCGATGGTGAACTCGCAGGAGGTGGCCCCCCGACGCGACAGCGCCCTCTCGGTCGCACTTTGACGCTCCAAATGCGGCCGTTCTTTCCGTTTCGTTGGCGACGCCGATATCAGGCACGTCGCCATCTCTGGAACTGGGAAGTCGGCCGCCGGGCGCCTGGGGATCACGATGTCAAAACTCTTCCCGCGTCTGTTTTCGCCGATCGGCCTGGGCAGGCGAGCGGCATTGGAGCTGTGATGGCCGGGCAGAGAATGAGAATGCCGATCGACGAGCTCCGCCACCTGGCGCTCGAAGCCTGCCTCGCCTGCGGCGCCAGCCTGGCCATGGCAAAGGCGCTCGCCGATGCAACGCTTTCGGCCGCCTGCTTCGGGCGCACTGAGCTCGGCTTTCCGCATTTCGTCGATTATCTCACCAGCCTGCGCGACGGGCGGATCAATGGAGACGCCAAGCCCCGCTTCAACCATGTGCTGCCGGCCCTGATCCAGGCCGATGCGGACGGCGGTATTGCGCAGCTCGGGTTTGACCTCATTTACGACGACTTCGTGAAGCGCGTGAAAACCTTCGGCATATCCGTCCTCACGCAAAGAAACAGCTATACCGCCGGGGAATTGGGATATTACGTCCGGCGTCTCGCTCAGGACGGGTTGATATCCATCGCTGCCGCCAACGGACCGGCCTTGATGGCGGCCGCCGAAGGCGGGGAGCGCGTCTACTGCACCAATCCGCTCGCTTTCGGCGTGCCTCTGCCGGAACCCTTGCCGCCCCTCGTCATCGACCAGGCGACAAGTGCGACGGCGTTCATAACCCTTGCCGAGGCGGCAAAGGCGCAGTCGCCGATTGCTCACGGCATGGCCATCGACGAGACCGGCGCAATCACCACCGATCCGGTCAAGGCGATGCTCGGCGCTCTCCTGCCCTTCGGCGGTTACAAGGGCGCCAACATCGCCCTTATCGTCGAGATGCTCGCCGCGGGTCTTTCCGGTGCCGCGTGGTCGCTCGATGCCGGCCACTTTCTTTCGGGCGAACACCCGGTGAATGCGGGAATGACCATGATCGCGTTATTCCCCACGGCCGCGGATTCGGATTTCCCGGAGCGCGCCAAGGCCCAATTGGAACGGTTGCGTTCCAAGGGAGTCCGCATCCCCGGAGACAGTGCGATGCCCGCCAGCGTCGTGGAAACCGATAGTCTTGACGTCGACATAGGCGTGTTGGAAACGATCCGTCGCTTGTGCCTTCAGTGAGAAAATCATTGCTCAGCCCAAAGCCGAATGCATCGCGCCCGGCGGCATCATGCCGAAGTTCCCATCGTTGGTGCGCATTGAGAAATTGAAGATCTCTATCCACTTTCCGCAGCTCGTTGCGCAAGACAGGCGGCTTTCAAGCAAGTGCTTACGTATACATTTTGCGCAAGGTCAGTCCAGACTGCGCCACGAAAAGCCGGTTGGCCGACAATATCGGGACCTGACAATTGCTCCATAGCTAAGGAACAGTAAGATCAATCTCGACCAAGGCCATGATGGTTTGCGGTCCTAAAGCCAAGCCCGTCCATCCATCACCCCCAAAGGATGGAAGGGATCGTACATACGCACTCCATCCCGTGCGTATGCCTGCATGCCTGTCTGCCTGCCGAAGGCCATCTTTAAGCGGTCCACTAAGACCCTTCGGCAGGCGACTGCGCGGCTGGCGAATTGGGGCGCTTTCTACAAGCTTCAGATGACGGCATCTTGGCAACATCGCCGCGGTTGAACCTGTGGCGTGGCGGAGACAGCTGCAAAATCGTACCTTCAGCTTAATCGTTTTATCAGCGGGTTGTCGTCATCGCCGCCAGCGTGACGTCTTGCCAATGGCCGCGGGTTCTGTCAGTTCCTGATCTGGATGGGAACTAATGCATTCAACGGGTTGGTCTTTTTGACCTCTACCATGCCCGAATTCGGCCTGCATCAGCTGGCACAAACCGCTGATCTCGATGCCGGTATCACGCGGAGATCCACCTGCTCCGCTACAAGCTGCTGCACTCTATCCAACAATCGTCTAATATACATCCAAGGCCGTTCATCCGGCTCTGATGAAGCGCCGCGCGCTGGCCTGCGAGCGGTGGAGAAGGGTATCTCGAAACAACCACATCGAACAATGGGAGCAGGATGACGGAAAATAGCACTGCGCCATTCTCATTTCGATTTAGCGGTTCGTCCTTCGATAATATGGTCGAAACGCTGGGGGGCGCTTTTGGCGCATTTGATGCAGAGCCTGTCGGCCGCGCCCAGGACTTCCATTGGGGATTGGATTTCTCGGTATGTGAAAAAGCCGTCCTGCTCACCGGTTATCATGAGGCGGAGTTTCAGTTCAATATCGAGCCGACCGCCGATACGGCGGAGTATCTGTCGATCGTCGTGCCGCGCAGCGGCGGCATGGGGGTAACCTATGGATCGTCCCGCATCGCCGAGGCCGGGCAAGGAAAATTGCTTCTCTATAACAATTTCGAACCCAACAGCGTCATCATGCATGGGCAATCGAACGTCATCGACGAATTGCTGATCAACTGGCCTGTCATCCTGCAGACGATCGGCCAGACGTTCGAGATGCCGTTCAGCGGCTCCCTCGACCTGCTACCGGAACTGGATCTGTCCAAGCCTGAAGGCCGGTTGATCGGCAATCTCACGGAAACGGTCATCTCAGGCATGCGCGACGATGGCCCCTTGCTGCAGTCGCCGATCGCCATGGCGCATATGACGCAGGCGCTCGCCGAGCTGGTCGTGCGCCTGGTGCCGCACCGGCTGTCGCATTTCCTGCAGAATGGCCCGGCGCTGATCGCCCCCCGGCATGTCCGCCGGGCGATCGAATTCATGCACGCCAATATCGATCAGCCGATCACCATGCCGAAGGTGGCCGAAGCGGCCGGCGTATCCAGCCGGGCGCTCGAGACCGGTTTTCGTGCGTTCAGGGGAACCTCTCCCGCCGCCTATCTGCTGACGCTTCGGCTGCGCGCAGCGCGCCAGGAACTGCTCGATCCCGAGAGCAAGGAGACCATGAAGGCCGTCTGCCTCAAATGGGGCTTCTTTCATTTCGGCCGGTTTTCGGCAGTCTATAAAACCACATACGGAGAATACCCCTCCGACACCAGGAAGCGCGTGATCCGCCGCTAGCGGCCGTGGCTTGCGGCGCGGAGGTGTTTACGTCTCGTCCCGCGGCGGCAACGTGTATTGCACTCTCATCGTCCTTGGATCCCGCTTCACGATCTGCAGCACCCCTTCGCGTTCCGCCAGGACGTTGAGTTCCCTGAGCACGAGAGAATGCGCGATCCCCAGCAGGCGCGCAAAGGCGCGGCTGTCACGCGCAATCCCCAGATCCGCGGCGACCAGGAGACCGGCCTGGATGGATGTCAGCCTGGTATCCCTGCCTTGTGCCGCAGCGACGAGGGCAAGAAAACGATCGACGTCGGACGCCTCTTCGCTCACGCGGCTTTTCGCCGACGAAAGGACACCATGATCGATTTCGAGGTGGGCGTATCGCTTTCCACGCCCGCGCTGCCAAGCGGCACGAGCACGTTCAGTTCGGGATAGTAACCCGCGATGCTTCCTCGCGGAATGTCATAGGGCACAAAGCGGAAATTCTCGGCGATGCGCTCGATACCGTCATCATGCTCGCCGACCAAGTCGACCCGGTCACCGGCCTCGGCATTCATCGCCGTCAGGTCGGCTGGATGAATGAAGATGACCTGCCGCTCCCCGTAGACGCCGCGATATCGGTCATCGAGACCGTAGACCGTCGTATTGTATTGATCGTGCGACCGGAACGTCTGCAGGGCGAAGCGCCCCTCGCCCTTTCGCGCCCGCTGATGCACCGTCTCCTCCGGAAGCGCCTCCGAAGAGAATGATGCCTTGCCTGCCGGCGTATCCCACTCCCGATGGGCCGCCGTATTGCGCAGGTGGAAACCGCGCGGTTTGCGCAGGCGCGCATTGTAGTTTTCGAAGCCTGGAATGGTCGCCTCGATATGATCGCGGATGCGGTCGTGGTCGTCGGCAAGCTCTGCCCAGTCGACCACGGCGGAGCCGACCGTCGCCTGTGCAATGCCGGCAATGATGGCGACTTCCGAGAGGAGATGCGGCGAGGCCGGGCGATTGATGCCGGCAGACCCATGCACCATGCTCATCGAATCCTCGACGCTTATGAGCTGTGAGTTGCCCGCCGCGTTCAGATCCATCTCGGTGCGCCCGAGGCACGGCAGGATGAAGGCCGTCTCGCCGGGCATGAGATGCGAATGATTGGGCTTGGTGGCGATATGCACGGTCAGCTTCAGCCGTCGAAGCGCCTTTTCAACGAGTGCGCTGTCGGGCGTGGCGCGGGCGAAATTGCCGCCAAGCCCGATGAAGACCTCGGCCGAGCCATCGAGCATCGCTCCGATCGCGGCAAGGACATTGTGGCCATGTTCGCGGGGAACGGTGAAACGGAAATGCTTCTCCAGCGCATCGAGGAAATCATCCGCCGGCTTTTCGTTGATGCCGACGGTGCGGTCGCCCTGCACGTTGGAATGGCCGCGAACCGGGCAAAGGCCGGCCCCCGACCGGCCGATATTGCCGCGCAGGAACATGAAATTGGCGATCTCGCGGATCGTCGCGACGGAATGCAGATGCTGGGTCACGCCCATCGCCCAGGTGCAGATGACCCGCTCGGCGCTGATATAGACATCGGCCGCCCGTTCGATCTCCTGCCGGCTCAGTCCCGATTGGTCCTCAATGTCGGCCCAGCTGGTCGCCTCGACCGCTGCCCTGTATTCTGCAAAACCCGCGCAGTGTTCGGCGAGAAATGCGTGGTCGAGAACGGAGGGCAGGCCGGCGGCGGCGGCGGCGTCTTCCGCAGCCAGCACGGCCTTTGCCATCCCGCGCACCGCGGCCATGTCGCCGCCGAGCTGCGGCTGCAGATAAAGGCTGGCGATATCGGTCGAACCGCCGCGCAGCATCTCGACCTTGTCCTGCGGGTCGGAGAAGCGCTCCAGGCCGCGTTCGCGGATGGGATTGAAGACGACGACGCGTGCACCGCGGATCGCCGCCCGGCGCAGGTCGCCGAGCATCCTCGGATGGTTCGTGCCCGGGTTCTGCCCGATCACGAAGATCGCGTCGGCCTCCTCGAAATCCTCCAGCAGTACGGTACCCTTGCCCACACCGACCGCCTGACGCATGGCGATGCCGCTCGCCTCGTGGCACATGTTGGAGCAGTCGGGAAAATTGTTGGTGCCGTAGACGCGCACGAACAGCTGGTACAGGAAGGCGGCCTCGTTGCTCGCCCGGCCCGACGTGTAGAATTCCGCGCGGTTGGGATTATCGAGGCCTGTCAGGGTGCTGCCGATCTCGGCAAAGGCATCCTCCCACGCGACCGGCAGGTAACGGTCGCTCGCCGCATCGTAGCGCATCGGATGCGTGAGGCGGCCATTGAGTTCCAGTTCATAGTCCGTCAGCTGGCGAAGCTGCGATACAGTCTTTTCCGCGAAGAAGGCGGGCGTGGCCCGCTTCTCTGTCGCCTCCCAGGCGACGGCCTTCACGCCGTTCTCGCAGAACTCGAACGACGATCCGTGCTCCGGATCGCCCCAGGCGCAGCCCGGGCAATCGAAACCATCCGGCTGGTTCGCCTTCAGCATCGTCCGCGCCCCTGAAATCGGCATGCCGCTTTGAAGCAACCGCTTCCCGCAGCTCTTCAAAGCGCCCCAGCCGCCGGCTGCTGCCGATTTCTTACCAATGAATTTTGTGTCCATGCGCCCTGTATTGTCGAAGCGGGGAAAACATCAAGGGCGCACGCGCGATGGCTCGATAGGAAAAACCTATCAAGGATTCTGTCTAACCGACGTCCTTCATGGAGTGCCGCTCCTCGGGCGAATGCGCCAGGATGCGATTGCGGCCTTGGGTCTTGGCGTCGTAGAGCGCGGCATCGGCCTCGGTCAGGAGGCGGGTCGGGTTGATCCTCAAGGTGGCTCCCGTCGCACAGGATATGCCGATGCTGGCGGTCACCCGGCCGAATTCGCTGCCGGAATGAACGATATTCTCCTGGCTCAGGAGCCGTGCGAATTGGTCGGCAACGTTCATTGCCCCTTTCGCACTGGTTGCGGGGAGCAGAACCACGAATTCCTCTCCGCCGTAGCGTGCGACGATGTCTGCCGGGCGGCTGACCGACTGGCGCAGACACCTGCTGACGATACGCAGGCATTGGTCTCCGGCGGGATGACCATAGGTGTCGTTATAGGCCTTGAAACGGTCGATATCGACCATCAGAAGGCTGAACGGCGTGTTTTTCCTGGCGCTTCCCGCGGTCTCGCGCGCGAAAGCCTCGTCGAAGGCCCGGCGATTGACCATACCGGTGAGCCCGTCGGTCTCGGCAAGGGACTTCATCTGCTCCGCCGACAGCCTGAGGGCGATTTCCGCCTGCTTTGTCGCCGTGATGTCCGATACGACGGCCATCGCCGTACCGTCTTCCGCAAGCCTTGTCCGGATGCTGCGCCAGTCGCCGTTGTGAAGCTGAACCTCTTCGTCCTTGTTGCTGTGCAACGTTGCGCTGGCGGCTTTGATCCACTCCTCGCGGTCATTGTCCGGGATACCGGTGCGCTCGCCGGTTTCGGCGACGCGGCGAAGGATGTCGCTGATATGCGCACCAACCACGCGAGCGTCCCCGGATAGCGGAAAGGCGGTGCGATACTGGTCGTTGCAGAAAACGAGGAAACCTTTGCTGTCGTACATGGCGATGCCATCGGACATGCCGGCCATCGCATGTGACAGCAGGTTCTTGCTCTTGCGCAATTCCCGCTCCAGGGCAGTCCGCTCCGTCACGTCACGCGTGACCCCGGCAAGGCCGATCACCCGCCCCTGCCTATCCTTCAGCGGCACCTTGGAGGCGAGCAGGTATCTGTCTTCGATACGCTCGACGGAGTCGATCAGGGGCACCCCGGTGTCCATGACCTGCTGTTCGAGATAATAAAATTCTTCGGCGCGCGGCCGCGATATAAGATTGAAATCCGACAATCCGGTCATCTCCGCCGTGGTTCTGAAACGAAAAAGGCGGCTCATATTTTCATTGACGGTGATGAACCGGCTGTTTCTGTCCTTCACGTAGAGATAGTCGGGCGACTGCGAAAACGCGGTCACCAAGATGCTCCGCTCCAGCTCCCATTGCTGCGTCTTCAACAGAACGAAACCACACAGCGCCGTCGCCAGGCAGTTTAATACCGTCATCGGCAGACCGATGATGGCCAATACGCGGGCGTGCACCAGTGTGGGAAGCACCGCCATCAATACGATAAGTGCAACGCCGAGCGCGAGGCTCAGCAGCGCAACGTCCATGAGCTCGGCAGATCTCTTCCGGATCCAGACATTGGCAGCCAGGCCAATCCCGGTTGCGACAGCAATTGCGATCAGGCCATCGATCATTGCCGTGCCGCCGACACAGAAGCGGAAGACCATCGCCAGCGACGCCGCAAAGGCGGCCGCGATCGGTCCGCCGAACATGCCCGCCAAAGCAAGCGGCGAAAAGCGGATGTCGATATAAATGCCGGGATTGACTTCGACGGCCAGCAATATGGACCCGATGGAGGCGCCGCCGGCTATGATTCCGAAGGCGATTTTTTCCTGTGTGACCGAACGACGCTGAAATTGGATCGAGAAATGCGCCCAGAGCGAAATCGCCAGGCACACGAATGACAGGTTGCCACCGAATTGCGTCCAGATGCCATTCACCGCGTTGGATCCACCTTCCAATACATGTACCGAACCAATCATAGGGCAACACTGGTTTGAGCTTCGTTAAATCGCAGACCCGTCAGGCTATATTCGTCAGCAGGTGCGTCTCCAGGCCGGCCGGCAGCAATACGGCGACAGGAAAGCGGGCGCCCGCCGCGACGGTGAGGTATGGGCAGAGAGGCCCGCTGCCAGATTTACGACATCAGAAGTGGGCGAAACCGGAATTGAAAGGTCATGCCCGAGGGGCGGCAGGAGACATCAGTCCGCTACGCCCTGCGGTTCAACGTTTAGCAGCCGATGCATAAGGCATATTTAACAACGGCATCCGCTGCGTCGGGCCACCTGGCCCAATGACACAATATAGCGTTATCCGGATAAGCCTGCGCAATCGGGCCATCCGTTGCGAGCAGCCATCCCGTGCCGTCGGCAGCCGCGGCTGCCGACGGCATTGTCCAACACTTCTTCGACTACTTGCAGATCGCCGCCGCCAAGAAGCCGCGCATCGCCTCGCCGTAAGGCGGCCGCATCATGTATTCCGCTTCCACCATCCTGCTCTGGTGATAGACGGCGCGCGGATGAGAGAAGGCGAGGAAGCCGAACTTGCCGTGATAGGCACCCATGCCCGAATGGCCGACGCCGCCGAAGGGCAGGCCTTCCGCCGTGACGTGGCTCATGCAGTCGTTGACCGTCACCCCGCCGGAGGTCGTATTGTCGAGGACGCGGGCCTCCTCCTGCTGATCCTGGCTGAAGTAATAGAGAGCGAGCGGGCGCGGCCTGGCATTGATACGATCGATGACGTCGGCGATATCGCGATAGGGCACGACCGGCAGCACGGGTCCGAAGATTTCCTCCTGCAACACGCGCATCTCTTCCGTCGGATCGAGGATCAGGGTCGGTGGCATGCGGTGCGCCGATTGCTGGGAGAAATTCTCCGCCGCCGGGTTGATCTCGACGATCCTCGCGCCCTTGGCCCTGGCATCGTCGATCAGGCCCTCTATGCGGGCGAGATGGCGGGCATTGACGATCGAGGTGTAATCAGGATTTTCCTTCAGCGCCGGATACATCGCGCCGACTGCCGCGACCGCGTGCCCGGCAAAGGCCTCGACACTTTCCTCGGGCACATAGACATGGTCCGGCGCCAGGCAGATCTGGCCGGCGTTCAGCGTCTTGACGGTCATGACGCGGCGCGCCGCGTCGGCGAGGTCGGCCGAGCGGCCGACGATGACGGGCGACTTGCCGCCGAGCTCGAGCGTCAGCGGCGTCAGGTTATCCGCCGCCGCGCGCATGACGTGATGGGCGACCGCGGTTCCGCCGGTGAAGATCAGATGGTCGAAGGCAAGTGAAGTAAAGGCCGTGCCCGCCGACGGTCCGCCCTGAACGACAGCGATTTCGGTTTCGTCGAAGGCGCCGGCAATGAGTTCCGCCATCAAGGCGGCCGAGGCCGGCGTCACCTCCGACGGCTTGATCATGGCGCGGTTGCCGGCGGCAAGAATGCCGGCAAGCGGCGCCAGGGCGAGCTGATAAGGGAAATTCCACGGGCTGAGGATTCCGACAACCCCCTTCGGCTGATAGACCACTTCGGCCACCGCGTCCGGGAACAATGCCTCGTGCTGCTCGGGCTTCAGCCATTCAGCAAGATGGGCCTTGGCATATTTGAGCGAACCGACGCAGGTAAAGACATCGAGAAGCAGGCTCGCCTCGACGCTGCGGCTGCCGAAGTCCTCCGACAGGGCAGCGGCGATCGCATCCTTATGGTCGACGAGAAGAGCGATGACGCGGTCGATGCGATCGATGCGGGTGTCGATGCTTGGCGGCCCTTCCTTCAGGAAAGACGCCCTTTGCCGGTCAAGCAGCGCCTTCATGACATCGGGGCTGGTATCGGTGGCGATTGCGGTGATGGTGTTCATTGTTTCCTCCCTTGAACGGTGTCAGACGGCCGGCTGACGCACGACCGGTTTCAGCACGATGCCCTTTTCCGAATCCTCCACCGCCTGATTGATGTCGGCGAAATCATAGAAGGTGATGAGCCTGTCGAAGGGGAAGCGGCCCTGCCGATGCAGGTCGATCAACAGCGGGATCAGCACGTCGGGATTGGAATCGCCCTCGACGATGCCACGGACCCGGCGCCCGCCGGACAGGATATGGGTGAGGTCGAGCGTCAGCGTCGCGCCATGGGGCGAGGCCCCGACGATGCCGCACGTGCCGCGCGGCGTCAGCACCCGCACGCACTGGTCGATGACGGCGGGCACGCCGGAGGCATCGATCGAATAATCGACGCCGGCGCCGGTCAGCGCCATGATCGCGGCAACCGCGTCACTCGCCTTGCCGTTGACGATGTCGGTTGCGCCAAGTTCGGCCGCAAGTGCCAGCCGCGTCTCGTTGACGTCGACGGCGATGATCCGTGAAGCGCCGACGATCCGCGCCGCCATCACGGCGGCAAGACCGACGGAACCCATGCCGAAAACCGCGAGCGCTTTTCCCGGCTCGACCTTCAGTGCGTTCATGACCGCGCCGGCGCCGGTCTGGATGCCGCAGGCGAGCGGCCCAAGCAGTGCCAGATCCGCATCCTCAGGCACTTTCACGACATTGCGCTCATGGCACAGCGCGTGACTGGCAAAGGAGGATTGCCCGAAAATATTGCCGTGAACCCGCTCTCCCTCGCATGAGAGCCCGCTCGAACCATCGGCGCGCGCACCGAAGAAGTTGCGCGGGAAGAATTCGTGGCAATAGGTCTCCTCGTGATCGTTGCAGCTCGGGCAATGACCGCAGGAATTGAAGGTCATGACCACGTGATCGCCGGCCTTGACCTTGGCAACGCCCGGTCCGACACGCTCGACGATGCCGGCGCCTTCATGACCGAGCACGACCGGCTGCGGCACCGGCAAGTGCTGGTCACGCATGACGATATCGGTGTGGCAAACCCCTGTCGCCACGACGCGAACCAGGATTTCACCTTCGCGCGGCTCCTCCAGATCGAGCCTTTCCAGCGAAAACGGCGTATGGGGCGCACGCGCCACCGCGGCATGGATCTTCATTGCTTTCCTCCTCCCGATGATCGGCTCGTCAACCCGCCCGGCGAGCCGGGCTCGTCCTCAGCGGCCGCGCTTGTAGGCGCCGAGGCCTGGCTGATAGGTCTTGTCGTCGAGGAACTGCTTCAGCCCCTCGTCACGCCCCTTGGTCTTGTCGAGAAACAGCATCTGCTCCAGCTTGGCGTAGATGTAATCGTCGGCGAGATCCCAGGGCAGGTCGCGCACGCGCTTGTAGGTGTCCTTGGCGGCCTTCAGCGTCACCGGGTTCTTTTCGAGCAGGCTGGCGCAGATCTTGCGGACCCGGGTTTCCAGCTCTACGAGCGGCACGGCCTCGTTGACGAGACCCATTTCTGCGGCCTTGCGCCCGCCGAACAGTTCGCCGGTCATGATGTAATAGAGAGCGTCGCGATGACGCATCACTTCGGCGACCGCGCGGGTGACGTTGCCGCCCGGCAGAATTCCCCAGTTGATCTCGGAGAGGCCGAAATTCGCCTCCTCGGCGGCGATGGCGAGATCGCAGGAGACCAGCGGCGTGAAGGCGCCGCCGAAACACCAGCCGTTGACCATGGCGATCGTCGGCTTTTCGAAATACATCAGCCGGCTCCACCAGCCGCCGGACTGCCGCCGCGCCTTCAGCGTCGCATCGCGCGGCTTGTCGTCATTGTCGCGGAAATATTCCTTCAGATCCATGCCGGCCGACCAGGATTCGCCGGCGCCGCGCAGGACGAGGACGCCGCAGCGCTCGTCGCCCTCGAGCTCGTCGAGCACTTCGAGCATCCTGATATTCAGGGCCGGGTTCATCGCATTGCGCTTTTCCGGACGGTTGAGGGTCACGAAGGCGATGCCGTTGTCGAATTCGACCAGAACCGGCGATTGCATATCGGTCATGAGGTTACTCCATGGGTTTCGGCGTGAATGCCGGGCCGCTTCACAGGGCCTGTCGTTGAGGGGTTTCGTCGGAATGGAACCGGCGCAGGACATGTTTCTGCACCTTGCCGGAGGCGGTGCGGGGAATGGCCTCGACGAAGAGGATGCGCGCCGGGCGCTTGAAGGCGGCGAGCCTTGCCGCGCAATGACCGGCAATCTCATCGCCCGTTGCCACGGCACCCTGCCGCAGCACCACATAGGCGAGGCCGCATTCGCCCCACCTGTTATCGGGAACGCCGACGACCGCGGCGTCGAGAATATCGGGATGACTTGCGAGTGCCGCTTCGACCTCGGCGGGGTAAACATTCTCGCCGCCGCTGATGTACATGTCCTTCAGCCGGTCGACGATGCGATAGAAGCCGTTCGCTTCACGTCGGCCGAGATCGCCGGTGCGGTACCAGCCGTCGGTGAAGGCGGCAGCGGTTTCCTGAGGCTTGTTCCAATAGCCCGGCGTCACCGCCGGCCCGCGCAGCCAGAGCTCGCCGATCTCGCCTTCATCAACCTCCCGGCCGTCCTCGTCGACGATGCGAATGTCGAGCAAGGGTGCGGGAAGACCGACGCTGCCGGGATTGTCCTGCACGGCGCGCCGGTCGATCGGCACGTGCAGCACCGTTCCGGCCTCGCTCATGCCATAACCGTTGACCAGCGCAACGCCGTCATCGAGATAGCTTTCGATCAGCACCTGCGTCAGCGGCGCGCCGCCGACGAAGAGCGCATGCAGGCCGGCGAGCGCCGCGGCGCTATAGGCGGGGTCGTTGCGCAAGGCGAGCGCGATCTGCGGCACGGCGAAATAATGGGTGACGGCACGCTGCCGGTCGGCAAGGGCTGCGAGCGTTCGCGCCGGCGTGAAGCGGTCGGAGACGACAAGCGTACCGCCCAGCATCAATGTGGTGCGCGCGACGGCAATCAGGCCGATCGTGTGGAAGAACGGCAGGTCGCACAGGGCGACGGATCGCGGCCCGATTTCTCCGACGACGGAAAAATTGATCGCGGCGAAAAAGGCGTTGCGGCGGGTGATGACGACGCCTTTCGGCTGTCCCGTCGTGCCCGAGGTGTAGAGAAGGACGCAGGGGCCATCGGCATCGGCGGGCAGCGGAGCGGCCGGAAGGCTCGCTTCGATCCGCGCGGCGAGCCCGGCCGAACCGTCTTCCGTCGATATCACCGCCATCTCAGGATCGGCGCCCGCAAGGCTGGCGACGGTTGCCGCGAACTCCTCGTCGTAAACGAGCAGAGCCGGCGCGCAATCGGCAAGGATCGGCCGAAGTTCGGCGGCGTTGAGACGCCAGTTGAGCGGCACGTAGATGGCGCCGGCACGCTGGCAGGCAAAGGCAAGCACGATCGAATCCATGGAATTGCGCGCCAGCATGGCGACACGCGCCCCGTCGCGGCGCGCTCCGAGCACATCGCTCAGCAAGCCGGCGCAGCGGGCGATCCGCGCATCGAGTTCGGCATAGCTGAGCTGCCGGCCGGTAGCGATCTCGAACAGAGCCGGACGGTCCGGTGCGACGCGGGCGCGATAAAGGATCGGATCATCCGTCACCAGTCCGCAATCCGCCGACGAAGCCATCCCGGAAAAGGAATGCGCCATTTTCTCCTCCCATGCCAACCGCTCCCCGCGGTAGGCACCAAATTTGTATGCAACACATACTAATATCTTTTCCCGGCAGGATGCAAGAGGCTGTTTAAGGTTTGCCGACCTCCTTAGATGTCGCGATGTCCGGAACTCCTTCTTGATGCGGAAGAGCTGCTCCTCGCCAAAAACACAGCCTATGCCAAGTCTTTCAATTGCCGTTTGACGCTGCTTCAATGCAACCGTCTAACTATGAGCACGAGAGTGTTTTCTCGATCAGTTGCGGGGGTACAATGCTCAAAACATTCTCGTTACAGGGTAGGCTTGGTCGTCTTCGCTATTTCCTGTTTAGCGTGGCAGTCATCGCTATCGCCGCGGCCGCGGTATTCGCGCTCACTCGCCTACTGACGCTGGTCGGAACTCGGCAGGCGTTTTCAATAGTTCAGGGGTCAATCGCCCTAACCTATGTGCTTGCTATCATCGCCAGCCTCTGCCTGATGGTGAGGCGACTGCATGACTTCGATCAGAGTGGCTGGTGGACCCCTTCAGTCTTAGTGCTTCACTTGGTCTACGGCCATTACGAGGCGGTTGGCTCCCTGACCGCGACAATTCTCATGGGCATCTTTCTGCTGGCGGTCCATCTCGCAATCATCCTCACTCCTGGCTCGAAGAATCCCAACAAGTTTGGCGAAGTGCCCGGCTTTGCCGGAGCGCCCGCTTAGATTTGCTCCGCGGATAATGGCCGCCGCGAGCAACCCCGGCGTTGCGGAGATCAAGCGGCCGCATTGCTACCCGGTTCCGAAGATTTCCGCCGTGATCCCGTGACCTTGGACCCAATGGGGATGTGGCGCAGGTAACCGGCAGCGATTTCTCTTGCCGAAAGACTCGGCGGGTGGACGTATCCGCATGTGCTGCGCTCCTCCCGACGGATATCGTCGAGGGCGTCGAAGATGTCGCAGCCGTTCTCGAAGCGTATTGAAGCGCGGTTGCCGTTGCACTTCGGGCATTAAACCCTTCGCCACCGGTTCTTTGCCGAGGTACTCGGCGCAGGCGAAGTCCGAAGTGAATTTTCGTCCGCACGTGAACGCTAGGTGTGGTTAACGCCTGTACGAACGGGATAAGCCTTCTAAGGATATTGACTAACCTGCTGATTTTGATGGTTATGGCGCCTGGACGAGGCGAGAACGAACGATGGCGACAAAATCACCGCAGGACGATTTCGAGGGCGAAGATGCGCCCGTGACGTCGGGCCTCGACGTCGGCCGGCTTGGCGACCTGCTGGGATTTCACCTGCGCATGGCCCATGTCGCGATCTATCGCGACTTCGCCGAAACCGTGGAGGAACTGGCGCTGACGCAGAAGCAGCTGGCGGTGATGGAACTCGTCGCCGGCAATCCGGGCGCATCGCAGATCGACCTTGCCAATACGCTCGGCACCGACCGGGCGACGATGATGGCCCTCGTCAACCGACTGGCAGCCCGCGACTTCATCGAACGCCGTCCCTCCGCGGCCGACCGCCGCCGCCAGGAACTTCATCTGACGAAGGCGGGACGCGCAATGCTCGCACGGGCGCGTGCGCTGATCGACAAGCATGAGCAGCGTTTCATCGAGCTCTTTTCGCGCGACGAACTGGATGCGTTGCTGACGGCGCTGAAGCGGATATACAAGGGGAACTGAAACCCGCCTTCGCTTGGGAAGCAAGCAGCATCCAAGCCTTTAGATTTCTATTGGGACACTCCCGTGTTATGATCCCGATCCTGGCGTCGTCCGCCGTGGGTTCTGCGCACGGAGACTTGTCTAATGAGCGAAGTGGACGTCCTTTTTGCCTCCCTGCGACAGGCGGCTGACCCGCAGACGGTCGAGTGCATCGAAAACGTCGTCACGCATGGCTCGGATCGTGAACTCAATCGCATCAATGCGCTCGCTTTCGCCGATAAGCATGATCTCGACCAAGAGAAAACCATCGCCGCGTTTCTTCATGCAGCCCGCATAGGCGCATTCGAGATGACCTGGAATGTCCTTTGCCCGGGATGCGGCGGCGTCCTCGACAGCGGCGCAACCCTCAAAACCGTTGTCCACGAGACGTACCATTGTGCGCTCTGCGCCGCCGGATACGAACCGACCCTCGACGAGATGGTCGAGGTCACGTTCACGGTCAGCCCGCGCGTGCGCAGGATTGCCGGTCACGATCCTGATCGGTTGCCGCCGCTCGAGTACTACCGGCAGATCTTCTTCAGCTCCGGGGTCGACCTGCCTGACGATCTCGAAGCGAGGTTTTCGCGCATCCAGCTGGAGATGATCGAGTTGGCTCCGGGCGAAAAGGCTTTCGTCTCGCTGCAACTGCCGGCGCAATTCGTCATCATCTTCGATGCGGTAACACACTCGGCGCAGTTCATCGACGTGCAGGGTGAGCCCACCGACGAACGTCAAACCCTCTCGATGATCATCAGTCGGACGCATGCACTGAACGAAACGCTGACCCTTCGTCCCGGCTCACTGCGGCTCACCCTCGAGAACCACACCGATCGCAGAGTGGTGCCGAACGTCTGCATCGCAGGAGACGAACTGCACGACCTGCTGGGCCGCAGGCGGCCTTTTCTGACAGCCAAGCGGCTGCTGACGAACCAGAGCTTCCGCGACATCTATCGGACCGACACACTCGACGTCGACCAGCGCCTCAAGATCACCAGCCTGACCTTCCTCTTCACCGACTTGAGGGGCTCGACCGCGCTTTACGAGCGCGTCGGAGATCTTGCCGCTTTCGATCTGGTCCGAGCGCATTTCCGGGTTCTTCACGAGATCGTCGCCACAGAGGCCGGAGCGGTCGTCAAGACCATAGGCGATGCCGTGATGGCGACCTTCCCGAGCCCGGACCGCGCGGTGGCGGCGGCACTCAAGATGCGGGAGGCCATGCTTCGGTTAAATGCCGAACACGGCAGCAACGATCTTCTCCTGAAGATCGGCATCCATGAGGGACCATGCCTCGCCGTCAACCTGAACGACCGGCAGGACTACTTCGGCCAGACCGTCAATATCGCTTCCCGCGTCCAGGGCCTTGCCGATCCCAATGTGATCATGACGACCGAGGCGATCGTCGAGGATGCCCAGGTTTCAGAGATCCTCCGCGACAGCGGCATCACATCGGCCTCCCGGATGGCGGAACTTCAGGGCATCGGGAGAGAGGTGAGGATTTTTGCACTGTCGTGAGCTTCGTCTGCTTTTTGACGTCAAGCCAACTTGAGCGGTTTCCCCTAAGGGGCCTTTTGTGGACTTTCATTGGGCAATCAGTGTTCGGCAGCTTCGCGCCTCTTCTCGGTCATAGAGGCAATTGTTGCCGCTCCCCGAAAGCGGCCATAGCATTGGTTTGACGAGACGACATCTGTGCGCCATGTCTGGACGTCGGCTCTCGTCGGCTTAATCGACTTGGGACGAAGGCGATCAAGAACGAGCACATAGTTCCAGTTCAGCACATGGCTCCAGTTCATCGTCGACGGGCGAAAGCAGCTTTTTCTTTCTAAGCTGGAGGTAGTCCGGACAACGCGGAGCAGCGGTACTGGGCCTTGGCCGTTGGACCACAGCCCCAAGCTGTCATCAACAACACTTGAACGTCTGTCAGAATTGCAAAAAGTGTGCATAATTGACAAATGAGAACAATCAGTTGTTGATACTGATCGGGAAGAGGTTGGGAGGCCTCTTGTTCAACTTAGCAGACTACCAGGAAATGCAGGGAGAATTCGACAACAATCCAGGGAGGAAGAACAATGACCAAAAAGGCAGTATCGCGTCGAGAGTTGCTGGGAGCCTCTACGCTCGTTGGAGTAACCGCAGTTGGGGCTCTTGCCGCCCCGGCCGTGCTGGCCCAGGCACCCACCGTCATTAAAATGCAAACATCCTGGCCCGCGTCGGACATCTGGATGGATTTTGCCCGCCAGTACGTCCAACGGGTCGAACGAATGTCCGGCGGACGCCTGAAGTTCGAACTAATGCCTGCCGGTACGGTCGTCGGCGCGTTTCAGGTGCTCGACGGCGTCAACGATGGCGTGATCGACGCAGCCCACACCGTTCCCGTCTATTGGTACGGAAAGCACAAGGCAGCTTCCCTCTTCGGTACCGGGCCGGTATTTGGCGGCAGCGCAACCACCATGCTCGGATGGTTCCATCAAGGTGGCGGCAAGGATCTCTACCGAGAACTCACCCAGGACATCATGGGGCTGAACCTTTACGGCTTCTATGGCTTCCCGATGCCCGCGCAGCCGTTCGGTTGGTTCAAGAACCAGGTCGCGACCGTGAACGACGTCAACGGCCTCAAATATCGCACGGTCGGGCTCGCCGCCGATCTCATGCAGAATATGGGCATGAGCGTCGCTCAACTTCCGGGCGGCGAGATCGTGCCGGCAATGGAGCGAGGTGTCATCGACGCCTTCGAGTTCAACAATCCCTCCTCTGACCTACGGTTCGGTTCGCAGGATGTCGCCAAAAACTACATGCTGTCGTCCTACCATCAAGCGAGCGAATCTTTCGAGTTCCTCTTCAACAAGGATGTGTTTGACGACCTTCCCGACGATCTGCAGGCGATCCTGGAATATGGCGTGGAGGCAGCAAGCACGGCGAATACAGCGTCCGCGATGGACAACTATTCAAGCGACCTTCAAAAACTCCAGGCCGAACATGGCGTGACCGTGCACCGCACTCCAAAGGAAATTCTGGATGCACAACTGAAGGCCTGGGATGCGATCATCCCCACGCTTGAAGCGGATGCGTTCATGAAGAAGGTGCTCGACAGTCAGCGGCAGTGGGTGGAGAGGGTCGTGTACTACGAATTGATGAACTCCGCCGATCTCGCACTCGCCTATGAGCACTATTTCCCCGGAAAATTGAACCTCGGAAAATAGATGGTGAAGGCCCGGTATTTCCGGGCCTCGTCCCTCATCGAGGTTAGGGAGGCGCTTGCATGCTCCGTTACATTGCATTCGCCGACGATTTGTCGGCGTGGTTCGGCAAGGTGTTCGCGTGGGGGATACTCATCATGGCCTTCGGCGTCGGCTATGAGGTTGTTGCACGCTACCTCTTTCGCGCGCCGACCCCCTGGGCCTTCGATCTGAGCTACATGCTCTATGGAACGATCTTCATGATGGCGGGAGCGTATACCCTCTCGCGTGATGGCCATGTGCGCGGCGACTTCATCTACCGGCTCTGGAAACCGCGCACGCAGGCCAGGCTGGAACTGGTGTTGTACTTCATCTTTTTCTTTCCCGGTATAACCGCGCTTGTGTTCTCGGGCTGGAAATATGCCGCACGCAGTTGGCGCTACCTGGAGGTCAGTTCCAACAGTCCCGCCGGTGTGCCGATCTTCCAGTTCAAGGCCGTGATCGTCGCCGCCGGCATTCTCCTGTTCCTGCAGGGCGTGGCGCAGGTCTTCCGCTGCATTCTCTGCATAAGGATGGGCGAATGGCCGAAGCAGGCCGAAGATGTCGAAGAACTGGAAAAGGTACTACTGGAAACAAAAAGCCTGGACGTGCTCAAGTCCGAGGACGAGGGTTTCCTTCCGTCGCGGGAACTTGACGCTGGACGTGAACCACGGGATCGGGACGCTCAATGACGGATGCACATATCGCCGTCGGGATGCTCCTCATCCTAATCCTCACCATCTTCCTCGGCTTCCCGGTGGCGTTCACCTTGATGGCTCTGGGTGTCGGCTTCGGATACTATGCCTATTTCGATGCCGGCCGCATGTGGCGCGGCTATGACCGCGCGCTCGAATCCGGCGGCGATGCCTTTACACTGGCGGAGACCTGGATCGGCGGTTTCTTCAACAACCGGATCTTCGATCTGTTCGTCAACCAGACCTACTCGGTCATCCAGAACGACGTGCTGACGGCTATCCCGCTGTTCCTGTTCATGGGCTACATCGTCGAGCGAGCCAACATCGTCGATCGGCTGTTCTCGACGCTATTCAGCGTCACGCGCCGGGTGCCCGGCTCGATGGCGGTCGCCGCCCTGGTCACCTGCACACTCTTTGCCACGGCAACCGGCATCGTCGGGGCCGTGGTGACGTTGATGGGACTGCTCGCCCTACCAGCGATGCTGAAGGCAAAGTATGACGTGCGCTACGCGACGGGCGTGATCTGCGCGGGCGGAACGCTCGGGATCCTGATCCCGCCTTCCATCCTGCTGATCGTCTATGCGGCCACCTCCGGGATCTCGGTTGTCCGAATGTATGCGGCGGCGCTCCTGCCCGGCCTCGCCCTGGCCGGGTTTTATCTCATCTATGTCGTGGTGCGAGCAATCCTGCAGCCGCAACTGGCGCCGCGGCCAACGAAAGAAGATGTGGGCGAGCACACGCCGGTCCAACTCGCCTGGATGATGCTTACATCCTTCGCGCCGCTTGCCTTTCTGATTCTTGCGGTGCTGGGTGCCATTCTCTTTGGCCTGGCAACGCCGTCGGAAGCCGCCGCAATCGGCGCATTGGGGGGACTGGCGCTTGCTGCGGCCTATCGGGCGTTGACCTGGCAGCGACTGAAGGAGTCGGTGTATCTGACGGCGCGAACGACCGCGATGGTCTGCTGGTTGTTCGTCGGTTCGGCGACCTTCGCATCGGTATTCGCCTATCTCGGCGGCCAACAGTTCATCAGTGACTTCGTGACCGGCCTGGATATGTCGCCGCTGATGTTCCTGATCCTGGCCCAGATCATCATCTTCATTCTCGGCTGGCCTCTGGAATGGACTGAAATCATCGTCATCTTCATCCCGATCTTCATTCCGCTGCTGCCGCATTTCGGGATCGATCCGCTGTTCTTCGGTATCCTCGTGGCAATCAACCTGCAGACGGCCTTCCTATCACCACCCATGGCGATGTCGGCATACTACTTGAAGGGCGTCTCGCCTCCGCATGTCAAACTGACCGACATCTTCCGCGGCATGATGCCGTATATGTTGATCGTCATTCTCTGCATGGTGGTCATCTATCTGTTCCCGAGCATCGTCTACATGCTGCCGAATCTACTCTATGGAGGACAGAGATGACGCAGTGTCTGGCCCATTCCGAAAGGATAGACCGATGAACAGAAGCCGGTTTTTTGCGATATTTGCATTCGTGACGCTTGTCGCGTTCTGCGCGGTCATCCTGGCGTTTGTTCCACGGTTCGATTTGGCCGCTGCACTGCTGATCGGGATTGTCCCTGCGGGGTACGACATCTGGGATCAGCTCCTTCGGCGACGCCCGTCGAAATCGTCTGGATAGACTGCAATCGTTCAACCGCCGCCCTTTCGTGACGGCAATCCGCTGCAAAAAGCCCGTTGGTCCATCGACCTACGGGCTCTTGGCTTGGAAATTGATCACCCATGGCCCCTCCCTGTGAAAGCGAGAGGCACCGTCGTTACGCGAACTTCCGGTTAACTCGCGTCGAGAGGGCGTCGGTGCGCGACGTCCGCGATGAGCGCCAAATCGAGCCGTACGTCATACTCGTGGTCTACGACTGCTCCGGGCCGATCCCGGACCTTCGCACCGAGGCCTCGCATGTCCGCTCTCGTACTAGGTGTCCTCGCAGCGGACGGTCCGCCGTCGGCCCCAAATCGGTCATTCCTTCAAGCCCGGGCAACGACTGCTCCTGGCGCACGGCAGTCCTACACGGCTTGCGATTCCGGCAGCATGATTGTGTGACCCAAGATTGGCAAGCCATTGCTTTGACCAATGCCCGAGCCTAAGGCCAATCCGCATAACCCGAGGACAGCATACTGTTTTCCGAGCCGGCCGAAGCGCGGGCGATCTCGCGGTAGCCGGCGGGTGAAAGGCCGGTCTTGCGTTTGAAGAAATGGCTGAAATAGGTCGGGTCGCGAAAGCCGAGGCTGTCGGAGATTTCCTGGATATTGCGGGCCGATCGCTCCAATCTCAGCTTTGCCTCCTGCACCACGCGCTCGTGCAGGAGCTGGATCGGCGAGCGCCCAAGCGCCCTTTGGCAGGTGGAATGCAGCCGGTCGGCTGTGACGCCCAGTTCCGCGGCGTAGTCGCTGATCGGCCGGTGCTGGCGGAAACCGGCCTCGACGAGTTGCCGATATCTCTGCAGGATCGATCCCACTTCTCCCTGCCCGCGCTGCTCGCTTCTCTCGCCATCGGAGCCGCGCCAAAGCGCCATCAGGATGAGCCTGATATAGGCGGATGCGACCATCCAGGAAGAGCGGGAGGGATCGCCCAGTTCCCGTACGAAGCCGGAGATCAGCGGGCTGATTTCGGCCACAGCTGAGGGATCCAAGGCCTCGACCAGCTTGCGCTGTTCGGTGAAGATGCGCAGCGAATAGGATTCGACCTTGTCGCCGATCGCATCGACCATGATCTGCGGCGAAGCGCCTACCAGATGAGCCGCGGTTCCGGCTGATATCGACAGGTCGCACCGCGCCTCTGGCGGCAGGAAGGCAAGCAGCGGTCCGTGCAGCGGCCGATGTTCGCCATCGTCGAAATGAAGCTCCCCACTCCCCTCGCCGAGCAGAAGGAAATGGTGGAAATCGGCATAGATCCCTTTTTGGAAACGGATACGCCGGTGCGACAGCGACGGAGCGTGCCACTCGCCCCTGGCATAGTGATGAATCCCTCCGTCCGTCGCCACCGCTTCCACCTCCGTTCCCACATCAAACAATGCTGATATCACCGGATAATTACAATATTAACCCAATAAATCGCATTCCATCCGTGCCAGATCGGCGTAACCTTTTCTCCATCGGCCTTTGGGAGGAGGCTCTTCAACAGATGCAGGAACGGTCAGGCGGCCCTCGTGGCGTCGCGTCCGCTCGTTTTCTCCCATGGCAACAATGCAAGCGCCATCACGTGGAACCAACGCGTGGGGAATGGGTGGAACAGTGTTTTCGGCAAAGCTGATGATCAACAACGAGGCGATGGATGCTTCCGAAGGGGCTACCTTCGAACGCATCGATCCGTTGACCGGCGATGTCGCCACGATCGCCTCGGCAGGAACCGTTGCCGACATGACAAGGGCAGCCAATGCGGCCGCGGCCGCTTTTCCGGACTGGTCGCAGACCGGCCCGGGCGAACGGCGCAGGCTCCTGAATGCCGCAGCCGACATCCTGGAGGCCCGCACACCCGAACTCGTTGCCGCCATGACCGTCGAAACCGGCGCCACCGCCCAATGGGCGGCGATCAATTGTGGGCTCGGCGCGGATATTCTTCGCGAGGCGGCGGCGATGACCACGCAGATATCCGGCGAGATCATTCCTTCCGGCATTCCGGGAAGCCTTGCCATGGCGGTCCGCCAACCGGCAGGCGTCTGTGTCGGCATTGCCCCCTGGAATGCACCTATTATTCTCGGAGCCCGCGCCGTTGCCATGCCGCTGGCCTGCGGCAACACCGTCGTCCTGAAGGCTTCCGAACTCTGCCCGAAGACCCATGGCCTGATCGGCGACATTCTGTGTGACGCCGGCTTTCCGCGCGGCGTCGTCAATGTCGTCTCCAACGCGCCGAGCGATGCCGCCGCCGTCGTCGATGCGCTGATCGCCCATCCGGCCGTGCGCCGCATCAACTTCACCGGCTCCACCCGTGTCGGCCGGATCATTGCCGAATCCGGTGCAAGGCATCTCAAGCGCTGCCTGCTCGAACTCGGCGGCAAGGCGCCGTTCATCGTCCTTGCCGATGCCGATATCGACGAGGCCGTGCGTGCCGCCGCCTTCGGCGCCTTCATGAACCAGGGCCAGATCTGCATGTCGACCGAACGGATCATCCTGATGGACGAGATCGCCGACAGCTTCGTCGGCAAGTTCCGGACGAAAGCCGCAACCCTCGTCGCCGGCAATCCCAAGGACGGCAACACGCCGCTCGGCACGCTGATCAACACTGAGGCCGTCCGCCGCGTTAGGTCGCTCGTCGATGATGCCCTGCAGAAGGGCGCGGTCCTCGTCTGCGGCGGCCAGGCCAACGGCACGCTGATGGACGCGACGGTCATCGATCACGTGACGCCTGCCATGCGCATCTACCGCGAGGAGAGCTTTGGACCGGTCGCGGCGATCGTCCGGGTCGGCAGCGTCGACGAGGCCGTGACGGTTGCCAACGACAATGAATACGGGCTGTCGGCCGCCGTCTTCAGCGCCGACGTCAATGCAGCACTTGCCGTTGCCATGCGGCTTGAATCCGGCATCTGCCACATCAACGAATCCACAGTTTCCGACGAGCCGCAAATGCCCTTCGGCGGCGTCAAATCAAGCGGCTACGGCCGCTTTGGCGGCAAGGCCGCGATCGATGAATTCACCGAGCTCAGATGGATCACCATGGCCTCGGGAAAACGGCACTACCCGATCTAATAGATCGGCCGACATGAACAATGGGAACGGGCTGGGAGGCCCGATCAAGAGGGAGGAATGATTTCATGAACGGCATTTTCCGCAACGGAAAAATCAACGCGGCATCGCTGAGCCGCCGCTCTTTCATCGCATCGACCGTGGCGGGCGGTGCGGCGCTGGCGCTTTCCGGCCGCACGGCCTTCGCTCAGAGCGGCGATACGCTGAAGGTCGGCTTCATCAGCCCGCGCACCGGCCCTCTCGGCGGCTTCGGCGAAACGGACGGCTATGTGCTCGAGCTGGCGCGCAAGGCGCTGGCGAACGGCCTTCAGGCGGGCGGCAAGACCTGGAAGGTGGAGATTCTCGACCAGGACACCCAGTCCGATCCCTCGCGTGCCGGCCAGCTGGCGAAGGACCTGATCAACAACCAGGCGATCGACCTGATGCTTGCCGTCTCGACGCCCGAAACCATCAATCCGGTGGCCGACGCCTGCGAAGCGGCCGGCATTCCCTGCCTCTCGACGGTCATGCCCTGGGAAGCCTGGTATTTCGGCCGCGGCGCCAAGCCGGGCGCACCCTCGCCGTTCAAGTGGACCTATCATTTCGGCTTCGGCGTCGAAGAGTTCCACAAGGCCTATGTTTCGCAATGGAACCTGATCGAGACCAACAAGAAGGTCGGCGTCATGTATCCCAACGACGCCGACGGCAATGCGATCCGCACCCATCTGGCGCCGGCGCTTTCCAAGGCCGGCTTCACCATCGTCGATCCCGGAGCCTATGAAACCGGAACCACCGACTTTACCGCGCAGATCGCTCTCTTCAGGCAGGAGGGCGTGGAGATCTTCAATTCGTTCCCGATACCGCCCGACTTCGCCGCCTTCTGGCGTCAGGCCGCACAGCAGGGCCTCACCCAGCAGATCAAGATCTGCCAGATCGCCAAGACCGGCCTGTTTCCCTCCGACATCGAGGCGCTCGGCGACCTCGGCCTGAACATCGGCAGCGCCGCATACTGGCACAAGGCCTTCCCCTACAAATCCACGCTGACCGGCGTATCGGGAACCGAACTCGCCGACGGCTATGAAACGGCAAGCGGCAAGCAGTGGACGCAGCAGCTCGGCGCCAGCCTTGCGCTTCTCGACGCCGGCTTCGATGCGCTGAAAGCCAGTACCGACGTCAAGAGCAAGGAGGCTGTGGCCAAAGCGATCAGCACGCTGAAGACCACCACCATCGCCGGCAAGGTCGACTTTACCAGCGGCCCCGTCGCCAACGTCTCTCCCGGACCGATCATCGGCACGCAATGGGTGAAAGCGCCGGAAGGCTCGAAATTCGCGCTCGACTATGTCGTCACCGAAAACGCCACCGACCCCAATGTCCCGGTCGGCGCCAAGCTCACCGCTTACAACGGGTAACGCACAGTGCTGCAGCGGGAAGCTCAAAGACGGCCGGGGGGAGCCTTTCTCTCGGCCAAGGGGATCCACAAGCGGTTCGGCGCGCTGGTGGTGCTGGAGAATCTGGATTTTTCCATGGGCGATGGCGAGGCGATCGGCATTGTCGGGCCGAACGGCGCTGGCAAGACGACCCTGCTCAGCGTGCTCGCCGGCGCCTTCCCGCCGAATGAGGGAAGCATCACCTTCGACGGCGTCGACGTCACGCGCCGGACGGCGGCGGAGCGCTGCCGCTCCGGGCTCGTCCGGACCCACCAGATTCCCAAACCCTTCGGCGGCATGACGACGTTCGAAAATGTCTTCGTCGCCGCATCGCACGGCAATGCCGCAAGCCGCGACGAGGCCTATGAGCGCGTGGTCGATTCGCTTTCGCTCTGCGGCATGCTTGGCGTCGCCAACCGCCCCGCCGACACGCTCGGCCTGCTGGACCGCAAACGGCTGGAGCTTGCCCGTGCGCTTGCCACGCAGCCAAGGTTGCTGCTGCTCGACGAGATCGGCGGCGGCCTGACGGATGGCGAGGCGAGCGAACTGGTGGAAACCATCCTGGAACTGCGCCGCCGCGGCATCGGCATCGTCTGGATCGAGCATATCGTTCATATCCTCCTGCAGGTGGCGGAGCGGCTGATCTGCATGGACGCCGGCAGGATCATCGCCGATGGCGAACCGAAAACGGTCATGAGCGATGCGGAGGTGGTCAAGGCCTATCTCGGAGGGACACCCGCATGAGCCTTCTCTCCATCCGCGACCTCGACGTCCGCCACGGCCTGCTCCAGGCGGTGCGCGGCGTCAGTTTCGATCTTGCCAAGGGCGAGGTGCTGGCGCTGGTCGGCGCAAATGGCGCGGGCAAGACGACGCTGCTCAGATCGATCGCCGGCGCCCATCTGCCATCCTCCGGCCGCGTCCTCCTCAACGATGAAGATCTGGCTGCCGTGCCGTCCCATAAGCGGATCGCCAAGGGCATCGCCCTGGTGCCGGAAGGCCGGCGTCTGTTTTCGCAGATGACGGTGGAGGAAAACCTGCTTCTCGGAAAGAGCTCCGGCCGCAAGGGCGAGTGGAGCATCGACCGCGTCCTCGACGCTTTTCCGAACCTGAAACCCCGCCGTCACGCTAAAACGGGGCACCTCTCGGGCGGGGAACAGCAGGCAACCGCCATCGGCCGGGCGCTGATGAGCAATCCCGATATTCTTCTCCTGGACGAGGTCTCGCTCGGGCTTTCGCCTCTGGTCGTCGATCGCGTCTACGCCCAGTTGCAGGCCTTGCTCACCTCGGGAACGACCATTGTGCTCGTCGAGCAGGATCTCGCCCGCGCCATGAGCGTCGCAAACCGTGTCATCTGCATGCTGGAAGGACGCATCGTCCTCGACCGGCCGGCCGCGGCCGTCACGCGCGAACATGTCACCCAGGCCTATTTCGGATTGCACCGGACATCCGGCGAAAGGAGCGCATCGTGATCAACACCCTGCTCCAGGGCATTCTGCTCGGCGGCTACTACGCCGTCATCGCCTGCGGATTGTCCTTCATGTTCTCGGTCATGCGGATCATCAATCTCGCGCATGGCAGCCTGGCGGTCGCAGCCGCTTACGGGCTGTGGCTGCTCGCCGCCAAAGCCGGAATTCCGCCCTTCGCCGGCCTGCTGATCGTGCTGCCGGTCATGGCGGCGGCCGGCTGGCTGTTGCAGCGCTTCATTCTGGAGCGCAGCGCCCGCGGCGGCACGCTGCTGCCGATTCTGACGACCTTCGGCCTGTCGATCGTCATCGACAATCTGCTGTTCGAGCAGTTCGGCGCCGACACCCGCTCGCTCGCGCCGTTCATCGGCAACCTGTCCTATGCATCCTGGCAACTGCCTGGCCACATCTACGTCGGCAAGCTTGCCGTCATGATGATGGTGACGGCAATCCTCGTTCTCGGCGGGCTGCAGTTCTTCCTGAGCCGCTTTGCGCTCGGTCGCGCGATCCGCGCCACGGCGGAAGATCCCGATACGGCGGGGCTGGTCGGCATCGATGCCCGCAGGGTAAACGCCGTCGCCACCGCGATCACTATGGTCACGGTCGGGATCGCCGGTGCGTTTCTCGGGATGCGGGCAACCTTCAGCGCCTATTCCGGCGGCCCGCAGCTTCTCTTTGCCTTCGAGGCGGCCGTCATCGGCGGAGCGGGATCGTTATGGGGCACGCTTGCCGGCGGCATCGTTCTCGGCCTTGCCCAATCGCTCGGCGCGCAATTGCATCCGCAAGGCTTCCTGATCGGCGGCCATGCCGTGTTCCTGCTGGTGCTTTTCGTCAGGCTATCCCGGTTCGGCATGCCGGTTTTTGACAAACTTGTCTCCTCTCTCAAAATGCGCACCCGTCTCCGGAGCCCGACATGAGCCCCAACGCGACCCTTGCCTCCAACGGAATATCGATAGAACGCTGGACGAAGGCGTCACGGGTGGCGCTCGGCTGCATGGCCGCGGTGCTCGTCCTGCTGATGTTTGCCCCCGCTGTCCTCGGCGCCGGCGCGATCGACCGCATGACGGCCCTGTTCATCTACGTGATCCTTGCCGCCATGTGGAATGCGCTTGCCGGTTTCGGTGGGCTGGTCTCGGTCGGCCAGCAGGTGTTCTTCGGCCTCGGCGCCTATTTCACCATCCGGCTTGCGGATGCGGGGCTCAATCCCTTCGTCTCGCTCTTTGCCGCCGCGATCGTGACCGGCGCGCTGTCGATCCCGCTTTCACTGTTCATGCTGCGCCTGAAGGGTGGCGAGTTCGCGATCGGCATGTGGGTTATCGCGGAACTCGCCCACCTGCTGGTCAACCTCGACCGGCTGATCCAGGGGGAAACGGGAACTTCGCTGATCTCGCTCAACGTCTATGACGGCGCGACGCGGCGGGCAACGATCTACTGGCTCGCCTTGATAGCCATGGCCGCCCTGCTGGGTGCTCTCTTCATGCTGATGCGCAGCCGCGCCGGTGCGGCCATGCAGGCGATCCGCGACAATGAGGAAGCGGCAACCTCGGTCGGCGTGCGGGTGATCGCAACCAAGAGGCTGCTCTTCGTGCTCGCCGCCTTCGGCATCGCGGTCGCCGGAGGCCTGTGGCTGGCGACCGCCACGACCTTCCAGCCGAAGACCTATTTCAGCGTTCAATGGACGGCCTACATGATCTTCATGGTGCTGGTCGGCGGGATCGGCAAGTTCGAAGGCGCGATCCTCGGCGCCATCCTGTTCTTCGTGATCGAGACCGTCTTCGGCGGAGCCGGCGTCTGGTACCTGATCGGCCTCGGCGCCACGGCTTTGATTTTCTCGCTCTACCTGCCGCGCGGCCTTTGGGGCGAAATCGAACGCCGCTTCGATTTTCAACTTCTGCCGGTCGGCTACCGGCTGAAATTGCCCGGTCCGCATAAAATCAAATGGGAAGAATGAGCCGGCTTGCTTCCGAATTCTGTTGTGAAAGGTGACGTTCATGCTTTTTGGTAAAACAATCCTGGTGACCGGCGTGGCTTCCGGCATTGGCGCCCGCACGGCGGAATTGGCCGGCCAGATGGGCGCCGAGGTTCTCGGCGTCGATGTCCGCGAGCCGGCCAGCGGAAGTGCCGCCTTCATCAAGGGCGATCTCTCCACGGCATCAGGCGTAGCCGAGATCGTCGCGCAGCTTCCGGTGCGCCTCGACGCGCTCGCCAATGTCGCCGGCCTTTCCGGCAACACCGGTGTCGTCTCGACGCTCGCCGTCAATTTCTACGGGCTTCGCGCCCTGTCGGAAGCCGTGGTACCCCGCCTGCGCGAAGGCGGTGCCATCGTCAACGTCGCCTCGATCGCCGGCTATGGCTGGCGCGCCAACCTCGAGCGGGCAAAGTCGCTGACATCAATTGAAGGCTTTCCCGAGGTGGCGGCGGTAGTCACTGAGCACGGCCTCAAGGATGAGGAAGGTTACCCGCTCTCCAAGGAACTGCTGCTGCTCTGGACAATGCGTGCCGCCCATCAGCCGCTGTTCAAAAACCGCGGCATCCGGGTGAACGCGGTGAGCCCCGGGCCGGTGGAAACGCCGATCCTCAAGCAGTTCCGCGCCGTGCTCGGCGACGCCAAGGTCGACAGCGACATCACCCGCGTCGGCCGCGCCGGCACCTCCGCCGATATCGCGCCTGCCGTGCTCTTCCTCTGCTCGGATGGCGGGCGCTGGATCAACGGCGCCAATCTTGCCGTCGACGGCGGCCTCGAAGCTTCCATCAACGCCGAAGTCCTCGGCTTCTAGTTCTTGTCCCAAGGAGACCTCCGATGAATATTTCCCTCCTCATCAACGGCGCAGACCGCGCGGCCTCCGGCGGCCGCACCTATGATCGCATCGATCCCTTCACCGAGAAGCTCGCAAGCCGCGCCGCCGCGGCAAGCCTGGATGATGCTGCCGCTGCCGTCGATGCCGCCAGCGCCGCCTTCGGCGCCTGGTCGAAGACCGGCCCCGGCCAGCGCCGCGCGATCCTGATGAAGGCCGCCGACATCATGGATTCCAAGGTGGGCGAGTTTACCCAATTGGTGATCGAGGAAACGGGCGCCACCGCGCCCTGGGCCGGCTTCAATGTCATGTTCGCCGCCAACATCCTGCGCGAGGCCGGCGCCATGACCACGCAGATATCAGGCGAAATCATCCCTTCCGACAAACCCGGCACTCTCGCCATGGGCGTTCGCCAGGCTGCGGGCGTCTGCCTGGCAATTGCCCCCTGGAATGCGCCGGTCATCCTCGCCACCCGCGCCATCGCCATGCCGATCGCCTGCGGCAATACCGTCGTCCTCAAGGCCTCCGAACAATGCCCCGGCACGCACCGGCTGATTGCGACGGCACTGACCGAAGCCGGCCTGCCCGCCGGCGTCGTCAATGTCATCACCAACGCGCCGGAGGATGCGCCTGAGATCGTCGCCGCGCTGATTGCCCATCCGGCCGTCAAACGCGTGAATTTCACCGGATCGACCAAGGTCGGCAAGATCATCGCCGAGACCTGCGGCAGGCATCTCAAACCCGCCCTCCTCGAACTCGGCGGCAAGGCGCCGCTGGTCATTCTCGACGACGCCGATATCGACGGTGCCGTCAATGCCGCCATTTTCGGCGCCTTCATGAATCAGGGCCAGATCTGCATGTCGACGGAACGCATCATCGTCGACGAGACGATCGCCGACCAGTTCGTCGCCAAACTGGCCGCCCGCGCCAGCCAGCTCCCGGCCGGCGATCCGCGCGGCCACGTTGTTCTCGGTTCGCTGATCAGCCTCGACGCGGCGAAGAAAATGGATGAGCTGATTGCCGATGCGACCGCCAAGGGGGCAAAGCTCGTGGCCGGCGGCAAGCGCTCGGGAACCGTGGTCGAGGCGACGCTGCTCGATCACGTCACGCCCGAGATGCGCGTCTATGCGGAAGAATCCTTCGGCCCGGTGAAGCCGATCATTCGCGTCTCCGGCGAGGAAGAAGCAATCCGCATCGCCAACGACAGCGAATACGGCCTGTCGTCGGCCATCTTCAGCCGGAATGTCCAGCGGGCAATGGCCGTTGCGGCACGGATCGAATCCGGCATCTGCCACATCAATGGCCCGACCGTGCACGACGAGGCGCAAATGCCCTTCGGCGGCGTCAAGGGCAGCGGCTATGGCCGTTTCGGCGGCAAGGCGGCGATCGCCGAATTCACCGATCTGCGCTGGATCACGGTCGAGGATTCCGCCCAGCACTATCCTTTCTGAGCCGGTTTTACAGTTGTTGCCGTGCCACGACGCCATTGCGGTCGTGGCACAGCCTATGCTCAGACCGGCGAAAGGGATTTCGCACCGCCCTTGGGAAGATGCTTCAGCGCTTCGAGATGCCGTGGCGGCGACCGGCTACCGCGATCGATCCGAATTCAGCTCTCCAACCATTGAACGATGAGCTTGGCTGCCGCCCGCTTGCGGCCCACACGAATGTCAGCGGCGCCGGTGTCGAAATCCAGGCCGTTTTTCTCCCGCACCTGTCTCAGCCATGTCGGAAAGGCATGAAGATTTCCACGCCCGAGAACGGGGAAACCGAGATCGTTCCGGTAGATCTTTGTTTCGCTTTCCGAGAACTCTCCGCGCTCGATGGTGCGTGCGTTCAGTTCCCACTGCCAGTCCGGGTTCGGCCGGATCTGCAATCGTACGACGTTCCTGGCGATCAACGGATGGCCTTCGGTGCCGCGCAGCGGGATCGCAATATGGATTTCCCAGTCCTCGTCGTCGCCAAATGGCAGGCCCAGCCTTTGCGCCAGGGCGACGGATTCGGTGGCATTGCGGCGCGCAAACTCAATGTCCTTGAGCTGCCGCGCCAGCGAGCGGAAACGCTCTTCGTCAGGCTCGATATCCGGCAGGACTGTCTCGATATAACGGTGCAATATCGCCAGTTGCTCGACGCGCCGCATAAGATCATATTTGCCCTCGATCATATCGGCAACAAGCTCGGCGCGGGTTGCCCTGTTGAGCAGGCAGATAAACACCGTGCCCCAGAAGCTGAGGTTGGTGACGTCGTAGAGATCTTCGCCATAACGTCGGTCGTGGCGATAGCCGAGATGCTGGAAAACCTCGAGAATGCGCACCGCCTCGTCGGCAAAGGGAACAAACTTTGCCTTCTTGTCGCGCTGGGCAGGCATCGTCGTATAATTGCCGACCTGCGCGATGAGCTTGAGCCGCGCCTTCAGCGCCTTGGCCGAAATCGTCTCGCCGCTGGGCAAGGCTCCGGTATCGTCAAAACCGAACACGAACAGCAATTTGTGCCGCCGCGACATCGGGATGACGCCGCCAAGATCGAGAAACGGCAGCATGCGCCGATAGGCCTCGAGCAGCAGCGGCATTTCCTTGTCTCCGACAGAGGGTGCGCCGCCGGCAATGCGCATGAAATGGAAATAGAAATCGATCTGCTCGTTCGGATCGAGCAGCCCGGAAACTTTGGTCGCCAGAGGCCCGATACGATAATGATTGGCAGGCCAAAATTTCCCCTGGCGCCGGTCGGCAAAGGCTTCGTTCTCGTCGGCAATGAATGTCCGCAACAGCTTTGCGTCGGCGTCGGTCATGGTGTGTCCCTATCGATCAGACGGTCGTGTCCGATCGTACGGACAGCCTCGAGATGTCCAAAGGGTCCTCGGCCACCCTGCTTCGGATCGATATAGCGTTCGAGCGTAAAGGATCCTATCTGCGCCAGAACGCCCAGATATTCGATGAAGCCGCCGATTGAAAAATCCCTGGCAGCGCCATCGCCGCCGAGGCGGAAATGCGGGACCATGGTATAGACCTGATCGACACTGATCGGCCCGAGCCGCCGGCGAACCGCATCGAAAACGGGCTTGCCGGTTGTAGCATCCACCCAGCCACGACCATCGAAAACGCTGGCGTCCACGGCGGCAGCTACCGCCATATCGTCGTCGAAGGGAGGTACGCCTTCAATGACGTGGGTGGTAATGTCTGTGGTGGTGACGGTGCCGAGATTCATCTTGAGCGTGATCAGCTTGAACTTCGGATGCCAGACGCTGACTTCGCCGAACGCATCACGCATGAAGGGCACCATTCTTGCGGCGTCGAATTCCGGATCGCCTGCAAACAGCGCATGCAGGACAGGCATGATCGGCTCAGGATCGCAGATCCAGAAAAGACCGTCGCGCCATTGCCCGCGACCATGCTCAATCCAGAAATCAACCATCGCGTCAGGCAGCTTCCCGCGATAGCCCTCAGCCTGCGAAGCAGCAACCGCCATACCGTCTTTGAGCGGTCCGAATTCATCCAATATTTCCTGTAAGGGGCGCCGGGGGGTAGCAGACATATTGGCTCCAGATGCTCATCAGCCGCTCGATATGGTCAGGGCGATCCTTTGTCGCCGCCACCCTTGAACGGCCTCTGAGAAAGCTCTTTCGGAATGTCGTACTGATTCCAACCCTGATCATCGAATGTGTAATAGCGAAGCCCGTAGTCGAACACGTAGAGCTTGTCGTTTTGAACGAAGATCGCGCTCGGCTGCAGTACGAAGGGGGCAGAGCGCATCTTCACCTTGGGCGCGAATGGCTTTGCAAAATGGCCATCGAACCGGAACAGTTCGGTGCCGGTTGCAAGGATCAGTTCGTTGCGCCAGCGAACGCCGTCCTTGAAATTCTTCTCGCGGTCGGCAATGGACGAGATGTCGGTAAAGCCGGCTTGCGGACTGCCCTTCATCACCAGGCCATCGGAACCGATGACATAGTCGGCTTCGGGGCCATCGCTCTCGACATCGGCGACGTAGGAATAGGCGGGAAGAGATCGAGCGATGCGATCCGGCAATGCCTGCTGCTTCCAGGCGCCGGGCTGCCCGGTGAAAAGTGTTTTCAGGCGCGGATAGCTGTCCAATTCGGAATAAAGTTTTTTCTGAAGCTCAAATTCCTCCTCCTCCGACATATCCTCCCGATAAAGAGGGTGGCCGGGATAGAGATTGAAATGCCGCGTATTCGCCGCCTGCGTGGCGACGATGAAAATATCGCCGTTCTGATTGGTCCCGAGGATCGTCCAATCGGGCACCTTATAAGGATATTCCGTCTGCAGCGGCGGGGAGACATCCTGCCAGGACTTGTCCTTACCAAGCTTCAGAAAACCTTCGCCGCCCGCAACCAGCCATTGATCCCCGACCGGCAGAATGGAGGTGAATAGGATCTCGGGTGCATCATCGGATTCGGCCTGGGTCCCGGGAATGACCGAATGCTCCGCGCCTTTGGGACTGATCACATAAATGTCGCCGTTCAGGCTGAGCGTCACATAAGATGCCTACGTCATCGGTTCGCGGCACGACCCTGACATCCCGCAATTCCCGCCGCACATCGAGGCGCGAGAATGTCTGCGCTTCCGCGTCGCGCGTCAGGATGATGGTATAGGGATCGTCCCAGCGCGGGCCGCCAATCAAAAGCGCAAAATATCGATCATCCGCCATGGCCGCGGCATAAAGCGTTGGCTCCCATGCTCCGTAGAGCTCCTCGAAATCTTCTTCCTCAGTGGCGGTAATTTCCGCTTCGGCCTCGGAAATCCTCCTGGACTCGTGGGGTTTGCCTCGCGCTTCAAAAAACACTGCTGCGGTCAGTCGTACCTCCTTCAAATCGCGATCAGGGACTTTCTCCGCATCCCGGTGGCTGTACTGACGATGTCCGCCCATGAACAGGTATGGCTGCAAGGATACGATAGACGAGCCCTATTGTCTGGCAGGCAAGCCTTTGAACTCGCGTTGCAGAAGTGACGGCGGGATCTCGTACCAATCCCAGGATTGCCCGTCCCACCTGCACACGCCATGCTTCCTGTCGAAATATATCAGCGTGTTATCGAAAGATTGAATTTTCAGAGGTGCAGGAATATTTCGGTTTATAGCTGCGGAATTTAGTTTGGGTTTCACGATGCCAAGCTTATGGCCGTCAAATCGGCGAAGACCGTCGTCTGTGGCCGCAAAAAGCTCCGAACGACACCACGCGGCACTGAACAATGTTTCCGTATCCCCGAGGAAGCCGACCTTCTCAAATCCTACTTCGATGGTTCCCTGCAGGATCAGACCTCCCCCGCCCAAAAACCAAATACGCTGCTCCGGGTCGCGGTATAGCCCTCTAATCACGCAATCTTCGGGGAGGGATAATCGTGAGAAACCGCCGTCGAGATAATGATACACGCGTTGGATGCGTGGCCTTGTAACGCGCTCGGACCGTTGTTCCTTCATCATCTTCAGGAACTGCTCCGGGCTGACATTTTCCCAGCTTTTGGGATCGAGCTGCGCAGCGCTTGGTGCAGAATAAGGTCTTTGAACACTTTCGACGATGAGCGAACCGTCCAAGGAAATCGCCTTTCCAAAATGTTCGGCCTCATAACCGACCTCACGGGATTTGTTCGCAGAAAGCCGTTGCCATGTTCCAAAGCCCTCTCTGCGATAGAGTTGACGGCTATCCCCGACAACATATTGGCTATGTCCATCTACGACCAGCGTATGGACTGCCCCAAAACCCTCAGCATCTTCGCTGAGAATCCCAGCTCCGGGGATCTTCGATCGCTCCGCATGCTCGTCCTTCAACACATAGACGTCGCCCTCGTTGCTGAGCGCTACCGGGACATGGTCTTCCGTAGGATCGGCTCCCATATAGCTGATATCGACGATCTCGCGCTGAACATCCGTTCTGCTCCACGGCTGAGAAAATCGCCCATCATAAGAAATGATCGCAGTAAATGGATCATCGTATTCAAGCTCGCCAACACATATCGCAAAGCGGTCGACATCAAATGCCACAGCGGCTTGAATTGTTGCCTTCCAGTCACTGCCGTTCATCAATAATGTCCCCTTCTCAGTACTGTTTCGGCTTCGCCGGACGGAAGTGGCCGTTCCCTCGTTCGCCCAGGAGCGGCAAATCCGGTTTTTGACGCGACCTGGCCTGTTGCCATGGCTGTAGCTAGCGCTTTGCATTCTTCCGGCAAATCCGGAATATCCTCGATCACTTTGATACTTTCAGCTAATATTGCCCCCATAGGCGCTGTCCCCGGTACAGGGCTTGCGAGTTCTGCAAACCGTTGTCGAAGTATTCCATGCAATCCTTCGCTATCGCTTCCGTGCTGCCGACTTAGCAAACAAATCGACATCCCCTGGTTAAGCGTCGGTGCGTTGGGAATACGATTCTCTGTGGAATCATATTCGGATTTGCCAGGTCGCCGCCCTAATCGATAGGCCATATCAGGAACGATATGGTGAGCATTGCCCCGACATATCGGCTCGATCTCCTCGTAGGGGCCAACAATGCATCGACGTTGTGAGCCTTCCTCATCAACGCGCGCACCCTGCGTCTGGGGTAGAGGTTGCGGTTGCTGCCGTTCTTCTGTCTCCTGCTGCCTCCGGCGTCGTGCGTTCTCTGCGCGCTCGGATCGGAACCACTCCTGAACGTCATCAACGTCGACGCCTTGCTCCTCAAGTTCGCGTGCCTTCCGGAAAAGCGCCCGTTCGAAATCATCTTGTGGCATTTCATCATACCACGGCATTGCCGTCGAGGTTGGCCACATACCCTCGATAAAAGCTCCGATACCAGTCATTGCCCTACCAAATCGGCCGAGCCTTCCGACCCATTTACCGACTTTGATGGTCGGCCGGGGTGGAGGCCTATTCCACTGTGGAACATTCGGCCGGATGACCTGCCCCGGGGGTCGCGGCACCGGGGCGGGTCGAACTGGCGCAGGAACCGTTTGAGGTACCGTCGCCGGTGCTGCCTGCGCATATTGTGCGCCCATCACCAGCAGCTCCGGCGAGGCATCGCTCATGATCTTGCCTTCATCGCTGCCGTTCCAGCGCAGCGATCCTCGGACAGGATCATCGTCTTTCGGCGGCGCATATGTCTGCGTCCCACGCACGAAGATCGCTTCGCCCTGCGTATTCCGATTGTTCATCCAGAAGCGGTCGAGATGCCGGATGACATGAGAACTCTCGGCACGCACCTGATCGGCATGCTCGATCGGTTCGCAAACATTTTCTACGGTGCCGGATTTGACACCCTTTCTCGTTCCCGGCGCATCGCCATGGACGTGCGTCGTACGGGATCGCATGACCATGGCCTTCTTGCCGGTGAAGAGGACGGAAGGCGTATATCCCATGTCGTGCCCGCAATAGTCGACGATCGGGTACGGGATGGGGACAACCGAGGAGCCGACCGGCGTCAGGCAAACATCCGGCGACAGCGAGACGATCTTTGCCTCGTCAAGATCACGCAAACCTTCGCGCGGCTGCTTCGTCGTCCAGGGCGCCGGATAGTCGGGTTCGCCGACATAGTTGTCGCGCGGGATGCTCATGCCGCAACCTCATCGGCGTCAGCATCGGCCGTCGCTTTGACTTGGACCCGCGTCAACGTCAGCGATGTTTCGCCTGCCTCCTGAAGGGGAAAGCGTGCCCGCCAGGTCAGCATCACGCGACTATCGTTCCGCCAGTCGAAATGCACGCCGTCCAGCGAGAGCACATACCACTCATCGCGCTCATGACCGACACATCGGACCCCCAGCGTGATTCCCGGAAGTCGCCCTGCGGCTAGGGCGAAGCTAGGGTGCAGATGATCCAGTTGGTAGTCTTCGTCCCCGATCAGATGCGGCACAACAACGAGATCCGGAAGAGCACATTGCCAGAAGCGTGCATCGAAATCCCTAGGCAGAAGCGGGTGGCGCTCGTTGAGCCAAGTATCGTCATAGGTGCCGGCATGTTGCTGGCGGGACCGCCACCAAGGTGACACGAGACCCAGTCCCTGGGGCACTGTTGGCTCGCGCCAGTTCAGCTTCTCGCCAGGCAACGTGATTTGTGGCGCCGCGACGCGCGCTTGATCCCAAGGCATGTCGAGATTGACGATGCCGCATCCGAGCGGATTACACGCTTCGACATCGGCGGGCGTTTCGTTTTCCGGGTCTCCGGTGCCGGGAATTTGGCCGCCATACGCCTTGCTCCAGCAAATCGGCACCGAAGACGCCGGCTCGGCTTCGGTCAGTTGCCAATCCGTCAACACGCGCTTTGCTTCCTTTGCCGAGAAGCCGGCCCATTTTTGCTTGACGACGGGGCGCCAGAAGCGCGCGCCATGGACTTCAAGCTTTTTGGAAAGCTGCCCGACGCGTAGGCCGACCTGCCATGAAGGTGCTGGCTCGCCGCCCGCGGCGTAAGCATTGCCGAGGAAAGTGATGTCGGTTCCGACCTTCTCTGGCGTGAGATCGGTCTGACGCAGGAGAGGACTGGCATGGGGATCGCCGTCATAGGCATCCTCCCACTGGAAGTCTTCCTGTTTCGAGGCGATGGCGAGCGCATCGCCCTGGCGGTGAACGAAAGTGCCGCGAACCGACACAACGCAATCCAAATCCCCATTCGCGTCGAATTGCCGGAAGGCCATAGCCGGAAAGGGAAGCCGGTTGATCAGGTCCAAGCGAACTTCCTCCTCAGTTCAGATCGATCGGCTTGCCGCGCATCTGGAAGTGTTCGGTGGCGACGAAGTTGAACGTCTTGCCGAGAATGATCACTTCGCCATTCGCCTTCATGATGAATTTGGAATCGCCGCATTCGATGACGAATTCCTCGCCGACGGCGATCTTCTTGAACTTGCCGACGCTCTCCAGCGATGTCTGGCCGACATTGGTCACTTTGCTGACGCCGATCTGCTCGGCGCGGGCGATGCCGATCGTGTCGGATTTGAAAGAGCCGACGATGGTGTTCATGATGCCGGGAAGCGGGAAGAGGCCTGAAGCCGCATCGCCGACACCCGTGCCGGAGCCGGCCAGCGCCGTGCCGGCATCGGCGCGCGGGCTTGGCCCCGAGACGACCCCCTCACGGCTGCCAAGACCACCGGCGCCTAGGAAACCAAGAGCCGACGACGCAACTGTGCCGGCAAAGGCCGCAAGCCCCGGCCCGCCACCGCCTGCTATTTGCCCGGCCTGCGCCAGCAGCCCCGCCGTATGCCCGGAAAGACCACTGACCGCCCCCATCAACGCCATCGCCATCGGCCCCGTGCCGCCGACGACGGTGTTCATCGAACCGCCGACTTCATGTTTCTGGTTGCCGCCGACTTCAACCGTCCGGTTGGCGCCGATCGCCGAAACCTCGTGGCGATCGATGCGCTTGGTGCGGTCATTCAGTACGCGTGTCGTCTGGTCCTTCTGCGCATGGAAGAACATGTTTTCGCTGCCGGCCTCGTCTTCGAAGGTCATCTCGTTGAAGCCGGTGCCCTTATGCGAGTTCGAGCGCATGACCATGCGGGTCTTGTTGGCCGGCAGGTCGTAAGGGACTGCGTTGCTGGGATTGGGCACCACGCCGGTCACTAGCGGCCGGTCGGGGTCGCCGTCGACGAAGGCGACCATCACTTCCATGCCGATGCGCGGGATGACCTGGGCGCCCCAGGTCCCGCCTCCCCAGACCTGGCTGACGCGCACCCAGCAGGTGTCAGAACCGTCCTTCTTGGCCTTGCGATCCCAGGGGAACCACAGCTTGATGCGGCCGTACTGGTCGGGGTGGATCTCCTCGCCGGAAGGGCCGGCGACGATCGCCACCTGGGTGCCCTCGATCCGCGGTCGCTTCGTCTCGCGATGCGGCGTCATCGCCACCCGCGACGGCACCGCCTCGAATGTGTTCGTGTATTCCGGTTCATTGCTATTCGTCTCATACGAACGGTCGACGACGGTATGCACCGACTTGACCACCACATGCTCTTCATAGGCATGGTCAGGATGGGCGACTTCATAGGGGGTGAAGCGGCGTCCCGCCTCCAGAATGCGGGATGTGGAGGCGCCGAAGACCCGGTCGTGATCGGCTTCGGACGCCTGCATCCTGAGTTTTTCCGCCCGCTCCGCCTCGGCCACGGACGAAATGCGCGCCGGATATTCGTAAAGCTCGCGCTTGGTCGCTTCAGGCATCTGCACCAGCGACGGGGTCATGGTGCCGGGCACCATGCGCGGCGTTTCGAAATTCCAGTCGGCGCCTGCCCGCTGGCCCGGCACATAGGAATAGCGCCGGCTCCACTCGTTGATGTGGTTGCGGTCGGACGAGCCCTGCGCCAGGCGGACCCGCCCTTCGCCCTGCGCCGAGGGCGACGGGCCGAGCCAGGATCTTGCGCCATCTGCCACATGCAGCTTGTGTTTGCCGTCCTCATGGGAGAACCAGTAGAACAGGCCGTCTTCCTCGAAACGTCGCGTGAGATAGGCAAGGTCCGTTTCGTTCCACTGCACCGAATAATGCTGCGGCGGCGGTGGCGTGATCACGCCCGACGTATCGGGCGCCGGGATGCCGTGTTCGGAAAACAGCGTCTCGACGATATCGACCGAGGTCTTGTCCATCCAGATGCGGCAGTCGGAACGGCGCGAAAGCAGCCACATCTGCGGCCTGAGCACCATGGAATAGGATCTGAGGCCGCGCGTGATGGGCGGTCCCTCGTTGAGTTCGGTCACCAGGCCGTTGAACGGCCGGCGCACGCCGCCGCCATCGTCACCCTGCTGCACCTCGACGGAGACATCCATCAGCCGGCCGATCAGTTCCTCCGGCTTGACGGATGGTTTCTTGGCGCGGGCCGAGAGCTTGATTTCAAAGAGCGAGGAAATCCCTTCCTCGATCGTCACCCGCTCCGGCAGAAGCTGGTCCTCGCCGAGCGGCGAGACGATCTTCAGAATACGGTTCGCCTGGATGAAATCGGCGGCGAGGGATTGCAAATCGTCCATAACATCACGTTCCGTCTTGGGAGCCGAATTACTGCTGCTGTTGCGGCCGAGGATGGGTTTTGAGATAATCCGCCAGCGCCTGGAAATATTGCCCCAGCATTTCGGTATTGGCCTGGTCGGACGCCTGCCTGTAACTTTCGATGAGCGCGTCGCGCTTGGCCTTTCCACCCGGGCTCTCGTAGAAATCCGTCAACACCGAGACGTCTTCCGGAGACAGAGTGGCCAGCACAAAGGTCAGGCGCGTCTTTTCGTTCGCCCGCGCTATGTCCTTGGGAACCGGCTTTTCGTTCTCGCTTTTCGAACGCAGCGACGAGATCACGCCCTGCATTTCGGATTGCAGCTTGTCCTTTGAAGCGGACGCCAGTGTCTCGACATCGGAATTGGAAAGAGCCTCAAGGCAGAGATACATGAGCTGTGCGGTGAAAGCGGTGTCCACAGCAAGATCCGGGCCAGCCATCAGATCGGCAAGCCGACTGATACGCGGACCGTTGTCCGGGTCGGCAAGACGCGTTTCGATGTCTTTCGCCGCTGTTTGGTCCTGCGCTTCATACATGCGAGCGACCTTCGTCTGCCCCTCTTCCAAAGCCGCTGCCGTTTTGGCGAAGGCCTTCGGATCAGCGGCACCGTCGCCTGCCTCACCCACGGCTTTCGATATTTCGGCAAGCATGCTGTCGGCCTTGAAGGAAGATCGCGCCGCGGTTTCAAGCAGAGGCTGCGCATCCGAAGTTGCGGAAATGCCCCGATCGGCCGCAGCCTTCGCGACATTTTCGACAGCGGCAGGCGTGCCGGAAAGGCGCGACGCCACCTGCTCGATCTGAAGCAGGGATTGATCGGTGGTATCAGACGCGCCAACCATGCCGGCAGCACTTGCGGCCATGGCGCAGACGAGAGCGGCCGCAACCAGCCAGCGCATACGACCCATCAATCCGTGCGGCTTCAGGAGATCCGTCAACAGCATCGACACCCCTCAGATCATCCTGACGTCGGTGAGCTGCTTGGGCCGCGCTTCGGTGGACAGGCGGTTGATGATCTGCTCCGCCTTCGCCAGTTGCGTGCTGCCTGTGGGGTCGATCAGCAGCTTTTCGGCAAAATTCTGCTCGGGATAGAAGGATGAATTGCCGGTAAGACGGCTGAGCGTATTGATGCGATCCCGCACGACCGATCCGATATTGTCGTATTCGACACGCTGACCGGGTTCGAAAGGCTGCAGCGGCCGGCCGATAAAGCGGGGCGAAGTGGCCTTCGGATAATCCGTTGCCGAAGGCAGCTGCGGAATGGCGTTCTTGCTGTATTCGATATCCCGGCCCATGCCGCCGGCGGTCCCGCCGGTGGCAGGCACATAGGTCACCAGCTTGTCGGAATCCAGAACCGCGCTCATGTAGAACAAGAGCTCCATCTTCCGGGACAGCCTGTTTTCGTCGACGCGCCGGCTCTCCGGCGGATTGCAGAACGGCGTCTTGCCGACCAGATCGGCAAGCCTGGATTTGTTGGCTTCGGTGATCGAATTGTCCTGCTGCACGCCCCTGACGAAATCATGCACGCAGATGTGGTTGGTGTCGATGAAATCGGCGATCCGCGTCATGAAATTGAGGGCGGTCGGCGCCGAGGCGATCGGCGCGCTGCTCGTCAGCTTCTCCGCAGCGCTGGTCACCTGCTTGTTGGCGAGCTTCTTGGCCTCGTCGAGCACGCCACCGAGCGCAAACATCACCGGCTTGCTGGTGGCGGCGGCATGCATCAGGTCGAAGGTGCGGTTGAGATTGTTGTTGCAGATCACGCGCAGCGCCGCGCGCCCCGCCAGCACACGCACCGAAGTCGTGGCGAAGGCGGCCATCATGATGCTGCCCGTCAGGACCGAAGCAGAAAACACGAAAAGCTCGGCCAGCATGCGGTCGCGGGATTCCTGGGCCTTTGTGGTTTTCTGGTAATTGTCGATGGCGAGATCGTAAGCCCGCACATAGGGATTGGCGACATTCGTCTCCCATTGGGATTTGTACTTGGGCAATTCTATAAGAATATCGTTCAAACGATCAGTTGCAGCCGACACGATCATCTCCATTGTCTAAAGCGCAAGGATGTCTCTCAACTCATCTGCGAAAACAGCTGTTTGATTGGCCTCCCCCAGGAATGGAAAAGACAACCGAAAACACGGGTCGCAGTGCCAGCCAGGGCTGGCACTGCCTGTGTCGGGAAACCTTAAGCGGCCTTGGTGGTCGCGAGATCGTAAGAAGCGATCATCGGCGACTGCGGCGAGTGCTTGTCGTCGTAAGGCGTGTACTTCACTTCCATCTTGGTGAAGTTCAGCTTGATCGTCTCGACCGGGCGGTCGCCGTTGGAATCGATCGAGTAGCTGGCGATCAGCGTATTTTCGAGGGAGTACTCGATATAGGTGTCGCCAGGATTGCCCGTGGTGACGAGATGGATGACGGAGCGCTTGCCGGTACGGCCCGAGCAGGCCTCCTGGAAAAGCTTGGTCGACGAGGAGTCGCTGACCTTGGTGAGGATCACTTCCGAAACGGTCGGCTCGGAAGCTTCACGGTTCGCCGCCGAACCAGCGGACGTGTTCATGTTGCGGGCTACATTCCAGTGGATGGCTTCGATATCCATCCATTTGCGATGCTGCTCGTGGGTAGCATCCCCCTGGATACCGTCGATCTGAAGATAAATCGGCATGCTGTCAGCTCTCCTGTTGGCGGTTGAGTGCCTAGTTGCGTCTAAGGCGTAGTTGCCTTTCTTCTCGCTGCTCCCCGAGTGCGCTTGCGGCTCGGGGTTACTTCATCCGACAACCGGTTTTCTCCCGGCGTGTCGAATTCCTGCGGGGCGGCCTCTTCGGCATCGAGGCCGAAGCGATGGCCGTCGTATCCGATGGCGACCCCGCTAATTTTCTTCCCCTGCCCAACGGCATCGAGGAAAAACGTCGAAAGCACAGGCAAGAGGTCGCGGGCGATCATGACCTCGATCGCGCGGGCGCCCACCTCGCTGGTGCGCGCCCGGGAAATCAGCGCGTCGCGGGCTTCCGGCGACAATGAAAGCTTGGTGCCGTAGGTGGCCTCGACCCTCTCGCGGATACGGCCGATCTGAATATCGACGATGCCCGAAAGGGTCTCGTTACCAAGCGGCATGAACGGCAGCACCGTCGTGCGACCAAGGAAGGCCGGCTTGAAATGCTTCTGCAATTCCGGCGCCAGCAGCGCTTCGAGCGCCTCTGCCTCCGGCATCGTGTCGGGATCAGCGACAAGTGCGGCGATCATCTCCGAACCGGTATTCGCCGTCATGACGATGGTGGTGTTCTTGAAATCGATGTCCCGGCCTTCGCCGTCGCGCAGCGTTCCCTTGTCGAACACCTGATAGAAGATTTCCTGGACACCCGGATGCGCCTTGTCGATCTCGTCGAGCAGCAGCACCCCATAGGGCCTGCGCCTCACCGCCTCGGTGAGCACGCCGCCTTCGCCGTAACCGACATAACCGGGGGGCGAGCCGAGGAGCATGGAAATCTTATGCTCCTCCTTGAACTCGGACATGTTGATGGTCGTGAGGTACCGGCTGCCGCCATAGAGCATATCGGCGAGCGAAAGCGCAGTTTCGGTCTTGCCGGTGCCGGACATGCCGACCAGCAGGAAGACGGCCGGCGGCCGCCGCGGATCGGAAAGCCCGGCGCGGGCGGCCCGCATGGCCGAAGCGATCCGCTCGATCGCCGCGTCCTGGCCAAGCACCCTCTCCTTCAGACGGGCATCGAGCGTCTTGACGGTCTCGATCTGGTCCGACAGCAGCTTGCCGACGGGAATGCCGGTCCAGCGGGCAACAACGGCGGCAACGATTTCCTTGTCGACGACGCGCGGCAGGAGCGGCGTTTGGTCCGCGACTGTCGCCAGGCTCCGTTCAGTGACAGCAAGTGCTGCGCGTGCGCATTCCGCCGTCATCGCCTGCGACGGGAAAGGCGCCACATTCGTGCCGTCGCCGCTCTTGTCGGCCGGCGCCAGCGGGACGACGGCGTCGTCGGGCGAAAAGAACTCTTCCAGCCGGTCAGCCTCCCGGACGAGCCGGTTTTCTTCGTCGAATTTCGACCGAAGCGTCTCGATCTCCAGGACGATCTGCTGCTGCTTGCCTGCGATTTCGCCAAGCCGGGCGCGCTTTTCCGGCGTCTCCGGTTCGCGTGCGAGCCAGTTCGCCTCGGTTTCCAGAAGATCGCGCTCGTCGGCGAGCAGCTTCAGCGCCTCCGGCGTCGTCTGGCGCGCCAGCGCCACCGCAGCAGCTGCCGTATCGATCAGGCTGATTGCCTTGTCGGGAAGCTGCCGGTCCGGCAGATATCTGGCCGAAAGCCGGACGGCGGCGACGATCGCCTCGTCGCGGATGCGGACCTTGTGGTGGGTTTTCAGGCCTTCCGCCACGCCGCGCAGCATGCGGATGGCGGCTTCTTCGTCCGGCTCGCGAACATGCACGGTCTGAAAGCGGCGGGTGAGTGCGGCGTCCTTTTCGATGAAGCGCTTGTATTCGCTCCAGGTCGTTGCCGCGATCGTCCGCAGTTCCCCGCGCGCCAAAGCGGGCTTCAGGATATTGGCGGCATCGCCCTGCCCTGCCTGTCCGCCGGCGCCGATCAGCCCATGCGCTTCGTCAATGAACAGAATGATCGGCTCCGGCGACGTCTTTACCGCATCGACCACGCCATGCAGCCGCCGTTCGAACTCACCTTTGACGCCGGCCCCGGCCTGCAGCAGGCTCAGGTCCAGCAGCAGCAGCTTCACGTCCTTCAACCGGGCCGGCACGTTGCCGGCGGCGATCTCCAGCGCCAGTGCTTCCGCCACCGCAGTCTTGCCGACACCCGCCTCGCCGACGAGGATCGGATTGTTCTGCCGCCGACGCATCAGGATATCGATCAACTGCCGCAATTCGCGATCGCGACCGATGACCGGGTCGGTTCGGCCCGCGCGGGCATCCGCGGTCATGTCGTGGGTGTAGAGCCGCAGGAATTCATTGTCACCGGACGGGGTGGCGGGCACGGAAAACTGTTCCGACACGCCTGGCGCCGCCTTCTCCAGCAAGCTGTCGAGCATCGCTCTGTCCAGATTGCGCATCGACGGGGCAATGCCCCGCGTCACCGCCCGCAATGCCGGCTCGTTGATCAGCGCGGCAAGCAGATCGGCCAAAAGCACGACATTGCGCCCGCACTGCAGCGATGCAACCAGAAAGGATTCCCGGCCAAGGGCGAGCAGGTTCGGGGACAGCGCAAGCGAGGCGCCATCCTCTCTCGGCATGTCGGCGATCGCCGCGTCGAGCTCCATTCTCAGCATCTCGGAGGAGAGCTTGAGCTCTTCGAAAACGGCAGAAAATCCTGCGATATCAAGAAGGGAGCGAAGCCAGTGGGCGATATCCACGACGGCATGCTGATGACGCACGGCAAGCGAAGCCGCTGTCTCAAGACCGACACGTAGATTGGGCTCAAGCGTTCTTACCAGACGATTGAGATCGATATGGGACATTCGCAAGTCCTGTTTTTACGTCGAAATTCAGTACGCTCACCCGATGCGAAGAAACAACTAGGGCGCTCATAAACCCTTGTCCAGAAGAAAAACGACTCTATTTTGAAAAATGAGCATATCGAAAGTCGTCATAAATCCGTCATCATCCTTCTATGGTTGACAAGCCAATATGAGCCGCCCAAAATAGCCATTATTCGCATTATGCTCTGCTTTTTGAGGAATTTAACCGCGTGAATGTTCGCGAAATTATAGATCCACTTGAACAAAATCATCCGTGCGGAGAAAACGTGCGGAGTAATACTGTGTCTCGTGAAATATACTATAGAATTAAGGACGCGAGAAACGCCGCACGTACAGCCGAACGTAGTATTATCCCGGGTGAAACTATTGCGATTGCACCTGCTTGGCACGATGTTAGCAATCTTGGATTGCAGATCCTTTCTTCGAAGAGCAAGGACATCGAAGTATTGGCATGGCTCGCTGAAGCGCAGTTGCGGCTGCGGGGGTTCTCAGGATTGCATGACGTCTACGTCGCAACCGTGTCGCTTTTAGACAAGCATTTCGACGCTTTGCATTCGATCGGAGATGGTGACGTCGAGGAACGGTTTGCGCCGTTTGCGGGGCTGAACGGCGTCGGCGGCGAAGGAACGCTTATCCAGGCTATTCGTTTGACATCATTGATCCCGGGCGGAAAGTTCGCCCAGTTTTCGCTTTGGGATTTCCAGCTTTCGCAGCGGCCGAACGAAACCGAGCGGCGCAAGGAATTGCAGCAGGCGGCGGCGGAAGCCGGTGTCGCTCAGATGGCAGCCTATCTCGGCGTGCTGACCGAGTGCATTGCCGCTTTCGATCGCATGGTCGAAATACTTGACGAACACTGCGGTGACCAGGCGCCACCGAGTTCGAATACACGCAATGTGTTGCAGGAGGCGGCATCTGCAATCCGGATGCTGGCAGGAATCGAAGCTCCGCTCGCCGCTCCGCAAACCCTTGCCTCGCAAGGCTCCGAGCCACTGCAGGCAAGCGAAACCGACGAGTCCGAAGCCATTGGCCTGCGGCCTGTCAGCACCGAGACGATTCGTTCGCGGGAAGAGGCCTTCGAACTTCTGATCGCCGTCGCCCGCTATTTCCGCCGCACCGAGCCCCATTCACCGATCTCCATGTCGATCGAAACGCTGGTGCGTCGCGGCCGCATGGATTTTTTCGAGCTTCTTGCCGAGCTCCTGCCCGAACAGCAAACGCGCAACGCGGTGCTGACGGCAGCCGGCATCCAGCCCGTAGCCGACAAGGGAGGCTAACGGCACGCCGCAGCATCCTCAATTGACAATCCGCCGATGAGACGAAGGAGAATCTCGATGGCAAGTGTGCATGAAAAACTGGAACGGGTTCGCAAACCGCGAGTCCACATCAAATACGAAGTGGAAACCGAAGGCGCGATGGTGGTGAAGGAACTGCCTTTCGTCGTCGGCGTACTCGGCGATTTCTCCGGAAATCCCACGCAGCAGCTCAAGCCGTTCGGCGAGCGCAAGTTCGTGCAGGTCGACCGCGACAACTTCGACGACGTCATGCGCCGCATGACGCCGGGCCTCACCCTGTCGGTCGAGAACACCCTCGAGAAAAACGGAACCGAGCTTCCCGTTTCGCTGAAATTCGAAAGCATGGCCGATTTCGAACCCGGCGCGGTCGTCGATCAGGTGCCGGCGCTGAAGGCCCTGCTCAACGCACGCAACCAGCTGCGCGACCTGATGAGCAAGGCGGACCGCTCCGAAGAGCTCGAGCGCCTGCTCGAGGATATCCTGCAGAACAAGGCCGATCTCTCGCAGCTGGTGGCCCAGCTCGGCGGTGACAAGGCCGAAGAGGCCAAGGACGCATTGAACTGAGTACCTGGGATCGCGGACCGATCGCGCCCGCGCGCTCCATTCCTGAAGAGTCGTTGTCCGGCAGCGGCCCCTTTTGAAGGGAACCCCTCATGCTTCGAGGGCCGCCGCTTTCGCAAAAAGGATCGATAGATGACCGCCGAAACGCAATTGCAAACAAAGGAAGACGTAGGCTTCGCGCCTGATGAAAACCTGCTCTCGAAGGTCGTTGCGGCGACCCGCCAGACCGAGCCAGACCGTGCCCAGGACCTTCTGCGCACCCTCACCGATCAAGCCCTGAAGGGCACCGTCACCTATGATCGCAACCTGACGATCACCTTGAACAATGCCATTGCCGAAATCGACAAGGCGATATCAAGCCAGCTCGCGGCCATCATGCAGTCGCCTGAGTTCACCAAGCTCGAAGGCGCCTGGCGCGGCCTGAACTATCTCGTCAAGAACAGCGAGACCAGCGCCAACCTGAAGATCCGCGTGCTCAATGCATCCAAGCGCGATGTCGCCAAGGATCTGGCAAAGGCCGTCGAATTCGACCAGTCGCGGCTTTTCAAGTCGGTCTATGAAGACGAATTCGGCACGCCGGGCGGCGAACCGATGGGCGCGCTGATCGGCGATTTCGAATTCGACAATTCCTTTGACGACGTCCAGCTTCTGCAGGGCGTGTCGATGATCGCCGCAGCCGCTTTCGCCCCGTTCATCTCGGCCGCCAGCCCGCGCATGTTCGGCTTCGAGGATTTCCGGGAGCTCGCAAAACCCCGCGATCTCGAGAAGATCTTCGAGACGGTTGAATACGCAAAGTGGCGCAGCCTGCGTGACAGCGATGATTCCCGCTTCGTGACGCTCGCCATGCCGCGTGTGCTCGCCCGCATGCCCTACGGCCCGAAGACCAGCCCGATCGAGGAGTTCAACTTCGACGAAACCGGCGGTTCCAAGACCGGCGAGCTGTCGCACGGCTCTTACTGCTGGATGAACGCGGCCTATGTGATGGGGACACGTCTGACCGAGGCCTTCGCCAAGAACGGTTGGTGCACCGCCATTCGCGGGGCGGAAAACGGTGGCAAGGTCGAAGGGCTGCCGATGCACATCTTCTCGAGCGACGACGGCGATCTGGACCTGAAGTGCCCAACGGAAGTCGGTATCACCGATCGCCGCGACGCCGAACTCGGCAAGCTCGGCTTCCTGCCGCTCTGCCATTACAAGAATACGGACTATGCCGTGTTCTTCGGGGCGCAGACCGCGCACAAGCCGAAGCTCTACGATCGGCCCGAGGCGACTGCCAATGCGGCCGTTTCAGCCCGCCTGCCCTATATGATGGCGACCTCGCGCTTCGCCCATTATCTCAAGGTCATGGGCCGCGATAAGATCGGCTCCTTCATGGAAGCGGAGGATTGCGAGGCCTGGCTCAATCGCTGGATCTCCAACTATGTCAACGCCAATGACGACGCCGGCGAAGAGTCGCGAGCGAAATATCCGCTGCGCGAGGCGAAAGTCACCGTACAGGAAATCCCCGGCAGGCCGGGCGCCTACAACGCCGTGGCCTGGATGCGCCCGTGGCTGCAGATGGAGGAATTGACCACCTCGCTGCGCATGGTCGCCCGGATTCCCTCGAAGAACTGATGAAAGCGGGTCCAAGCGCGGCGGGTTGCCGCCGCGCTTGGACCTTGCGTTCGAAACATCTGTGTCAGGTTGACGATGGGTTCCAGCACTGAATGGCGGCGCCGGGCGGATCAGCTGATTACGCTGATCGACGAAGCGCTGAACAGGCAAGTCAATGCCATCCTCCACCATCCCGATTTTCAGGCGATGGAGGCGAGATGGCGTGGCCTTGCCATGCTCGTGCGCGAGGCAAGCCGCAGCGGCGAGGTCAAGGTCAAGCTTCTCGGCGTAAGCTGGAGCGAGCTCACGCGGAGCATGGAGCGTGCCAGCGACTTCGACCAAAGCCACCTCTTCGAACTGATCTATAGTCGCGAGTTCGGCATGCCGGGCGGTGAACCCTTCGGCCTGCTGGTCGGCGACTATTATCTGTCTCCGGCCGATCCGGCCGGCGGCGATCCGGTCGGCACGCTGTCGCAGATCGGCATGGTGGCGGCCGCCGCCTTCTGCCCCTTCATCGCAGGTGCTGCGCCGCTGGCGATCGGGCTTGAAGACTTTCACGAGCTGAACCGGGTCAACGACTTTTCCTGGCTTGCCAATGAGACCGCCCGCATCCGCTGGAATGGTCTCCGCGCGCGTGAGGATTCGCGTTTCCTCGGACTTGTCGCGCCGCGCATCCTGATGCGCTCGCCGCTCACGCCTCACGCGCGCAATCGCAACGACGGCTTTCCCTTCCGCGAAAGCGTTGCTAGCGACGGTAGTTCGCTTCTCTGGGGCAACGCCGCTTTCGCTTTTGCGACCGTCGTCATCCGAAATTTCATCGATTCCGGATGGTTCGCCGATATCCGCGGCGTCACGCAGGACGCTATCGACGGTGGCCTACTGAGCGCAACCGAGCTTCCACCTTATGATTTCGGCACCGAAAGCAACGGACTATCAGCTCAGGCGCCGGTGGAAATCCATCTGACCAGCGGCCAGGAGCAGCAGCTCTGCGAGCTCGGCATCATCCCCGCCGCGACCACCTATCTCTCCTCTTCGGCGATTTTCAATTCCAATCAGTCCCTGCATGCGCCGCCGCACTATTCCAACGAGCATGCGCGCCAGAACGCCCGCCTCGCCGCGATGCTGCAATATGTGCTCTGCGCGTCGCGCTTCTCGCACTATCTCAAAGTCATCATGCGCGACGAGATCGGCCAGCTTTCGGATGCGATCTCGATCGAGCGGAAGCTGGCGGATTGGCTGACCGCCTATACGCTCGGCAACGACGACGCCGACATCGCGCTGCGCACCCGCTTCCCCCTGCGCTCGGCCGGCATCGGCGTCGCCGAGATTCCGGGCAAGCCCGGCAGCTTCTCCTGCACCGTCCGGCTGCAGCCGCATTTCCAGCTCGATGACGTTGCCACGAGCTTCCATCTCATCGCCGAGACCGCGACCACGGGCCAGATCCTGAGCCGCCCCGTTGCCATACCCGAGAGGATGTCCGCATGACGCTTTCCGCCAGCATCGCCCAATCGCTCAGCGACAATGCCCTCGATGACGCGATCGAGGAGGTCAAGGCGCATCTGAAGGTCAAGCCGTCAGATCAGGAGGCGCGGCATCTCTATATCGATCTTCTCGTGCTTGCCGGTGACTACCAGCGGGCGGACAATCAGTGCAGCCTTGCTGCCACCCTCTCACCCGACGCGACGATGGGTTTCGCCTTGCTGCGCAACGAGCTTCGGGCGATGGCGGCGCGCGACGCTTGGTTTACGAGCGGCGCCCTGCCGGAATTTCCGCAGGGGCCGAGCGAGCTCGACAAGCTCGCCGTCCGCCTCGGCATCGCCCATCGCGGCGGCAATGCGGATGAGGCGAGGACCACACTCGATGCACTCGAGACACTGAGGGACGAACGTCCGCTGATCTGGAACGGCAAAGCGGTCTCCGATTTCCGCGACCTCGACGACCGGACGCCGCATGCTCTCGAAGTCATCATGACCGGCGGCGGCTATCTCTGGATCGATTTTTCCAAGATCGCAGCCCTCTCGATAGAGCCAATTGCCCGTCCGCGCGATCTGGCCTTCCGCCGCGCCGAGCTCTCCCTGATCGACGGCGCAGCCGCGTCGGTGCTTCTCCCTGCGGTCTATCATGGCACCAGCAAGGAGGCGAGGCTTAGGCTCGGCCGCGAGACCGAATGGATCGAGGAGCCGACCGGCATCACCAGCGGCCGCGGCCAGCGCTGCTACCTCGCCGGCGACGAGCTGGTTTCCTTCCATGACACCCAAAGTCTGGAGATCGTGTCGGCAACGGCTGCCGGCAGGCAGGTTGCGCATGGTTGATCCGCTCGAACGCTACCGGCTGCGCGACCGCGTCCTCGCCCGCTCGATCCTCGACAGGTTGATCGACGAGGCTCCGGATCGCACCGTCGATCCGCCGATGAGCTTCGTCGACCAGGTCCGCGACGTCAGGGAGGCCATCCGCCGCGATCTCGAAGCGCTGCTCAACACGCGGCGCTGCCCGGCGACGCCGCCGGCAGCACTTTCGGAACTCAAGGACGCGCTGGTGAGCTATGGCGTCGACGGCATCGTCTCGGCAAATCTGATGACCGACCAGGCCAAGCTCAAGCTGGCGCAAGCGATCGAGCGGCGGATTGCGCTTTTCGAAACCCGGCTTTCCGATGTGCGGGTGACGATCCTCAAGAGCCGGACGATGACCGAACGGGCCTTGCGCATGCGTATCCAGGCGACCTTCCGCCTGCATGAAGGCATGCCGCCGATCAGCTTCGAGTCGACCATCGATCCCTCGACCCAGCGCTTCCTCGTGGAGGCGGCGCATGGCTGAAGGTTTCCTGCACCGCTACAATGAGGAATTGCTGGCGCTTCGCCGCCGGGCCGCGCGCTTTGCCGATGCCTTCCCGAAGATCGCCGGCCGCCTGCGCATGACCGGCGACGTCGCCGACGACCCGCATGTGGAACGCCTGATCCAGAGTTTCGCCTATTCGGCCGCCCGCGTCCGCCAGAAACTGGACGACGAGTTTCCCGAGCTGACCGACGGCCTGCTGGAAACGCTCTACCCCCATTATCTGGCGCCGCTGCCCTCGATGAGCATCGTCAAGTTCCGCCCGAGCGACACGCTCGCCTCGGTCCAGACCGTGCCACGCCATACGGAAATCCTAGCCGAGCCGGTGAGAGGCGAAGCTTGCCGCTTCCGCACCACGCAGGATGTCGAGATGGCGCCGATCGAAATCACCGGTGCTGAGCTTTCCGGCCAGCCGATCAATGCGCCGCTCTCGCCCTATGCCGGCGTTGCCGGCTGCCTCAGGCTGTCCATCCGCCCTCTCGATGCCCGAAAGCCGCTTGGCAGCCTTGGCGTGAGCCGGCTGCGCCTGCACATTCCGTCCCCCTGGCAGCAGGCGGTATCGATCTACGAGCTGCTTGCCAATCACACGCTCGGCATCGCACTTGCCAAACATGCGGACGACCGTTCGCCGGTCTTCCTGCCGTCGGGCAATCTCAAACCGGTCGGCTTCGAACCTGAAGAGGCCATGCTGCCCTATCCGGCGCCGAGCTTCATCGGCTACCGGCTGCTGACCGAATTTTTCGCTCTGCCGCGCAAATTTCTGTTTCTCGACATCGAAGGGCTTGACGCCTGGCGCGGCGACACGCTGGAGCTCTTCGTCTACCTCGGGGAAAGCGACGCCAAGCTCGAACGCGCAGTCTCGGCCCGCGACTTCGCGCTCAATGCGACGCCCGTCGTCAACCTCTTCCGCCAGGTCTGCGAGCCGATCGCCATCGACGGCACCCGCACCGAATACCGCCTCCTGCCGGATGCGCGGCGCCAGAAGACCCGTGAGATCTATTCGATCGACCGGGTTCTGCTGACCGGATCGCGCGGCCAGGAGGAATTCTGCCAGCCGTTCTTCGGACGGTCGCAACGGGCAGGCACGAGCGCGACCTACTGGCAGGCCTATCGCCGTTTCGACGAAGACGACAGGACCAGCGATATGGACATCGCCTTCGTCGACAGGCAGCGCCGTTCTTCAGGTCCTGTCGATGCGGTCGCAAGCGTCGATACGCTCTGCCTCAACCGCGACCTGCCGGAACAGCTTCCCTTCGGCGGCGGCCATCCATTCCTGCAGCTTGCTTCCGGCCATGAGGCGGTCGCAAGCGTCGAAGCCCTGATCCCGCCGACGCCGTCGGTCAGGATGAACGATCAGGAAGGGCGGAACTGGCGGCTGATGTCGCATCTTATCCTCAACCACCTGTCGCTCTTCGACAATGACGGTGCGGCGCTGAAGGATATCCTGTCGCTCTACGCCTTCCGGGATAGCCCCGAGACCAAACAATTCGTCGATGCGCTCGTCAGGATCAAGGCGGGCAATTCGACCGCCCGCCTCGGCAGCGGCGGCATGGTGCCTGGCACCGAGATCGCGCTTGAATTCGATCCGGCCGCCATCGACCGGCCCTCGGCCTTCCTGTTCGGAAGTGTGCTCGACCGCTTCTTCAGTCTCTACACCTCGGTCAACAGCTTCACCCGGCTCACCGTTGGGATAAAGGGGCAATCGAGGCCGATCGCCCGGTGGCCGGCACGCGCCGCCGAACGCCCGCTTCTCTGAGGAAGGATCGCTATTAAATCATGGATCTCCCCATCGCCCGCAAGCCAGACGCCCTTGCCGATCTGCTCGAACGCGACCCCGGTCGCTTCGAGCCGGTGACGGCCTTTCGCGTCGCGCAGGCTTCGGTGGGGGAAGGACGGCTTGATGTCGCCTCACATGTCGGCGTCTCGCCGGCGCCTCTTGCCGTCAGCGGATACAAGCGCAAGGGCGGCGGCGCCACCGTCCGCAGTGCGCTTGCCGGTCTCGTCGGGGCGCTCGGCTCGATGCCGTCGGCCTATAACGACCTCGTCATGCGCGAGGAGCGCAACAGGTCGCGGGCGCTGGCGGGCTTCTTCGACATGTTCAGCGCGCGGATGGCGGCACTCTTCACTGATGCCTGCGAGAAATACCGCATCGCCAGGCGGCTGCGCTGGGGCGGCACATGGTCAAACAACGCCTTCGTCACCACGCTCCTGTCGCTAACCGGCTTCGGCACCAAGCGTCTCGTCGAAAAGAGCGGCGTCGACGAGGAGCTGATCCTGCGTTTCTCGGGCTTCTTTGCCGCGCGCAACCGCAATGCCGTCAATCTCCGGGCCATGCTCTGCGAATTCAGCGGCCTGCCGGTGGAGATCGAATTGTTCCGCGGCCGCTGGCTGACCATCCCGATCGAGGAGCGCAGCCGCATGGGCCAGCCGCAGGGCGTCCAGCTTGGCGTCAATGCGACGGCAGGTGCGGCGATCCATGATTTCAGCGGCGGCTTTCGCATCGTCATCGGGCCGCTCGGTTATGCCGATTACCTCTCGCTCGCGCCGGGTGGCCGCGCCATCACCGAGCTCTTCGCCCTGACGCGGCTCTATGTCGGCGCGGCGCTCGAATTCGACATACAGGCGATCCTGAAGAAGGAGGACGTTCCCTTCTGCCAGCTCGGACAGGCGGGCGATCCGCCGCGCCTTGGCTGGAACAGTTGGGCGAGGGTCGCGCCGGCTGCAAGCGACAGCGGCGATGCAGTGATCGTCGAGCGCCTGTCGGTTCAGGCGCGGTGAGGAGACGAGGAATGCGGCTTGAACTGAAAGAGATCACCAGTGACGCGACGGCGCCAGCAGGCCAGTCGAAATGGTTCTTCGAACGTGGCCGGCGAACGCTCGGCCGGGCACCGGATTGCGACTGGCGGCTGCCGGAGGATCGTCGCTCCATTTCGAAGCTTCATTGCATCATCGAGCGCGACCGCGAAGGCTTCCTGCTGCGCGACCAGAGCGCAAACGGCTCCCGGGTCGACGGCGTCGCCGTGCATGAAGGCCAGATCGTGCGGCTTTCCGACAGGTCACGGCTGGAGGTGGGCGGACTTGCCTTTTCCGTCCACATATCGGGCGAGAAAGACCGCGAGGTCGAGGATCCCGATGCCGGTCTGATGCTGAGTGACGAACCGCTGACCATTTCCGCCATCCTGGCCGATATCGCTCCCGGCGGTCATACTGCAAACGGCATCCTTGGCGAGCGTGCCAGCGATGACTGGGCTTTTCCCGAAACGGGCGGCAAGAAAGCGACGGCCTCATCTCGCAATGTCGAGATCGGCTGGAGCGGCCCTCCGGAGATCCGCTCAGTCACCCAGCTTCTGCCGGAGGATTGGAATTCGGAAGAGACCGAATATGGCAGCCATCTGGAACATGGTTCCGCCACCCATGTTTCCGCGCCCATCACTCAGCGCCGGCGGGCACCGGTGATCGAGATCGTCAACGACAACGATCCGGACCCGGATTCCGAGGAGTTTCCGGCGCTGACGATCGGCCGGCCCGAAGCCTTCGCGGATCGCCTGGAGCCAGTGCTTGCCCGTCTCGAGGAGGCTGTCCAGACTAGCTATGCCGTTTTCGAGATGAGTGCGCCATCCGCCGCCAGCGAGCCGGACTTCCTTGCCGACAGCAGCAGAGAGGAAGCGCTTCTTGCCCGCATCGAAACCCTGTTCGGGCAACAGCTCAAGCTCAATTCGGCGCTTGAGGCTCTGGTTCAGACAGCAGGCCGGCTGGAGCCGCGCATGCTGGAGGCGCGGGTCGAGACCGGCGCCTGGCGCCTGCCCTGGCGTCGGGACCAGGCCTATTGGCGCGCTTACCGGGCGCAATTCGAACAGGACGGCAAGAGCCGGTCGATCCAGGACGTTTTCCGCGACGCGATGACGGGGGCGGTGAACGGCACGCAGGCAGGGCCTCGTCCGCAAGACAGGCAGGAAGGAAAAGACGCGCATCATGAGGAATGAAAACCGGGTGGCCTGGAGCGAAGGCATGTTCCTTCGCGTGCAGCATTTCCAGCAGGCGGACCGCTGGACCGAGCGGCTCGTGCGCACGGCGACGCACGGCCTGTCGCCCTATCCCTGGGGAGTGGCGGAAATCGGCATCGACCGCGGCGCACTGGCGATCGGCCAATTCGCGCTGTCGAACTTGCGCGGCGTTTTGCCGGACGGAACGCCGTTCGAAGCACCTGTTGATACCGACCTGCCGCCGCCGCTCGATCTCGACGAAAACACCAAGAATGCTATCGTCTATCTCGCACTTCCTTCCCGTCAACCGGGCAAGGCCGATGTAGCGTTGAACGGCGGCGCTGCGCGCAACAGCGTCCGGCTCGTCGCTTCGCCCTACGAAGCGCCTGACGCCAATGTCGAGACCGACTTCATGGCGCCGATCGATGTCGGCCGTCTCAGCCTGCGTTATCTCAGAACCGGTGATGAACTCGCCGGCTACGAACTCATCGGACTTGCCCGTATCATCGAGGTGCGTTCCGACAGGGCCGTGATCCTCGATCCGGACTATATCGTGCCGAGCCTCAACTGTACGGCTGCCGCACGGCTCGGCGAGCTGATCACCGAACTGCTCGGCATCGTGCGCCACCGCGCGGAGGCCATCGCCGAACGGATCGGCGATCCCACCATTCGAGGGACCGCGGAGGTCGGCGACTACCTGCTCTTACAGATGCTCAACCGCGCGGATCCGATGCTGAAACACATTTCGGCGAATGCGACGCGGATCCACCCCATCGTCTTTTACGAGACCTGCATCCAGCTTGCCGGCGAGCTCGCCACCTTCACGACCGACCGCAAGCGCGCGAGCGACTTCCCGCCTTACCGCCACGACGACCTGAAGGCGACGTTCGCGGCCGTCTTCGACGATCTGCGCGCCTCGCTATCGTCCGTGCTCGAACAGGCAGCCGTGGCGATCGAGCTGGCCGAACGCCGGCATGGCGTCAGGATCGGCACGATCAACGACCGTTCGCTGCTGAGGGATGCCGGCTTCGTGCTGGCGGTCCGGGCCGAGATGCCGGCCGAAGACGTGCGCCGCAAGCTGCCGGCGCAGATCAAGATCGGCCCGGTCGAGCGCATCGCCGACCTCGTCAACGTCGCGCTGCCGGGCATTCCCGTTCGGCCGCTGCCGGTGCTGCCGCGCCAACTCCCCTATCGCTCCGGCACCATCTATTTCGAACTCGACACCAAGAACCCGCTTTGGAAACAACTCGACACTTCGGGCGCCATCGCCGTGCACCTCGCCGGCGATTTTCCCGGGCTCGAAATAGAACTGTGGGCCCTTAGAGAATGAAGAACGAACCCGCCTCCACCTGGCAGAACCTGCCGACCATCGTCGAACTTACGGAGGACGGCACTCGGAAAAAGCAATCCGCCCGCAAGATGGCGGAGATGCTCGACGACGTCCTCGACTTTCCCGAAAGCGAGGGCGGAAAGGCGCCGGCGGGATCGCTTCCGAAGGGCGCAGCCTCCGTCGAAACGCTCGTCCGGGATTTTCGCTTCGGGGCCGAAGACGTGCCGACCCTGGTGCGCTCGGCCGCACCGCTTCTCAACCTTGCCCATGGCCTGCGCTACACGGAAGAACAGCCTGATATCGACGAACTGCGCCAGGTGGCCATCGAAGCCGTCGGCCGCTACGAACGCGATCTGGCGAGCGCCCGCATCAGCCCCGAACGAGCGCGCGCCGCCCATTACGTCGTCTGTGCGACGGTCGACGATGTCGTGCTCAGCAAGGCCTGGGGCGTTCGTGCCGGCTGGGCCCGCTCGGGTCTCGTTTCCACCTTCCATATGGACGTGACCGGCGGCGAACGGGTATTCGACCTGCTCGACCATTTCCACCAGAGCCCCGGCGCCAACAAGGATCTGCTTCTCCTCATCTATCTCTGCCTGTCGCTTGCCTTCGAGGGCCGCACCCGCGTTTCACCACGCGGCGGGCTGGAGCTCGGCCGCATCCGCGACGGCCTTTACAAGACGTTGCTTGGCCAGTACGGCGTCTTCGAACGAGAGCTTTCTCCCCACTGGAAGGGCGTTTCGGCCCGGCATCAGCCGTTGCGCACCGCGGCCGCGATCTGGACGCTTCTTTCCCTTCTGACGCTGATCCTGGCGCTCGGCTACATGTTCTTCACGCTCTCGCTCAATCGCGCCTCCGACGGAACGTTCGAGCGGCTCGCCAGGCTGCCGCGCGATATGCCGAGCGTATTGGTCAAGTTACCGGAGCCGCCTCGGCAGCCGCCGCCTGTCGTCGTCGCCGAAACGCCGCCACCACCGCCGCAAGTGAAACCGCCGAGCCGGCTCGACAATCTGCTCGCCTTCCTCCAGCCGGAGGTCGAGAAGAAGCTCGTCACACTCTCGGATTCGAATGGCAGGCTGCTGGTGCGGATCAGCAATTCCGGGCTGTTTGCCACCGGCAGCGCGGAGGTCAGCCAGAAATTCCACGATCTGCTCCAGCGGATCGGCGGTGCGCTGGCCGCAGAGAACTTCCGCGCCGTGGTGGTGGGCTATACGGACAATGTGCCGATCCGCACCGTGCAGTTCCCCTCCAACTGGCACCTTTCCGAAGCCCGCGCCAAGGCGGTCGGCGAAATCCTGAGCTCCTTCACCGGGCCGGGCGCGATCCTGACCGAGGGGCGTGCCGACACGGATCCGATCGCCGCCAACGATACGCCGGAGGGCCGGGAGATGAACCGCCGCACCGAGATCCTGGTCCTGACCGATCCGAGCGAGCGGCTGAACGATGCGGGTTTGACGACGCCGCGTCGGGCCGAAATGCCGGATGAACCGACGGCGCCCGCCGCAGGAGGTGGTTCGCGATGAACCCGCTCAGTTACTTCTATACGCTCCGCTCCTATGTGGAAGCCTATGCCGGCCTCATCGGCCGTCGCTTCATCTCGATCATCTGGGTGGCGGCAATCTGTGTCGTGATCTGGTTCTACGGCTATCTCGCCGCCTATGGCGACTTCAAGCCGCTGGCGAGCGCCAGCGCGCGGCTGACGCTGATCGGCATCATCCTCGCCGCCTGGCTCGCCTATCTCGTCTTCACGACGATCCGCGACCGCCGCCGCGACAAGCAGCTCGTCGACGGTATCGAGCGGGACGCGGAAGCAGAAGCTGCGGCCAGCCAGCAGGCTGAGGTCGGCGAGATCCACGGTCGGCTCAAGGAAGCGCTACAACTGCTCCGCCGCATCACCAAGAAGCGCTTCGGCTATATCTACGAGCTGCCGTGGTATGTCATCTTCGGCGCGCCGGGTTCCGGCAAGACGACGGCGCTCACCAATTCCGGCCTCAAATTCCCGCTCGGCGATGCGCTCGGCAGCAATTCGGTGCAGGGGATCGGCGGCACGCGCAACTGCAACTGGTGGTTCACCGACGAGGCCATCCTCATCGATACGGCCGGCCGTTATACGACGCAGGACGATCTGAACGGCACCGCCAAGGCCGGCTGGGAAGGGTTCCTAGGCCTGCTGCGCAAGTACCGGCGTTCGCAACCGATCAACGGCACGCTGGTGACGCTATCGATCGGCGATCTCCTGACGCGCGATCCGGAAGCGCAGCGCGAGGAGATCAGGGCGATCCGCCAGCGACTTTCCGAACTCGATGAACTCCTGCATGCGCGCGTGCCGGTCTATCTGCTGCTGACCAAGGCCGATCTGCTGACCGGCTTCGTGGAGTTCTTCGACGGTTTCAACAAAAGCGACCGCGAACAGGTCTGGGGCACGACTTTCGGGCTCGACGAGAGCTACAAGGCGGCGAACCTGCCGGAACGCTTCATGGAGGAATTCACCCTGCTGCAGCAGCGCGTCGATACCATGCTGATCGAACGCTTGCAGCAGGAGCCCAATCCGGAATTGCGCGGCCGCATCTTCCGTTTCCCGGCCGAGCTCACCTCTTTGAAGGAGCGTCTGCACGAGGTCGTCACCGAGCTTTGCTCGGGTTCGAAGCTGGTGGAGGCGCCGCTGCTGCGCGGCATCTATTTCGCCTCTAGCACCCAGAGGGAGGAAACGGTCACCGTCCCTCGCATGCGACGCAGCTATTTCCTTTCGCGCCTCTTCAAGGAGGTGATCTTCGGCGAGGCCTCGCTGGTCGCCCGCGACAAGCGGCTTTCGGGGCGGCAGCTGCTCTTCCGCCGCGCGGCCTATGCGAGCGCGATCCTGCTGCTTGCCGTGGTGCTGACGAGCTGGACGGCCACCTACATCCAGAACACCACGGCGCTGGCCGGCGCGGAAAGACGCATTGACGCCTACGAACAACTGGTGCGCGGCGTGCCGGTTCGCGACGTTTCGGATGCGGATTTCCTGCGCATCCTGCCGGCGCTCGACAATCTCGCCGCCGTCACCACCGACTTCTCGAAGACCCGTGTCTGGCCGATAAGCCTCGGCCTCGACCAGGAAGGCAAGGTCGCCAGCCGGCAGCGCGAGGCCTATCAGCGGGCGTTGAACACGCTGCTCCTGCCGCGCATGCTGGTGCAGCTCCAGAAGGACATGACCGAGACCACCGACGTCACCCGAACCTTCGACGCGTTGAAGCTCTACGGCATGCTCGGCGGGCTCGGCCCGGTGAATGCGGACTTTGCCGCGCTGGAAGCAGAAGACATGTTCACGAGGCTCTATCCAGACGAAGGTAGAGCGGCGGCCCGGCAGGCGCTGATTGCCCATGCCGATGTCATGGCGCGCGGCGCGCTGCCACCGATCGAGCTCGACAAGTCGCTGATCGCCAAGGCGCGCGAGGTCATCCGCTCACAGAACATCGCCAACCGCGCCTATGACATTCTGGCGGAATATCGCGAGTCCCGCGCGCTTCCCGCCTGGAGCCCGGCAGGCGCGCTGGGGCCGCTTGGCGAACAGGCTTTCGAGCGGAAATCGAAGGCGCCGCTTAACAAAGGCATCCCCGGCCTCTTCTCCGCGACCGGCTATCGCACCGTCGTTCTGCCCGGGATCACCGACGCCGCGCGCGAGGCGCTCGACGAGCAATGGGTCCGCGGCGATCCCAATCCCGCCAGCGTCACGGTCGACACGATCGCCCAGGCGACGCTTCAGCTTTACTTCGACGCCTTCGAGCAGCGCTGGTCGACGATCCTCACTGATATCAGGGTGAAGCCCTCCCAGACGATTGGCGATGCGGCGGAAACCACCCGCATCCTGGCGGGTAATCCCGGTCCGGTCGAGACGATCACCAGATCGATCGTCGCTGCCACCGATCTGCGCGCACTCGGTGCAGAAATCGCCTCGGCCGCCGGTGACAGCCTGCCAGCCTCGACCACGGCGCTTGCCAGTGCAGCGAATGCGCCCGATCCCTTCGACCGTCTTCGCGAAGCGCTGAAGGCGCCGGCCGGCCAATCGTCGCCGGCCGACCAGCCGAAGGATGCGCCGCGATCGGAGATCGGGCAGCTCGATCCGATCCTGCAGAGGGTCCAGGAGCAGCTTTCGCGCGCCACGACGTCGACCGCCGAAGTCGCGAAAGTCTTCGACGTCGATAGCCAGCTCACCGACGCCAACCAGGACCTGCTGCAGCAGGCCCGCAAGCTACCGGCGCCGGTCGATAGCTGGATGGCGGGGCTGGCTGCGGATGTCGGATCGCTGGCGGTCAAATCCGCCCGTTCGCGCATCAGCAACGCCTGGGCTGCCGAAGGCGCGGGCTTCTGCTCGAATGTCGTCGCCGGTCGTTATCCTTTCGACCGAAAATCCCCACGCGACGTGGCGATGAGCGATTTCATCAGGCTTTTCGGACCGGAGGGGCTGTTCAAGACCTTCTTCAAGGAAAAGCTCGAAGCCTTCGTCGACACCAGCGCATCGCCATGGGGCTGGAAGGGCACGTTCGGCGCGGTGAGCATTCCGAGTGCGGCGATTGCCCAGTTCGAGAATGCCGACAAGATCAACCGCGCCTTCTTCCCGGCCGGCAGCGAGAACCCGTCGATTTCAATCAACGTCAAGCCGGTATCGCTGACCGAGGCGGCCAACGCCGTGATGCTGGAGATCGAGGGCGAACGCGTGGTCTATTTCCATGGCCCGATCCAATCGAAATCGATCACTTGGCCATCGACGGACGCCAGCAACGTCTCGCGCCTCGCCTTCCAGCCGGGCGGCTGGCAGCAGGCGCTGACGGAGAACGGCGACTGGTCGCCCTTCCGGCTCTTCGACGATGCCGATCTCGCCATACAAGGCGACGACCTCTTCCGGGCAAAGTTCCAGCAGAACGGCCAGGCGGCAGAGTTCGACGTGCAGTTCGGTTCGGTGCTCAATCCATTCCGGCTGGAGGCGCTCGGCGCCTTCTCATGCCCGGCGCAATTCTGACCGGTCTGATATGAACGAGCGCGCCACCCTGGACCGAAGCCCGACCGAAGCCGACAGGATCGGCTTCTTCGGCAAGTTGCCCAGCCACGGCGATTTCGTTTCGATGGGACTGAGCCGCCACCTGCAGGCGGCGCTCGACGCCTGGCTGCAGTCGGGGCTGCAAGCGGCGCAGCGAGAACTCGGCGAGGATTGGGAACGCCGGTTTCGCATGATGCCGGCATGGCGTTTTATCGTCGAACGCGGTCTTTGGGGACCGGCCACCATTGCCGGCGTTCTGCTTCCGAGCCTCGACCGCGTCGGGCGCAGTTTTCCGCTTGTTATCGCCGCCCAGCTTCACGGTTTTGCCGAGCATCCACGCCAACTCTACCTTGACGACACCTGGTTCACGGCCGCCGAGGCGATCGCCGAAAGCTCGGCCAAGCGGGATTTCGACATCAATCACTTCACCGCAAGCCTGAAGCGGCTGCGGACCCTGCGCCCGGCCGACCTCGCAGAAAACGAGACTCTACAGGACAACGCTTCCGGCCGCGGCACGCTCTGGTGGCGGATTAATTCTGAGGAGCGGCGAGCCAAGGGGTTTCGTGTCGGCGGCGCCCCGGACCCCGAGGATTTTCCAAAGCTGCTGCACGACAATCCCCCCGCGGCTTCGGCACGGCCGCAACCCGAAACATCAGAGACGCCGCGCCCTGTTGTCGTCGAGCCACATCATCCGCTGGTGATCCGCCACAGCCATGCCACGCATCCCGGCACGCGGCTGAGCGTCAACGCCGATGCGCTGCTCGTTTCGGAAACGCCCTCGCTCTTTGCCGTCGCCGATGGCGTCGGCGATGGCAACGCCGCTGCCGAGGTCGGCAAGATCGCCGTCCATATGCTGGCTGAAACCGGGAACCAGCAGACGATCGAAGCTCTGGTACAGGAGATCAAAGGCAAGCTCGGCCGCGCCCATGGCCTGCTTCAATCGGCCTATCTTTCCTCGGATCGCGAACCATCGGCCGCGAGCATCGTCGTGCTGGCCACGCGTGATGAGAGCTGCGCTCTGCTCTGGGTGGGTGACGCCCGTTGCTATCTTCTGCGGGACGGCATGATGCGCTGCCTCACGCGCGACCATGTGGAGATCGGCCTGCGGCGCACGCTTTCGCGCGCCATCGGCATGCGCGGACATCTCGTCCCCGAAGTCCGTTCCGGCGGATTGCAGGCCGGCGACAGGCTGCTGCTCTGCAGCGCGCCGCTGCCCAGCGTCGTCCCCGAGCGGATCATCGCCGAAATCCTCCTTTCCGCAAAGATCGAAAAGGCCGCCGATATCCTCGTCCAGGAGGGGCTGATTGCCAATTGCCGCGAAAACCTCAGCGCAATCGTGATCGATGTGAAGACCGATGACAAATGATCATCCTGCGGATTTCGAAGAGATCGCCCGACGTTTTTCGCATCTCTGGCAGGCGTTGAATCGCGGTTCACCCGAGACCCGGAAAATTCTGGTAGACCGCGTCCGGGACGCGCTCGATCGGGGCGAGGCCCGCCTCCGCGACGCGGATTGCGAGATCGTCGCCAACAGCTTTATGCTCGAGGCGCTGATCCATGACGGCGCGGCCACCCGGGTCTATCGCGCCCGCCATCGCGATCTCGGAACGTTTCATGCCATCAAGATGCCGCAGGCCGACCACGCCGACGATCCCGTCCTCAGAAAACTGATGCTGCGCGAGGCGGAAATCGGCATGGCGCTCCGCCATCCCCACATTGCCGAGACGCAGACCGTTCTGCGCCTTGCCGACGGGCGCCCTGCCCTGGTCATGGAATGGACCGGCAGCCGCCTTGCGGAGCTTTTGCAGGCAAGGCCTTTATCCCTCGGCGAGATCACTTCAGCGATGACCTCAATGCTTTCAGGCCTGGAGGCCATCCATGCCGGCGGTTTCGTGCATTGCGACCTGTCGCCGCTCAACCTTCTCGCCGACGGCGATCTCTCCCGTTTGAAGATCGCCGATTTCGGCATCGCGCTTGAGCGCGGATCCCGGCACGATCAATTCGACCTTGCCTTTGCCGGCCAGCCGGATTTCGCATCCCCCGAACAGATGGCCGGTCAACCGCTCGACCAACGGTCCGATCTTTATGCAGCCGGGTGTCTGCTGTCTTTGTTGCTTAGCCGTTGCAACGAGGAGAGCGACGGAACCAAGGCCCTGGAGGCATTGGCAAGCCGCCTGTCCCAACGGGATCCGCAGGACAGGCCTGAAAATGCAAGAGCCGCCTTGCATCTGCTCGGCGGCTCCGCAAAACGTCCGGCTGTCGATGCTTAATTACCGCTCGACCCTGGGATCGGTGCTACGGCCGTCGGCACACTCTTCTGGTACACGTTGAAAAGCTTGGCAAAGTCCACCAGGCTGGCATTGCTGGCGTAGATGATATCGCCATCCATCATCTGGAACCGCTGCATCAGCGCCAGATTGGAAACGTCCTTCAGATTGACGCGGTAGATCACCGGCTTGGTGCTCACCACAGCCGGGGCAGCATTCTTGGCATTTACGGCCGCAACCTGCGTGTAAACCGGCTGGTTGCGCAGCACATAGAAATTGCGCGCATCGGCACGATCGTCGAGCAGGCCGCCGGCCCGTCCGAGCGCCTGGGCAAGCGTCAACCTGCCCGGCTCGAATTCGAACTCGCCGACACTCTTGAAGGCGCCGAAGGCGGTGAAGGTGGGTGAATCCTTGTCGATATAGATCTGATCATCAGGCAGCAGGTAGACATTCTGTTTGTTGTCATCGATGACGCGCTGGAGCGGCACGGTGGCGCGCTGCTTACCGCGCATCAGCGTGACAGTCGCCGAGCCCGGAGCAGACGATGCGCCGCCGGCAAGTGCTACCGCATCGAGCACACGCTCCTTGCGGGCGGTGAGCGGGAAGCGACCGGCGGCACGCACGTCGCCATTGACGGTGATACCGCTCGAGGGCCTGTCGACCACTGTGACGACGGCCTGCGGATTGACTGCCGATCCCTTCAAGCCGGTGACGATGCGCGTCTGCAGCGCCTCGGTCGAGGAATCCACCACTCGCTGTTTGCCGACGAAGGGAAGGGTCACGTTGCCCGTGGAATCGACGGTGAAGCGGCCGAGATTGAGGGTCTTGCTTTGAGTTGAAGAGAAAAGCCCTTCTTCGCCGGTGTCGAGGATCGTGACTTCGATGACATCGCCGCGCCGCAGCCTCGTATCGGCAAATCCGCTCGAGCGCATGAGGCTGAGCCCGGGATCTGTGGCCGCATAGGCAAGCGGAGTGACCGCAACCGGACCCATCGGCGCTTCCGAGAGCCGGACCACCGGGATCCGCTCGTTACTTTGCGGGGCGGTGGCATTGTAGAAACCACCCGCAGTTGGGCCATCCGATGGCCGAGCGCAGGCGCTAAGAACTGCGACAAGGACGAGCGGCGCCAACTTTCGCATCAGGTATCCTTTTGGCAATATTGAGAGAATCGAAAAATATCAGCGGTGAACGACCGAGCAATACCAGTTGCGCGCGAAAAATCAATTATGACAGTCCGGAGGTAGGCGAGTGTGGCTAATTGGCAACCATATTACTTAAGTTGAGTGAGATGGATGCGGCTTGAACAGGCCAACACCTGTTCCTCCGGCTCCAGCTTGGAACCAAAACCTTGGCACGCGTATTCGTCGAGATTGGCTTTCGAACTTATGACGGGGTGAGAAAATGGCCTTGCACATCAAAAGAATCTACGAGCCGAAAGACGACAAGGACGGCACGCGCATCCTGGTCGATCGTCTATGGCCTCGCGGATTGAGCAAGCAGGATGCAGCAGTCGATATCTGGTTGAAGGATATAGCACCAAGCCCGACGCTGCGCCGTTGGTTTGGCCATGATCCCGCCAAATGGATCGAGTTCCAACGCCGGTATCGGGACGAGTTGGAGAAGAATCCCTCCGCCGTCGAGGAGCTGAAACGCCAGATCCAGCAAGGGGACACGACGCTTCTCTACGCTGCGAAAGACGTACAGCACAATCACGCCATCGTGCTTCAACGCTTCCTCGGCAAAGACTGACGCGTCGGTGACCGACGTCGATGACACCCGGCCTCCCCGTGTCCGAAATTTCTGGGAACCTTTTCGTCCGAGCTGCATCCAATGCTCGCTTCCGAAGGCACACATCGTTCCCGCCGGAAGGCATCCAGTCACGACAAAAGGAAGACAGTGTTGAAACGAATTCTCGGCGCCACTCTGCTGGCGGCATCGCTCGGCACGGCTTCGCTCGCCGCCGATGCCAAGCGGACCGATCCTCAGATCGCCCACATCGCCTATACGGCGGGACAGATCGATGTCACCGCGGCAGAGCGGACGCCGAGGGCGAGCACATGCGCGCGGTGGCCAACGCCCCCGATGTCCATAACCTCATCATCTGCACGCTGTGCTCCTGCTATCCCTGGCCGGTGCTCGGCCTGCCGCCCTACTGGTACAAGGACCCGACCTTCCGCAGCCGCGCCGCCCGCGAGCCGCGCGCCGTGCTGACAGAGTTCGGGCTGGCGGTTCCCGATGCGGTCGAGATCAAGGTCTGGGATTCCAGCGCCCAGATCCGCTGGTTCGTCGTGCCGGAACGCCCGGCCGGTACGGATGGGCTTTCCGAAGCGGAACTCGAGGCCCTTGTCACCCCGGAAGCGATGATGGGTGTCGCCGTCGCCAGGGCAGCGCGAGGAGGGCGCCGTGCTGACGCAATTCGAGCATTTCGCCGTCACCGAGATGATGGGCAGCATCGACAATCCGCCGCGGGCGAACGGCTCGCTTTGCTTCGGCAGCGAGTGGGAGCGAAAGGCCTTCGGCATGGCGCTTGCGCTCGCTAAGGACGGCTTCTTCGAACGGGACGAGTTCCGGGACGAGCTGATCGGCGCGATCGGCGCCTGGGAGGCCGCCCACCCGGTCGATCGATCCTCCTGGAACTACTACGATCAATTCCGGCGCGCTCATCACGGCAGCGGGCGTCACCTCGGGCATCGATCTGGCGCTCTCGCTGGTCGAAGAGGATCACGGGCGCGACATTGCGATGATCGTCGCCCGCTACATGGTATGTTCATGAAGCGTCCCGGAGGACAATCGCAGTTCAGCGCCCACCTCGTCGGCCAGATGTCGGAAACGACGCTGATCCAGAAGGCGCAGGAATATGTGCTGGCAAATCTCGGCGCTCCGCTCGCCGTCGACGATCTTGCGCAGAAGATCGGCATGAGCAAACGCAATTTTGCCCGCGTATTTCGCCGTGAGCTCGGCATGACACCGGCTGATTTCGTCACGGCGGCGCGAACCGATGCGGCCCGCCGCTTGCTGGAGGATACCGCCCAGCCGCTACAAAAGATCGCCGCCATGTGCGGCTTTAGCGACGTGAACGCGATGCGCCGCGCGTTTGCGCGAACGATCGGCGTTAGCCCGAACCACTATCGCGGCCGATTTCAACGCCCCGCGTCCGCCAGTTTCGAGCGATTGAAGCATTCAGCCTACGAGATCCGGTTGGGATCCCGTCCGGAATTACGATTGTAAGCGAGCGCTCGGCGCAACCGTTGCTCGGCTGAGCAGTGCCGGACCACCTTTCAGCTGCTAGTTGGTGCCACTTTCCATTGCGCCCGAGAATTTAGCACAGTTTCAGGAGCGATATTTCTCTTACCTCGTGAGCACCTCCGAGTGAAAACCGGAGATTGAAAGGCTGTATGATACGGGGTAATTCTGTGATCGGCAGTGGAGAATCCGAGCCGGGAAAGCTGCAGCCGGGTGCTGAGTTGCACCGAACGAGCTGGAGCCTTTAAGACCGGTTGCGAAGTATCGCCAAACTAGCCTCCTGAGATCAACATGCAGTTCAAGCGCAATGAAATTCACGAACTGTCGATCTTTCTCGCGATAGTCCAGTACCGTAGTTTTCGGAAAGCGGCGGATCACCTGGAAGTAACGGCTTCCGCCCTAAGCCACAGCATGAAGGCGCTTGAGCAAAGGCTGGGCGTTCGTCTCCTTAATCGAACCAGCCGCAGCGTTGCACCAACCGCCGCCGGAACAGCCCTCGCCGAGAAGATTTCTGCCGGGCTCGAGCTTATCAACTCCGGATTGGAGGACTTGAACGGACATTACCAAGGTGGCGCCGGCAGCATTCGCATCAATGTTCTGAAAGATGCCGCCGTTCTGCTTTTGCGGCCAGCCATCCCGGCGTTCCAGCAGCGCTTCCCGAATGTCGAACTTGAGGTCGCCGTGGATGACCAGTTCGTCGATGTCACCGCGGACGGCTTCGATGCCGGTATCCGGTACAGCGGCACCATCCCGGAAGACATGATCGCAGTTCCTCTTACTCCTCCTTTAAAATGGGTCGCGGTCGCTGCCCCTGATTATCTGAGAAGTCATGGTCGCCCTGTCATGCCGGAGGACCTCAATTCTCACCGCTGCATCCGGATACGGACGGGCCGCGGCCAGATCTACAAGTGGGAATTCGAACGCGGCGATGATCGCCGCGAGATCGACGTTCCCGGAGCGTTGATATCAGGCGAAACCGATCTTGCCATCAATGCGGCTCTGGAAGGCGCCGGGCTGTGCTATTGCCTGGAAAGGCTGGCAAGCCCCTATGTCTCCGCAGGGCGCCTGGAGGTCGTTCTTCCCAAGTGGGCGTCGATGGGCCCGCCGTTTTCGATGTATTATTCCAGCCGGCGGCAGCTCCCCTTCGGCGTCGACGCGCTGATCAGGATCGTTCGCGGGCTGAACGGATTGTAGAGGCTGCTTCCAATCGATGAGCCTAGCTCATCGGTTCAGTGATTTCCACTCTATTGATTCATCGCTCCCCCACGTTGTACCGCTTCTATCGAACCTTCATCAGGAAGCGGACACACCACATGAGCAAGCGGATCATCTTTACCGGCGGCAGCGGCAAGGCCGGCCGCCATGCGGTTCCATATCTGGTGGGGAAGGGACACAAGGTCCGCAACCTCGACCTCGTTCCCTTGAACTGCCCCGGCGTGCAGACGTTGATCACCGACCTCAGCGATAGCGGCCAGACCTTCAACGCCCTGTCGATGCATTTCAGCGGCGAGGGTCTGCAAACGCCGGGCGGACCGGCCAAGGTCGACGCCGTCGTGCATTTCGCGGCTATACCGAGCCTGCTGCTCAAGCCCGACAACCAAACTTTTTCGGTCAATGCGGTCTCGACCTACAACGTCATCGAAGCGGCGGTGAAGCTCGGCATTCCCAAGGTGATCATCGCGTCCAGCGAAACGACCTACGGCGTCTGTTTTGCCGAGGGCGACAAGGATTTCCATTCGTTTCCGCTCGAAGAAGACTATGACATCGACCCGATGGACAGCTATGGGCTTTCCAAGGTCGTCAACGAGAAGACGGCCCGCGCCTTTGCGATGCGCAGCGGCATCGACATCTACGCTTTGCGGATCGCCAACGTCATCGAACCGCATGAATACGAGCGTTTTCCAGGCTTCCTTGCCGATCCGCCAACACGCAAGCGCAACGCCTGGAGCTACATCGATGCCCGCGATCTCGGGCAGATCGTCGATCTTTGCCTGCAGGCCGACGGCCTCGGCTTCCAGGTCTTCAATGCCGTCAACGACACGATCACGGCAAGCGAGCCAACGCGGGATTTCCTCGGCAAATGGGCGCCGGACACGCCGATCCTCCGGGAGCTCGGCGAATTCGAAGCGCCGCTCTCGAACCGGAAGATCCGGGAGGTTCTCGGTTTCAAGGAAGAACACAACTGGCGGAAATACGTTACCGGCGCATGATGCCGCGAGGCGCATTTCTGGCACCGCCGATCAACAACTTTGAGGAAAGACCATGAAGACCACAAGACTTGGCAAGACAGGGCTTGAAGTCAGCCGCATCTGCTTCGGCTGCATGTCCTTTGGCAAACAGACGGACGAACGCCCATGGGTTCTGGGGCTCGAAGAGGCGCGGCCACTCTATAAGCGCGCATGGGATGCCGGCATCAATTTCTTCGATACGGCCAATGTCTACGCGCAGGGCACGAGCGAAGAGATCACCGGCGTCCTGCTCAAGGAACTGGCGCCCCGCCAGGAGATCGTGCTGGCGACCAAGGTGTTCGGCCGCATGCGTCCCGGCCCAAACGGCCAGGGTCTTTCCCGTGCCGCGATCCTTACCGAGATCGACAACAGCCTGCGCCGCCTCGGCACCGACTATGTCGATCTCTACCAGATCCACCGCTTCGACCCGTTCACGCCGGTCGAAGAAACCATGCAGGCGCTGAACGACGTCGTGCGCGCCGGCAAGGCCCGCTATATCGGCGCATCCTCGATGTGGGCCTGGCAGTTTTCCAAGCTCCAGCATGCAGCCGAGGTCAACGGCTGGACGAAGTTCGTTTCGATGCAGAACCAGGTCAGCCTCACCTATCGCGAGGAAGAACGCGAAATGCTGCCGCTCTGCAGCGATCAGGGTATCGCCGTCATTCCGTGGAGCCCGCTTGCCGGCGGCAAGCTGACCCGTCCCTGGGGCACCGAAACCAAGCGCGCCACTACCGACCGCTACAACAAGAGCATGTATGAGAAGACCGGCGATCGGGACGTCGTCGAGGCCGTCGAAGCCGTCGCCAAGGCGCGCAAGACGTCCATGGCGCAGGTCGCGATGGGCTGGGTGCTGCAGAAGCCGGTCGTGACCTCGCCGATCGTCGGCGTCAGCAAGATGAGCCATCTCGAAGATGCGATCGCCGCGGTCGACTTCGAACTCACCGGTGATGACGTCAAAGCGCTTGAAGCCCCCTACAAATCGCTGCACGTCGCCGGTTTCTGACGACAGCGCCGCGCGGCTTTTCAGACACGCAAACGACATTGTAGCATTTTTGAATTGCTGCACAGGAAGACAACATGACGAGAGAAGCAATGGTCGCCGGCATCCCGCAGATGGGGTACGGCACATGGAACCGCTCGGCCGATGAAGCCCATCAGGGCGTCATCTGGGCGCTCGAAGCCGGATGCCGCCACATCGATACCGCCCAGGGCTACGGCAACGAGCAGGATGTCGCCCGCGGCATCAAGGACGCCGGCGTGGCGCGCAACGAAATCTTCATCACCACGAAGGTGAAGCCCGACAATTATGGCCCTGGAGCCGTCATGCCGTCGGTCAGGGAAAGCCTGGAAAAGCTCCGCGTCGACCAGGTCGACCTGTTGCTCCTGCACTGGCCGTCGCCGCATAACAAATATCCGCTTGCCGATTATCTCGGCCAGTTCGCCGAGGTTTTCGATTCCGGCCTTGCCAGGCAGATCGGCGTCTCGAACTTTACCAAAGCGATGATCGACGAAAGCATCCGCCTGCTCGGCAGCCGCACGATCACCACCAACCAGGTGGAGTGCCACGTCTATATGCAGAACCGGCCGATCATCGATTATTGCCAAAAGCTCGGTATAGCGGTTACGGCCTATTCACCGCTCGCGCGCGGCGCCGTCGTCGGCGACCCGGTTCTTGAAGAGATCGGCAAGGCCCGCGGCGCCACCAGCGACCAGGTCGCGCTGGCCTTCCTGATCGCCAAGGGGCATGTCGTGATCCCGTCTTCCAGCAAGAGGGGCCGCATCATGCGGAATTTCGAAGCCCGCAAGATCACGCTGACGCCGGCCGAGATCAAACGGATCGAAGGCCTCGAGAAGGGCATGCGACTGGTAAACGGCGATTGGTGCCCCGTTTGGGACGTGTGAAGGCAGTTCGCTGCTCGTTCTTTCACCGCCGTCGACATCGAAATGACAGCCGCCGTTGATGCCGCAGTTGTGTTCAAAGAGGAGATGAATATGGATTATCGCAAGCTCGGTCCCAGCGGGACCGTCGTCACCGCCTATTGCCTCGGCACCATGACCTTCGGCGCGGAGGCCGATGAGGCCGCCTCGCACAAGCTGCTCGACGATTATTTCGCCTGGGGCGGCAATTTCATCGATACCGCCGATGTCTACAGCGCCGGCAAGTCGGAAGAGATCATCGGGCGTTGGCTGAAGGCGCGCCCGACCGAGGCCCGCCAGGCGATCGTCGCCACCAAGGGGCGTTTTCCGATGGGCAACGGCCCCAATGATATCGGCCTGTCGCGCCGGCATCTTAGCCAGGCGCTCGACGATTCGCTCCGCCGCCTCGGCCTCGAGCAGATCGACCTCTACCAGATGCATGCCTGGGACGCGTTGACGCCGATCGAGGAAACGCTGCGCTTCCTCGACGATGCGGTTTCCTCCGGCAAGATCGGCTATTACGGCTTCTCCAACTATGTCGGCTGGCATATCGCCAAGGCCTCGGAGATCGCCAAGGCGCGCGGCTATACGCGTCCCGTGACGCTGCAGCCGCAATATAACCTGCTGGTGCGCGACATCGAGCTCGAGATTGTCGCGGCCTGCCAGGATGCCGGCATGGGTCTGTTGCCGTGGTCGCCGCTCGGCGGCGGCTGGCTGACCGGCAAGTACAAGCGCGACGAGATGCCGACCGGCGCCACCCGCCTCGGCGAAAACCCCAATCGCGGCGGCGAATCCTATGCGCCGCGCAATGCGATGGAGAGAACCTGGGCGATCATCGCTGTCGTCGAGGAGATCGCCAAGGCGCATGGCGTCAGCATGGCGCAGGTGGCGCTGGCCTGGACGGCAGCGCAGCCGGCGATCACGTCCGTGATCCTCGGCGCCCGCACGCCGGAACAGCTCGCCGACAATTTGGGCGCCATGAAGCTCAAACTCTCCGACGACGAGATGGCCAAACTGAACGAGGTGAGTGCGCCCCAGCCTTTCGACTACCCCTATGGCAAGGGCGGCATCAACCAGCGTCATCGCAAGATCGAGGGCGGGCGGTAGTTCGTGGACTGGGACGGTGGCCGAGCCGCCGTCCGGTTTGCCTCGTCACGGCGCTTGTCTCATCAGTCGTCCGCCAAGCGGGCATTTCGATGGAACTCCATCTCGCCGCCACCTTGTCACGGTTCTTGTCATCGGCATCTGGACAATCTCCGGCATGCGGAATGCGCCGGCGCGGATCGCGTTGCATGAAGGCAAGGCACCGCTGGTAGCGCTTCCCACCTGGGGCCCAATGCCGTTCTGCGTGATCGGCATCGCGGCCTTTCTCGTCGAAGGCGCCGGGATCGACTGGTCGGCGATCTATTTGCGCGATGTGTTTTCGGTCGAGCCCTTCATTGGCGGACTGGGATTGACGCTCTTTACCTTCTGCATGGCGCTGGCGCGCCTGTTCGTCGATCCGTTGGTCGATCGGTTTGGCGCGCGGGCCGTCGCCACGATGTTGCTTGTTCTTTCGGCGATCGGCATCTGCGCCGTGTTGGGGGGCGCCGCATTCCTATGTCGCGCTGGCAGGCTTTGCCTTGATGGGCGCCGGCTGCAGCGCGGTCTATCCTCTCGCTGTCTCGGCGGCGGCCCAACGCACAGATCGCGCGGCGCTCCGGGCTGCCGGCGGAGGTACCGCTGCGACTGCTCGGAGCGCCGTTTCATCGCCCTCAGAGTTTCTGTTGCTCTATCGCGCTGAAGCGCAATGCCCTTCCATCGGCTTCTGCCAAAGCGTCCATTTCCTTTTCGAGTACATCTCGATCGTCGACGCCGCGCAAGAGGCGACCAGCAAGCACATCGAACCGGCCAGCGGCGATGTCCGCGATAAGAAGTGCAGCTCGAGAAGGGTGGATATCGATGCCGTCGTCGAAGAGCTGCTGGATGGCGGGCAGATAAGTTTTGCCTGCCTCCGAAAACAACTGCTTTTCCGTCATGTCGGTTCGTACGAGCCCGGGGTCGACGGCAAAGGCGCGTATGCCATGAGCGATCGTCGTATCATTGAGACACTCGGTCAGCCGCATGATCGCTGCTTTACTCGATGCGTATCCGGAACCGTGTGGAAAACTATTGCCCGTCCCTCCGCCAACCAGGTTGATGATCCGGCCTCTGCCGCGCGCCAACATTGTCGAACAAGCCGTGCGGGAGGTGTGAAACGTCCCTTGCAAGTTGATTTCCACATCCCGCCACCAGGCAACAGGGTCACACTCCCATATCGGTCCGAAAGCCTGGAAAGAACCGTGATTGTTGACTAACGTATCAACCGAACCGAACTCAGATGCGATCCGGGCAAAAGCGTTTTCGACGGCGCTGTATTGGGTAACGTCGGTCGTCACAGCGATCGCTTGCCCGCCTTCATCTTCAATCAGCGAGGCTGTTTCCTCGATCTCAGTGGCGGTTCGCGCAAGCACCGCGACCTTGGCGCCTTCTCGCGCCTGCCGGAGCGCGATCTCCCGACCGATTCCTCTACCGCCACCGGTGACGACCGCTACGCTGTCCTTAAGCCGGGTCATTTTGTGCTCCTATCTTGTTTAGTGCTGCCGCCACGCAACGGTTCGGCTCGTTGAGCACTATCAGACAAAACCCTTGCTAGTTTCAAGATAGATGATAACGTTTCAATTAAATTGAGTGCCAAGGGCAAAGTCAACGTTTGGGAGGATGTGACATGACCAACAGCAGTGGATTCACGCATGAGATACGTCGCCGCACCCTGCTTGCGGGTGCGGGAAGTGCCGCATTGATGGCGTTGGCGGGTAGCGCCAACGCGCAGGATAGCGTGAGCGGCGAACTTGTGGTGCTGAATTGGCTCGGTGGTTCCGAGCTCGACATGATGCACCAGATCCAGAATGCATTTACGGCGAAATATCCGAAAGTGACGATCAGGGAAGTTGCCATTACCGGCCAAGGAGACATGCGCGGTGGCATCCGCACGGCACTCATGGGCGGCGAAGTGGTCGATGTTCTCTACAACACCTGGCCGGCCTTCCGGAAGGAACTGCTCGATGCCGGCATGCTGCGGCCGATCGACGACCAATGGAAGTCCTTCGGCTGGGACAGGCTCATCAGCCAATCCTGGAAGGATCTCGGCGCTATAGCCGGCAGGACCTATGGCCTGACTTACACCTTCGGCAACCGCTCCGGCATCTGGTACAAGAAGGAGCACCTTGCCAAGGCGGGCATCACCGAGCCGCCGAGGAGTTGGGACGAGTTCGTCGCCAGCTTTGCGAAGCTTACAAAAGCTGGGTTCGCGGCTCCGGTCGCTATTCCCGGCAAATACTGGGCGCATGCCGAATGGTTCGAAACGCTGCTACTGAGAACGGCAGGCGTCGAGACGGCTTCGAAGCTGGGCGCGCACGAAATTTCGTGGACCGATCCGGCCGTGAAGAATGCGCTTACAAAATATGCCGAAATGTTGACCGCGGGCTGCTGCGGTGCGCCGAACAGCATGCTCGCCAACGACTGGGACGGGGAAGCCGACCAAATCTTCCAGGCGAATTCCAAAAATTTCCTGCTGATCGGCATGTGGATGAATAACCGCGCCAAGAATGATTACAAACTCACCGAAGGTAAGGATTACGGCCTCTTCCAGTTCCCCGCCCTCGGCATGGGTCATGACGACACGTCGAGCGTCGATACCAAGGAACTGCTCGTCACGGCAAACGGCCCCAATCCGAAGGCAGCCGACGCCTTCCTCGATTTCTGGACAAGCGCCGAGGCTGCCAACATTCTTGCCAAGAACGGCTATGCATCACCAAGCAGCAATACCGACACGTCGCTCTATGGCGAGACGCAGAAGGTGGCGACATCAGCGGTCGCAAGCTCGAAGCTGCAATTCGTGCTCGGAGATCTCCTGCCCGGCGATCTCGTCGATGAATATCGCGTGCAGCTGCAGAAATTTCTGCAGGATCCCTCGGATGCTAATATCGATAGCGTCCTTGCGGCAATCGAAACCAAGGCCCAGGGTTCCTACTGATGGCCGGCACCTCCGCTTCCCCCGCGCGGGAAGCGGCGGGCGTGATGCAGGTTTCCCCGCTAGCGGTCAGCATTGAAGGCCGCCGGCGTCTGCTCAGGGACACGCCCGCCGCATTGATCCTGATCGCACCCGTCATCGTGCTCTTTGCCCTCGCCGTGGTCTATCCGCTGGTGGAGACTATCCGCTTGAGCTTCTGGGACATACAGGGCCTGCGGAAGCCTTCCTTCATCGGCTTCGGCAATTATGTGCGGCTGTTTTCGGACGCCGCCTTTCGCAGCACGCTGCTAACGACCCTGATATTCACGATCGGGACGACGGTGATTTCCGTCTCGATTGGCTGGGCTCTGGCAATGACGTGCGCGTTCGCGCCACGACAGACGCTGCCGTTCCGCGTGATGATCTTTGCCGCCTTCGGTATTTCGGAGGCAGTTTCGGGCTACATGTGGATCGGCATCTACAGGGCCGATGCCGGCGGCCTGCTCAATTCGCTGATCCAGCTTTTCGGGTTTCCCGGCTTCTCGCATGCTTGGCTCGGCGATGCCAACACGGCGCTGTGGGCACTCATCATTGCCGCATCGTGGAGCGGCGTCGGCTTGCCCCTGATGCTGATCTTCGCTGCCATCCAGGCAATCCCGAAATCCGTGCTCGAAGCAGCCTATATGGACGGCGCCAAGCCGCTCTCGACCATGCGCCATATCATGATGCCGCTATCGATGCCCGGCGTGCGTGTCGCGGTTTTCATCAATCTTCTGGGTGCCCTGCGCGCCTTCGACATCATCTACATCCTGACGGGCGGCGGACCGGTGCGCTCAACCGAGACGGTCGGCTATTTCATGTACCGGGAATCCATGACCCAGTTCAAACTGGGCTATGGCGCCGCCGCGACCGTCATCCTGCTGCTGGCCGTGCTCATCGTCTCGATCCCCGCCATCATCCAGCGAACGGCAGGTGCGAAATGATCGGCAAGGCTCCCCGCTGGATTGTCATATTCGTCGGCATCATCGCCTGCATCTGGGTCATCCCAATCGCCGGTATCGTTGTTACATCCCTGCGTCCTCCCGAGGGCGTCTCGCTTGGCTGGTGGCACTTCGAGCGCTTCGATCTGACCTTCGATGCGTGGCAGCGCGTCTGGGACAAATATCCGCTCTCCCAATCCATGTGGGTGACGATGAAAACGGCGGGGATTGCGACGGCGCTGACGATGCTTTTGACGCCGGCAGCGGCCTACGCCTTCCATTTCCTCACTTTCCCGTTCCGCCGCATCTTGCTGATCATCATCATCAACGCTTTCGTGCTGCCGCAGCAGGTTGTCATCATTCCGCTCTTCACGCTGTGGCGCGATCTCGGGCTGATCGACAACATTCTCTCCGTTCTCATTCCCTATGTCGGGATGTCCTTCGCTTGGTCGATCTTCCTCGTCAAAAATTTCTTCGAGGATTTCCCACGCGAACTCGTGGAAGCTGCCAAGATCGACGGCTGCGGACCGATTGCGACTTTCCGTCATGTGGTGCTGCCGAACAGCCTGTCGCCGATCTTCGCCGTCGGCATCCTGCAGTTCCTCTGGACCTGGAACGCCCTGCTGCTGCCGATGCTTTTCCTGCGCAACGATGTGCCCCTGCCCGTGCTGCTCGCCCGCATCTCCGGCAGCTACGAGATCAATTGGGACCTGCGCTCGGTGGCGGCGATCATCACGACAATCGTTCCCCTCCTCGTCTTTCTTATCTTCCAACGTCAGTTCGCCGCCGGCTCTCAAACCCGCACCGGCGCAAAGGAATAGGACCATGCCTAACACCGCAAACAAGCCGCTGCGCTACCGCCAGATCCATCTCGACTTCCACACGTCGGAACATATTCCCGGCATCGGCGCAGATTTCGATCCGGATACCTTCGTTTCAACCTTGAAGGCGGCGCATGTCGACTCCATCACGATCTTCGCCAAGTGCCATCACGGCTGGTCCTACTATCCGACCAAGGTCGGCAAGCCGCATCCGCAGCTGGCCCGCCCGGACCTCCTCGGCGACATGGTGAAGGCGCTGTCGGCGGCCGATATCGAAAGCCCGATTTATATATCGGTACAGTGGGACGAGCTGACGGCGCGCGAACATCCCGAATGGCGCGCCATGACCGCGTCGAACCAATACCATCACGACCGTCCGGACGACCCTTCGGCGGGCAAGCAGCTTAGCCCGGCGTGGCATACGCTCTGCCTCAACCATGCCGGCCTTCGGAAATACATTCTCGATCAGGCGCGCGAAGTCGCGCAAAGCTATTCCACGCAGGGTCTGTTCTTCGATATCATCCTCACGCCGGATTGTGTATGCCCGGCTTGCATCGAGCGCATGCAGTGCGAGGGCCTCGATCCAGAAAATTCGGCGGACCGGCTGAAGAACGACGAGGCCGTCAACGAACAGTTCCGGCGTGAAACGAGCGAGGCGCTGTTCAAGGAGTTCCCTAATCTCCGCGTCTTCTACAATTGCGGACATATCCACAAGCAGGGCCCGAAGCGCTTTTCCACCTATTCTCATCTCGAGCTCGAAAGCCTGCCGACGGGCGGTTGGGGTTACGATCACTTTCCGTCCAGCGCGCGCTACGCGGCAACGCTCGGCATGGATTTCCTGGCTCATACAGGCAAGTTCCACACCTCGTGGGGCGAGTTCGGCGGTTTCAAGCACCCTGATGCGTTGGAATATGAATGTGCGCAAATGATCGCGCTCGGATCGAAGTGCCTGGTCGGCGACCAGTTGCATCCGAACGGCGCCATCAACCCGGATACTTACGCTTCGATCGCGCCGGCTTATCGACGCGTTGAAAAGCTGGAGCCGTTTCTGGATGGCGCCAAGCAGGTCTCCGAGATCGCTATATTGTCCGCCGAGCACATGAACCCCAAGGGCGCGCGCAATCACCCGAGCGACGATGGCGCGGCACAGATGCTGCAGGAGCTGAAGCGGCCCTTCGACGTACTCGACAGTTCCGCTCGTTTCGAGGCGTACCGACTGCTGATCCTGCCGGATGAAATCCCGGTCGATGCTGCCCTTGCGGCGCGGCTGAAAGCCTATCTCGCCGGTGGCGGCAAGATCATCGCCTCCTGGCATTCGGGTATCGGCGAAGATGGTGCATTTGCTGTCGATTTCGGCATTGAGCGGCAGGCAACGCCGGTCGCGTTCAGACCGAGCTATGTGAAGGCGGGCAAGGACCTAGATCCGTCCATGCCGGAAACGGCCTTCGTTTTCTACGATGAAGCCGAAACCGTCCGCGCGGTCGGCGCAACGGTGCTGGCCGGTATCTACCCCTCCTACTTCAACCGGACTTACAAACATTTCTGCTCGCACCAGCATGCTCCGGACGATACAGCCGCTGATATGCTTGGCGCTGCCGTGACCGAGCATGGAGGCACCGCCTATATTGCCTACCCGATCTTTCGGCTTTACCGGGCCATTGGCCAGCCGCTTTATAAATATGTTGTTCGCGGGCTTCTCGATCGTCTCGTTCCCGATCCGGCGATGGTTACCGATCTTCCCTCATCCGGCCGGGCAACGCTGACCCGGCAGATTGGGCACAATCGCCACATCCTGCATCTTCTTTACGGACCGCCGCAGATCCGCGGCAAGGATGTTCGTGGCGATGACGGCTCGACACGGGTGATGGAAATGATCGAGGACATCCCGGCGATCGGCCCGGTAAACGCCAGCGTGCGGTTGCCGGCAAAGCCGAAGCGGGTTTTCGATGCCATGACCGGAGAGGATCTGGCCTGGGAAGCCGGCGCAGACGGCGCCATCAGCATCACAGTGCCGCGCCTGCATATCCACAGCGCCGTGGTGTTCGAAGGCGTCTGATGCAGGTCGAGGTAGGGGAACCGTCGGACATTGCTCTTGCCGCCCGCAACGCTGGTGGGCGGCAGAGCGCTGGGCTATACGACGGAAAAGCGCTTCCCCTGGCGCTATTTCCCCTCAATGAGTGCAGGAGCCCGCTCGACATGCGACAGACGGACCAGACGGCCGGAAAGAGACGCGGAGCCACGATTATCGACGTTGCCAGGGTGGCGGACGTCGCTGTCGGCACCGTGTCCCGTTATCTTAACGGCCAGACGATCCGCCGGTCGAACCGCGAACAGATCGAGCGCGCAATCCAGGATCTGGGCTACCGGCGCAATGCCGCAGCGGCCTCGATCCGTACCGACCTTACCCATATGATCGGCTTCCTGGTGCCGACCTTCGACGAATTCCATGCCCGGATGTTGGAATATCTGGCCATTTCCGTGCGTCAGACCGGACGAGCGCTCTTGACCTACTGTCATGGCGGCGATCCGCGCGTGGTCGCCGAGGCTCTCGATTTCTTTGCCGCGCAACGCGTCGATGCACTGGTCATGGACGGCACGGCTGAGGTCTATGATCGCGTCGACGACCTGATCCATCACGACATTCCGATCATCTTCTACAATAACGACGTGCGTGGGCTCGCGGCGGACCGGGTGATGGTCGAAAATCACCGCGCGAGCTACCGCCTAATCAGCCATTTGATCGATCTCGGCCATACGCGCATCGGCATGCTGACGGGTGACCCGCGCAATTCGTCGGGAATCGAACGCCTGGCCGGATACGAGCAGGCGCTGCGCGACCGGGGCATCGTGGTGGATGCTTCCCTGGCAGTGCGCGGCAACTGGCGCATGGATGGCGGCTACGAGGCGACCAAGCGACTGATGTCGCTGGAAAGCCCACCCACAGCTATTTTCTCCGCCAATTACGGCATGGCGGTCGGGGCGCTCAGCTGGCTGAAGGAGAACGGCCGTCACGTGCCCGACGATATCTCGCTGGCGAGCTTCGACGACGTGGCGATCTTCCGCCTCTATGAGGCCGGCATTACGGCCGTCGCCCAGCCAGTCGCCAGCATTGCCGAGACCATCACCGACATTCTCGTGGAACGCCTGACGGAACCATCAGGAGGGGCGACCCGCAGCGTCGTTCTTGAATGCGACATCATTTTGCGGGGCTCGACGCGACGGATCACCTGACGCGTTCTGCCCGCCAAGCGGTTAAAGGGAGGAAGCTTTGGCCAGCGTAGAATTACACGATATCGACAAGTCCTATGGCAGTTTCGAAGCAATCGAAGGGCTCAATCTAAGCGTTGATGACGGCTCCTTCACTGTCTTTGTCGGCCCTTCCGGCTGCGGGAAATCGACGCTGCTGCGTATGATCGCCGGCCTTGAAAAGATCACCGCTGGCGATCTCAAGATTGATGGGCGGCGCATGAACGAGGCCGATCCGATCGAGCGCGGCGTCGCCATGGTTTTCCAGAACTACGCGCTCTACCCGCATATGACGGTCGAGCAGAATATCGGCTTCTCGCTGCGCATGGCGGGCCTTGGCAAGTCCGAAATCCAGCGCAGCGTTGCTGTTGCAGCGGCAACGCTGCAGATAGAGCCGCTGCTCAAGCGCAAGCCCGCTCAGCTCTCGGGCGGCCAGCGCCAGCGCGTCGCGATCGGCCGGGCGATCGTGCGCAATCCGGCTGTCTTTCTGTTCGACGAACCGCTGTCGAACCTGGATGCCGAGCTCCGCGTCTCCATGCGTGTCGAGATCGCCAAGCTGCATCGGCGCATCGGCGCCACGATGATCTACGTCACCCATGACCAGACCGAGGCGATGACCCTCGCCGACAAGATCGTCGTCATGCGCGCCGGCAGATCGAGCAGACAGGGACGCCAGATACGCTCTATGCCGACCCCGACAACCTCTTCGTCGCCGGTTTCATCGGCTCGCCGCGCATGAATTTCCTGGATGGCACGCTGGACCCCAACGGCGTGGTTAGGCTCGATTGCGGCGCTGTCTTCAAGACCGGTCTTTTGCACGGCGCAGGCGACATTCCGATCAAAGCCGGCATTCGGCCCGAGCACTTCACCGGACGCGACGATGCTGGCGGCGCAATCGACCTCAAGGTCGACGTGGTGGAAAATCTCGGCGGCACCCGTTTCATCTATGGCACGCTGAATTCAGGGCAGGCCGTGATCATTGAGGACCGCTCCGAGACCATCCGCCGCCCCGGAGAGACCGTCACCGCTGGCTTCCCCGCAAGAAGGGCCTTGCTCTTCAGTGCGGACGGTGAGCGCATCCGCGGGACGCGCCCCGCAAACAGCCTTCCGGCGGAGTAGCCATGACCGCTCATCTTCTCTGGTACAATACGCCCGCACAGCTTTGGACGGACGCGCTGCCGCTCGGCAACGGCCGGCTCGGCGCCATGGTCTTCGGCGATCCCCTGCGCGAGCACCTGCAGATCAACGAATCCACCTTCTGGGCCGGCGGTCCCTATCAGCCCGTCAATCCAGATGCTTTTGGTCATCTGGAAACTGTGCGGCAGTTGATTTTCGACGGCCGCTATGCAGACGCCGAGGCGCTGGCCGAGAAACATCTGATGGCACGGCCGATCAAGCAGATGTCCTACCAGTCGATCGGCGATCTCCATCTCGAATTCGATCACCGCGAGGGCGTCTCCGGGTATCGGCGTGCGCTCGATCTCGATACCGCCATCGCTACCTCGTCTTACACTGCCGACGGCATCGCCTGCCTGCGCGAAGCCTTCGTGTCGCCGGTCGATGGTGTGCTCGTCCTACGCCTCTCGGCTGACCGGAAACGCGCGATCAGCTGCCGGATCTCCATCGACAGTCCGCAGCAGGGAGAAATGCGCATCGGCCAGGGATATCAGCTGAGCTTTTCGGGGAAGGGCAAAGCGGAATCCGGCATTGCCGCCGCTCTCCGGTTCGCCTTTGGCGTCCGGCTTATCAACAGCGGTGGAACCGTGAACGCTTCGGGGGGAGCCTTGTCGGTAGAAGGCGCTGACGAGGTTCTGGTTTTTCTCGACGCCGCGACGAGCTTCAGGCGCTACGACGACGTGTTGGGACATCCCGAGCGCGATATCGTCGATAGGCTCGAAAGAGCCGCTTCGCGCGACTTCGCATCGTTGCGCGACGACCATATCGAGGAGCATCGGCGGCTGTTTAGCGCGTTCGCCATTGATCTCGGATCGACGCCTGCAGCGTCGCTTCCAACCGACCAACGTATCGCTGGGTTCGCTGGCGGCGATGATCCGGCGCTGGCGGCGCTTTATGTCCAGTTCGGCCGCTATCTGATGATTGCCTCGTCGCGTCCCGGGACGCAACCGGCCAATCTGCAGGGCATTTGGAATGCGGAAACGGATCCACCCTGGGGCAGCAAATACACAGCCAACATCAATCTCCAGATGAACTACTGGCTGCCGGCACCGGCCAATCTACCCGAATGCCTCGTGCCGCTCGTCGAAATGGCCGAAGAGCTTGCCGAGACCGGCAAGGCGATGGCACACATACATTATCGCGCCCGCGGCTGGGTCATGCACCACAATACCGATCTCTGGCGCGCAACCGGACCGATCGACGGCGCCAAATGGGGCCTCTGGCCAACGGGCGGTATCTGGTTGATGGCGCAGCTGCTGGACGCCTGCGACTACCTTGATGACGCCGAAGCGATGAGACGTCGACTGTTTCCGGTCGCCCGGGAGGCGGCGCACTTCCTCTTCGACGTGCTCGTCCCGTTCCCCGGCACGGATTATCTGGTGACGAACCCGTCGCTATCACCCGAAAACGCACACCCGTACGGAGCTTCGATTTGCGCCGGTCCGGCGATGGATAGTCAACTCATCCGCGATTTTTTGGGTCTCCTGCGCCCTCTCGCAGTCTCAATCGGTGGAGAGAGCGATCTTGTCGCCGACATCGATCGTATTCTGCCGCGCCTTGCGCCCGACAGGATCGGCGCGAATGGCCAGTTGCAGGAATGGCTCGAAGACTGGGACATGCAGGCGCCGGAGATGCATCACCGCCATGTCTCGCATCTCTACGGCCTCTATCCGAGCTGGCAGATCGATTTGGACAGAACGCCCGACCTCGCCGCCGCCGCCCGCCGTTCCCTAGAGATCCGCGGGGACGACGCGACGGGGTGGGGCATCGGCTGGCGCATCAACCTTTGGGCGCGGCTGCGCGATGGCAACCATGCTCACAACGTACTGAAACTGCTTCTCACGCCGGAACGAAGCTATAAAAACCTGTTCGACGCTCATCCGCCCTTTCAGATCGACGGAAATTTCGGCGGTGCGGCAGGCATCGTGGAAATGCTCGTGCAGTCGCGCCCGGGGGAAATCCATTTACTCCCTGCGTTGCCGACGGCATGGCCGGGCGGCAGAATCCGCGGCTTGCGCCTGCGCGGCGGCATACTGCTCGACCTTGACTGGGAGGATGGCAGACCGCTGGCGATTAGGCTCACCGCCTCGCGCAATGTCAGTTCGATCCTTCGCTTCGGCGAAACGCGACGCAAAGTCGATCTCGCCGCTGGCGAAAGTTTTTTCGAAGGCGGACGCGCGTTCCGCTAATCGGCGCGGACGACGTGCTGGGCTGTGCTCGTACTTGAGGGCCGCACACGGGTTGTCCGATCTGTCGGAGACGGGTTTGGCGGCTACACGCCGGACGTCGCCGAGATTGTCGAACTCGAAAATATGGTGCTAGCACTCGAGCGCAAGGACCCGAAGGCTGCAGGCGACGCTATATTCGATCGGGTCACGCAGGCACGCGACAGGCTTTTAAAAAGGACGGCCGAGACCCATCGTTCAGCGTCAGAAACACGCTTGCGTGAAAAGTGCTCAGAGCAAATCAGCGCCGATGATGAGGTCATAGCTTGCGCGGCGCATCGTTCGCGACAGTAGGCAATCGGAGGAGCGGCCCCTCGCCCGGCGAACATGCCGCCAATCAAACATGTTTCCAGAAGTGAAGTCTGCCAGTTCGCAACCTGCATGAGGTTTTACTGAAATGAAAACATACACGCTTCCACAGACCGACCTCAATGTGTCGAGCATCATCCTCGGAATGATGCGGATCGCCAATATGAGCAATGGCGAAATCCAACAACTTGTCGACGGCGCACGCGATGCCGGCGTGACGTTCTACGACCATGCGGACGTTTATGGCGGTGCGCCGCATCGCTGCGAGGCTCGTTTCGGTGAGGCGATCTCCTTCACCGCCGCCGAACGTGAGAAGCTTGTCATCCAGAGCAAGGTCGGAATCCGCGAGGGATTTTTCGATTTCTCCGCCGAGCATATTCTGGCCTCGGTGGATCAGTCGCTCGCAGCGCTGAAGACCGACTATCTGGACGTGCTTCTGCTGCACCGTCCTGATACGCTTGTCGAGCCCGAAGAGGTTGCTGCGGCCTTCGACACGCTCAAATCTGCCGGCAAGGTCCGCCATTTCGGTGTTTCAAATCATACACCTGGCCAGGTCGAGCTGCTGAAAACCGCGGTCAAGCAACCGCTCATCGTCAATCAGGTACAGCTTAGCATCACGCATGCGCCGCTGATCGCATCGGGTGTTGCCGCCAACATGGCCGGGCTCGACCAGTCGATCGACCGCGACAACGGTCTCCTCGATTATTCTCGTATCAACGGGATGATGCTACAGGCCTGGTCGCCTTTCCAGAAGGGCTTCTTCGACGGCGTCTTCCTTGGTGACAACGAGAATTTCGCCGATCTGAACGGCGCAATCGACGAACTCGCCAAGGCCTACGGTGTAACGCCGACGGGTATCGCGGTTGCCTGGATCACCCGTCATCCGGCAAAAATTCAAGTCGTGCTCGGCACCACGAAGCCGGAACGTGTCGTCGAAGCCGCGGCCGGTTCTTCTATCTCGATGACCCGAGAGGAATGGTATCGCCTCTTCCGAGCTGCGGGACATACTCTGCCCTAACCCGCATGCGATGGTGGCGTTCGGGAATGTCGCCATCAAGCCGCGTCTTCCTACGGTTTTACAGGACATAGAACATCGCGAAGATCTCCGCGGATTATCGTTTAGACCGAATCGAGACCTCGGGGCCGGAAAAGACACTCCCACCTGACACTGTTCCCATGCCGCGCCTGTCCATTGGAAATTCGATGGCTCTGCCCATGACTGAGAGTTGAAGCCATAGCAAACATCGCTGGCCAACCGATGGTTTCTTCTCGCAGTCAAGGCAGCCGAAATTTCAGTCAAAGGCCCTGCTTGCCAACAGAAATCGAAGACAGGGCGCAATCACACGCTCGAGATTAGACCCCCGTCCACCCGGATCACCGATCCGGTCAGATAGGAGGCGCGGCTGCTTGCCATGAACGCGACAACGTCGGCATATTCCTGCGGTTCGCCGTAGCGCCCGACGGGGATCGATGCAGTGCTTGCCGCTGAAACCTCTTCGACGGCCTTCCCTTCGCGCTTCGCCTTCTGTTCGTCGAGGAAAGTGATACGCTGTGTGGCGACGCGGCCTGGCAAGACGACATTGACGGTCACGCCATCACGACCGACCTCGCCCGCCAACGTTTTTGACCAGCCGAGAAGCGACATGCGCAGCGAATTCGAAAGTCCGAGGTTGGGGATGGGCGCCACGACCCCCGACGACGTCGAGGTGATGATGCGGCCCCAATTTTTTTCGCGCATCTTGGGAAGAACGGCATCGCTGATGGCGATGACAGACAACACCATGCTGTCGAAATATTTGCGCCAGCTTTCTGCGCTCTGACCGGACACCAGCGTCGGCGGCGGGCCGCCGGTGATATTGACAAGAACGTCTACCGAACCGAGCTGCTTTTCGATGGCAGCGAGATTGGGCTCGATCACGCCGAGCTCGGCGAGGTCCCATTGAAGCGGCATTGCTAAGCCGCCAACCGTGCGGATATCGGTAACCGTTTTTTCCGCTGCTTCCCTGTTGATATCTGCAACCGCGATCCGCGCGCCTTCGACGGCGAGCGTTTTAGCAATTGCCCCGCCAAGCCCGCCGCCGGCGCCCAATACCAGGGCAGTCTTGCCTTTCAATCCGAGATCCATGGTCCGTTTTCCTTTCCGTTATTGGCGATCTTCCTACGCTGTGATCATCAGCCCGCCATCCAGCCGCCATCGACCATCAGGTTAACGCCGGTCATGTAGCTCGCCATGTCGCTGGCGAGGAAAAGCGCGGCACTCGCGACATCGTGTGGCTCGCCGAGCCGCGGCCAAGGGGTGCGACGGCGCGAATAATCGAGAGCGTCGGGATCGTTGGCGACACCCGGTTTGCCGGTGACGATCTTGCCGGGGGCGATCGCATTGCAAACGATACCTGTCGCAGCATGGTCGACGGCAATTTGCCGGGTCATTTGCACGACTGCACCCTTGCTGACGCCGTACGGGAAATCGCCAGGGCAGGCGACCATGCCGTGCTGCGATGAAATGTTGATGATGCGGCCACGCGTTTCACCGGCCGGCTCCTGCGCCAGAAATTGCTGCGCGGCTCGCTTGCAGCAATAAAAGAAGCCAGTGACATTGACTGCCATCACCCTATCCCATTGTTGGGGCGAGGTTTCGAGGAGATTGGTCGAGGTGTAGATCGCGGCATTGTTGACCATGATGTCGAGCCGACCGAACTCTTTCGCCGCTTGTGAGACGAGCGCATCCACGTCAGTCCATTTGGAGATATCGGTCCTGACGAACTTGCCCTTTCCGCCTGCTGCTAAAATGCGGGCAAGCGTGGGATCGCCTCCCTCGATCGGCACCTCCGAGAGATCGGCGATCACGACGGTCGCGCCCTCTTCGGCATAGCGAAGTGCGATCGCGCGGCCGAGGCCGGAGCTCGCGCCGGTGACAATGGCAATTTTCCCATCGAGCAAATGCATCGGCGTTCCTTTATGCAGCCCTGCGGACGACCTGGCCGCGACTGGGAGTAATGAGCGTTCCGTCTTTGACGATATGTTCGCCGCGCAGGAAGACGTCGGTCAACCGGCCGGCCGTGCGCTTGCCATGAAATGGTGAATAGGCGGCACGGGAGGCCTGCTCGGTATTGGTGATGACAGCCGATCGGTCCATATCGACAATTAGAATGTCGGCATCGCTGCCGACAGCAATCGACCCTTTCGAACGTCCAAGTCCGAAGCGATGGGCGGGATTGTAGGCGCAGATCCGCACGAGATCCGGGAGCCCTATTAGCTTTTCCGCCACAAGGTCCAGCATCACCGAAAGCAATGTCTGAAGTCCCGGCATCCCACCGGGAATGTCGGCAAAAGATCCATAGGCTGCCGACTTCTCGGCCGGGCTGTGCGGTGCATGATCCGTCGCCATGATTGTGATCAGGCCCTCCGAGACCGCTCGGCGCAAGGCCCCGACATCGTCGCGGCCACGAAACGGAGGCGATCCCTTCAGCCGGGCACCTTCCGTCTCGTAGTCCTCGGATGTGAAGAACAGGTTCTGCGGTGTCGTTTCGACGGTAACATCAGCCATGCTCTGAAGACGGCGCCATGTCTCGACGCCGAGCCTCGAGTTGATTTGACGCACATGCACCCGGGCGCCGGTCTCAGCCGCCGCCAGTATCGCGCGCGCGATACCGCCGGCTTCGGCGAGCGGTGGTCTGCTTGCCAGAAATACCGGGATGTCGCCACCGTGGTCACGCACCGCGCTTCCCTCGATGATCGATTGCTCGCCGGGGGAAATGCCAATCACCGTGCCTGCCACCGCTAGCCGACGCAGCATCTCTGTGACGGCATCCAGACTGTCGAACCGATAGTCGGCGGGCACATCTGCCGTGAACAGTTCAAGAGAGACCGGCGACAAGGCAAGCAGGTCCTCCAACCTGTCGTAACTCTTCGAAACCACGGCCTGAAATCCGACGTCGACATTGAGCCGTCCCACGGCACTCGCCATCTTCTCCGACAATTGCTGGGCCGTCGCTGTCCAGGGATCGTCCGTCGGCATGTCGAGGATGGTCGTTACGCCGCCGAGCGCTGCGGCATGCGTGCCGCTTTCGAAATCCTCCTTCTGCGTCATTCCCGGTTCGCGCAGGTGAACATGCGCATCGACCAAGCCGGGCAGCACCATTTTGCCGCTCGCATTGATGAAGCCGCGTGCCATGGCGGGCTCGCCAGGCGCCAGGAGGGCCACGACGACGCCGTCGAGAATGCCGATATCCGCAGGAAGATGACCGCTTGCGTTGACGACCATGCCGCCGGTGATCAGCGTGTCGAACATTGTCGCCCTCGCCTCCCCTACCAAAGACCCGCGAGCCGCGGCTCTTCGTGCGTGACGACCTCGATAAGGGCCGCCTGCCCGGCATTGACCTTGTCGAGGGCACGTAGCAACGCGGGGCGCAGCATTTCCGGGTCCACGACGCATTCCGCGTAACCGCCGAGAGCTTCCGCGATCGGCGCGTAACTGCCTGTCACCCGGTTCGCGCCGTATTTCGTGGTGGCAATCGGCATGCTTTTCGCGTAGCCGCCGAGCACGTTGTTGCGCAGCACGATGGTCAAGACAGGCAGATTGCAGCGGACCGCAGTTTCGAAGTCGATGCCGACCATTCCGAATGCGGACTCTCCCATCAGATTGACGACGGTCGCATCGGGGCGGGCAAGCTTGGCGCCGATCGCAAAGCCGAGACCGCTTCCGAGCTGGGTCGTCTTGCCCCAACCGATGTAGCTGCCGGGTGTGCTTGCCACATAAAACGGGCAGAACTGGTCGCGCGGATTGCCGGCATCGTGCGTCACGATCGAGGTCTTCGGATCGATCGCCTGCATGATCTCCCAGACGACACGGTAAGGTGAGATCGGCGTGCTGTCCGATGTCAGAAGCGGCATCCATTTTTCCATGAAAGCGGCCCGGATGGCGGCGATTTCTGCGGCCGGCTGCTGACGTTCGACGAGAGGCAGGTGATCGCGACGGATGAGTGCGATCATCTGTTTCAGGACCGAGGCGGCGTCTGCGACGACACCCTGGGCAATCGCATAGTCCTTGCCGAGATCCGCATCGTCGAGTGTGACATGCAGGATGGTTTTATCTTCGGGGACCGGCAGGATGTAGTAAGAGCGCGTCAGGCTGCTGCCGAGCGCGAACACCACGTCGGCCTTTGCTAGAAAATGGTCGACGGTCGCGGGTCGGGCACGCCCGGCTGTCCCGAGAGCAAGCGGATGGTCTTCCGGAAAAGCGCTCTTGCCGTTCGGCGTCGTCATGACGGGAATGTTCAAGAGTTCGGCAAGCTCGATCAGTTCCGGCGTCGCCGAGGCTGACAGCACTCCCTGCCCCGCGAGAATGACGGGATTTTTGGCGGCCAGCAGGCTTTCGGCCAGATCGACCACCTCACGATCACCGGCCTGCGGTACGCTGCGGCGCGGTCGGCGATGATCCGCCGGCAGAGCGTCAAGCCTTTCGGCCAGCAGATCGACAGGCAACTCGAGCAGGACCGGCGCCGGCGGCCCATTCCTGACCCGCGATATCGCCGCATGCATAAGCTTGGGCAGATCATCGACCTGCGTTGCCGCCTCGCACCATTTGGTAATGTGCCGAAAATTGCGGCGAGATTCGAAATTCGGGGCGACGGCTTCTGATCCGCGCGGGTAGCCTGTCGGCAGGAATAGCATCGGTACGCGGTCGTTGAAAGCCTGGGCAATGCCGGCAAATGCACTTTCGGCTCCCGGGCCATATTGCACAGTGACAACGGCAAGCTCCCTGCCGGCCGTCGCCCGGGCATAGCCCTCTGCGATATTGACGGCGACACGCTGCGTCCGCGCAATCAGCGGCGGAATGTCGAGCGCCGCTGAGGCATCGAAAAGCTCGCTTGCTGGAAAGCCAATGATCTGCTTGACGCCTTCCTCCTTCAGGACCCCTGCAACATATTCGGCGCCGCTCATCGTTTTCGCCTCGGCGGGCAAATGGCCACTCGGCAGTGCATGCGTGCCGTCAGCCATGATGATCGATCCAGTAACGGGCGATATCTTCGCGCCGCATGAAGGCCGCACCTGGCGTTTTCTTGACGTGCTCGATCACGTCACGCAGCCCCGACGCCCGATTAGGTTGGCCCATCCAGCGGGCATGCACGCCGATCGTCAGCATACGCCCGCCTGTCTCGTCGGCTTCGCCGATCATGTAGTCGATCGCCGATCGGCAATCCTCGGCAAAATCGCGCGGATTGCTGTAGCCGGGCGCGATCAGATAGCGGCTGTCGTTCAGCGTCTTCGAATAGGGCACGACGAGAAGCTTGGTACCCTCGTGATCGAGGAAATACGGAAGATCGTCGTTGCAGGGGTCCGAATAATAGAGGAAGCCGCCTTCCCTGACGATCAGGTCACGGGTGTTGACGCTTGGAAAGGATCGGCAATTCCAACCCAGCGGCCTTATGCCGGTCAATTTCTCATAAAGGGCGAGTGCTTCGTGAAGCTGCCGCTCCTCCTCATCGCGCGGCATGCCGGAATATTCGCTCCAGCGCAGCCCGTGGCCGAGCAGATCGTGGCCGCGGGCATTCATCCACTCGACGACAGCCGGGTTCTTTTCCAGCGCAACGGCGCAGGCCGAGATCGTTACCGGAATATCGTAGCGGTCGAACAGGCGCGCCAGGCGCCAGACGCCGGCGCGACTGCCATATTCGAAATGGGTCTCGGTGCCGAGGTCGCGCAGCGGCGGGCTGCTTGGAATGTTGTACTCGCCCCAGTTGTCGTTTCGTCCGTCTTCAAGCCAGGAATATTCGGCCCCCTCCTCGTAGTTCAGCACGAGGTTGATCGCCAGCTTGACGCCACCTGGCCAGGAGATGACCGGTGGGTTCGGGCCATAGCCGACAAAATCGCGCGATTGGTCTTTTGCAGCAGCGCTCATCACTTTCCCTCGCTCTGATTTTCGTTCTCGACGATCCAGTCCATGTAGTCGTGGAACGACTGCCTGGCGCTGCGTGGCTGCCAGCCCGTGTCGCGCGCGATCCGGGCGATGTCGTAGGCTCCCCACATGCCGTCCTTCAGTGAAACGTCCTGGATGACGTTGGCGGTATCCGCGGGGCTCACCTCGACCTGCAGGGAAGGCGCGCGCTCCTTCGCCCAGCCGATGATGTCGCCGATGGTCGAAGTCTCGCCACTGCCGATATTGTAGTGCCGGTAACGGAGGCGCTCTGCGAGAAGCAGCGCGATGATTGCGTCGGCCACATCCGTGGAAGTGACATAGTCGCCGACAGGTTCCAGGCTATTCGGGCGCACGGTCTCCCCTGCAAGCGCCATATGGGCGACGCGGTTTGGAACATGCCGGAAATTGCGGCTGCCGGTGACCCGATCCATCGGCCCATAAACCGATGCAAGCCGGACGGAGGCCGCCGACAGGCCGAAAAGATCAGCGTAGCGGTTGACGACCATCTCCGCTGCAAATTTGGAGATGCCATAGAGTGTCAGCGGTGCAACATAGCCGTCTTCGGGAAGCGGTTCGCCCGTCCAGTCCGGCCCGTGATGACGGTAGACGGAGCCCGAACTGACGAAGACGAGGCGTTGAAAGCCCGGACGCTTTCTCAGCCATTCGAGAATGTGCACGGTGCCCATGAAATTGACATCGACGATCCTGGCGGGATCTTCTGCTTCGGGCTGGCGCTTTGCCTCGGCGGCACTGCCGCGCGAGATGGGGGTGACGGTGGCGCCGTGCACCACGTAGCGGATATCGTGGTCGTCGAGTGTCGCCTCCCATTTGGCGGGCTCGCAAATGTCGGCCGTGATCACGGTCAGTCGATCGCGGACCGGCGCAAAATAGCGCTCCGCCATCGCGTCAAGGCCCGCGCGATCGAGAATGACGACACGCGCCTTGGCATCGCGTTCGAGCCATTCCCGCGCAAGGACGCTCATGACGAAGCCGGTTCCGCCGGTGACAAGAAGGGTCATATCAAATCCATCCAAAAGATCTTCAACGCAGGTATCAGCGGGTAACATAGCCGCCGTCGGCCAGGAGGTCGGTTCCGGTGACGAACGATGCATCCGACGACAGGAGGAAGGCGGCGGCGGCAGCGATTTCATCAGGCTTGGCGATACGGCCGAGCAAATGCGCGGGTCCGAGCCCGGCATTGGCCGCCTCGAGGTCCGGCCACCGCTCCAGCAATCTCGGCGTCGCCACGGCACCAGGCGACAGGCTGTTGACGCGGATACCATCGACGGCGTGATCGACTGCCATGGCCCTGGCGAGATGCACGAGCCCGGCCTTTGCCGCGCAATAGGCGACGGCCTTGCCGGTTGCCACATGCGCGAACTGGGATGCGATGAAGACGACGGATCCGCCGCCGCCTTCGATCATCGCCGGAAGCGCATGCTTGCCGACTAGAAAGGCACCCGTCAGGATGACATCAATTTCCAGTCGCCATTGCTTTTCGGCAAGATCGATGACCGTGCCGTCCATCGAAGGTGCCGCGGCATTGTGCACAAGACCGTCGAGTCGACCGAAATGTCTGGTACCGGCACCTACCGCGCGACCGACCGAAATATTGTCGGTCACATCGCACTGGATGCCGAAAGCACGGGGGCCAAGGGATTGCGCGAGCGCGAAGACGCCCTCCGGCGATTGATCCGCACAGATCACCGAAGCGCTTTCATCGATGCAGCGGCGCGCAATTGCCGCGCCGATACCGCTCGCAGCGCCCGTCAGAAAGACCACCTTGTCGTCAAGACGTGACATCGGTGCGGTCATGATGCGAGGACCTTCGAAAGACCTTGCTGCGGTGGGAATGGTCGCTGTCGGGCGATGAACTGGCCGCGCCCGGGCTCGGCCATGATTCTTCCGTCGTCCCAGACGATATCGCCCCGCGAGATCGTCATGATGGGCCAGCCCTTGACGACCTGTCCTTCATAAGGCGTGTAGTCAGTCGCGTGATGCAGGAGCGAATTGGTGATCGTCACGCTGCGATCCGGATCCCAGATCGCGATATCGGCGTCTGCGCCTACGGCAATCCTGCCCTTGCGCGGATGAAGACCGAACAGCCGCGCCGGGGCGCCGGCGGTCAGGTCAGCGAATTTCTGCAGCGAGATCAGGCCGCCATTCACGCCAGCAGAAAAGAGCAAAGCGAGCCGTGTCTCGATACCGGGAATACCATTGGGAATACGGTGGAACGGTGTCCCCGGCCCGCCCGCTATCTTATCCGCATAGTGCCACGGCGAATGGTCCGAAGAAAAAACCTCCAGCGTGCCGTCCAGGATACCGGCCCAGATTGCCGGCTGGTTCGACTTGTCGCGTGGCGGCGGCGTGCAGACGCATTTGGAGCCTGAGAGATCATGGGTGTCGATATCTTCGGCCGAAAGGAAAAGGTATTGCGGGCACGTCTCGGCGTAGATCGGAAGCCCCCGCGCCTTGGCGCGGCGGATTTCTTCGACGGCGCCGCCCGCAGCGACATGGCTGACGAGAATCGGCGTCTCGATCAGCTCCGAAAGGCTGATCGCCCGGAAGGTCGCTTCACGGTCGCCGATCGCCGAATGCGCCTTTTCGTGATAGCGCAGCTCGGTCTTGCGCGAGGCGATGAACTTTTCGGTCAACCAGCGAATGCAGGCATCGTTTTCCGCGTGAACCATGACCATCGCGCCTTGAGCACGCGCAAGGTCGAGCACATTCAACACCTCATAATCGTCGAGCTTCAGCCCGTCATAGGTGAGGTAGATCTTGATCGAAGTGCAGCCCTCGGCAATCAGCTGAGGGATCTCGTCGCGCAACACTTCGGCTGATGGATCGCCGACGATCAGGTGAAAACCATAGTCGATACGCGCTTTCGAATGGGCGCGCTCGTGATAATCCTCGACGATGTCGCGTAGCGACTGGCCACGCATCTGCATGGCGAAAGGCACCACAGTTGTGGTGCCGCCGCACATCGCCGACAGCGTGCCGGTGTTGAAATCGTCCGCTGTCGCCTTCCCTTCCCAGGGCTGCTGATCCATGTGGCAATGGCTATCGACGCCGCCGGGCAGCACGACACACCCCTCGGCCACGACTTCATGGTTCCCCTCGGGCAGATCCGGCCCGAGCGCCGCAATCGCGCCGTCGCGAACGCCGATATCGATCTGCCTGGTTGAATCCGGCAGTACCACACGGCCACGACGGATCACGAGGTCATAAGGCTTGGCGGGTGTCATTCGCTTCCTCCCGAAACAAGGCAAGGTTTGGTGGCGCCGATCGGACGGCGAAAGAGATTGAAGCAGGCAGCGACAGCAACCAGGAACGTCCCGCTCCCGAGCAGAAGGAAGAGTGCCTGCGGTGCAAACAGCTCCATCAGCTGGGCGGCGAGCCCAGGTGTCATGATGTTGCCGATCGAATAAAGGAGCAGCAGGCTACCCGATGCCGAGACCATATGATGGCTGTCGAGCTGTGAGTTAGCGTAAGCGATACCGACCGGATAAATCGTCAGCGCAATTGCGCCATAGGCGAAAAACAGACCGTAGAGAAGCATCTGCGGATAGCTTCCAGGCCAGGCGATTGCTGCGCACAGTCCTGCTCCCGCCAATCCTTGAACGAGAAGTAGAACGCGCCGGTCCATACGATCCGACAACCATCCGACCGGCGCCTGAGCGAGCATGCCGCCCAGGCTGAAAGCGGTTACCAGTGTCACCGCCACCGCCGCGTCGAGATGCACCCGCTCCGCATAGATCGGCGTCATCGTATAGACATTCATATTCGTCATGCCCGCTTGAAAGACGCAGACGACAGCCACCGGTGCGAGAGCAGCGAGCCGCCAAATGCCATACCGATGCCCGGAGTGGGCGTTACCGGCGTCGACCGTCACCGCCAGCGGCAGCCGCAAGACAGGCCAAGGTCCACCAACAAAGCGGGCGTAGATCAGTCCAAGCAGGATCACGCCGAGCACGATCTGAAAGAGATGGGGAGAGTCCGCTCCGGCCGCTTCGACAAGCAATTGCGCAAACAGCGTCGCCAGCGACGTCATGAGCATATAGAGCGAGAAATAGGCTCCGCGGTTCTTCTGGTCAGCGTAAAGATTGATCCAGCTCTCGGAAACGACGAACAGCGTTGCGATGGAAAAGCCGTTTATCAGACGCAGGCAGAACCAGACCGGAGCGACTTCCGTCAGCATATAACCGCAGGCGCCGAAAGCGGCGAGCAATGCCACGGCCAGGAAAGCCCGCTCATGACCGAAGCGGACGACCATGACACGGGCCGACAGGCAGCCGGCAAGGAAGCCTATGGGAAACGCCGTCAACAACAACTGGACGATATGGGGATCGATTGTGGGATCACTGAGGTGAAGAGAAACCGTCGTCGTCAAAAGAGAATTGCCAGTTGCGACGATGCAGATGCTCGCCATCACATGCAGGATTGCGCGAAGCCCCACGGCCCTCCGCCAGAAGTCACCAATCGTCCTATCGGGATCGCGCATCATTCTGCCTTATCGGCGGAAACAAGAACGGATGGCCGAGCCGCGAGATCTGCTTGATCGATGTGGCAGAGAATCTCATGCGTCTCGGACATCTTGCGCAGCGGCGGTGGAGCGGTGTCGCAGATGCTGCCGAGCTTGCGGTGGCACCGCGTCGAAAAGCGGCAGCCGGCGGGTACGTTGACCGGGCTCGGTGTTTCGCCGGACAGGCGAATACGCTCGCGCGGCGCTTCATCCGGATGCGGGCTGCGGATCGCTGACAGAAGTGCTTCGGTATAGGGATGCGCGCCCTCGCCGAAGACTTCCTCGACGGTTCCCTGCTCCATGATCTTGCCGAGATACATGACCACAACCTTGTCTGCCACGTGGCGAACCAGCGCCAGGTCGTGGCTGATGAACAGCATGGTGGCATGCTTCTCCCGTTGAATGTCGAGAAGAAGCGTCACGACCGCGGCCTGCACCGAAACGTCGAGCGCCGAGACCGGTTCATCGGCGACAATAAGCGAAGGTTCCGCCGCAAAGGCGCGTGCGATGGCGATACGCTGCTTCTGACCGCCGGACAGCTGGTTCGGCTTTCGGTTCGCGACGGCCGGAGACAGACGCACCATTTCCAGGAGCTCGTGGACGCGCTGCTCGATCTCGGCCTTTCCCTTGCGAATGCCGAATTTCTTGATCGAACGACGAATGGAGAAGGCGGCCGAATGCGAAGGGTTGAGTGTGCTATCGGGATTTTGAAAGATCATCTGAATTTGTTGCAGCAGCGCGCGGGGACGTTCGCCGGCCTGCAGTTCGGCGATGTTTTCGCCAGCCATGCGGATTTCGCCCGACGTCGCCTTGTCGAGACCCGTCACAATGCGTGCCAGCGTAGATTTTCCGCAGCCGGACTCGCCGACCAGCGCCACGATCTCGGCTGTTGCCGCTTCAAAACTGACCGCTTCGTTTGCCTTGACGGTCTTCTGGCGGCCGACGGGATAGAGACGGTTCACATCGGACAGCGTTATCGCCGTCGATTTTGCAATCATCTGTGTCTCGACCGGAGCAACGGTCGCTTCTGCAGCCGAAATTTCCTGCCAGCGGACGCAGCGCACCAAATGCTCTTCCGTCGCCGGCTCCAGAGCAAGGTCCGGACGGTCGCAGAGGCCGGAGACAAAACTCGAACAGCGCGGCCCGAAAAGACAGCCCTGCGGCCTTTCCTGCGGCAGCGGGATCGAGCCCGGGATGGCAGCTAGCGTGCGACTGCGCTTGTCACCGGCAATGTCCGGAATGCAATCGATAAGGCCGCGCGTATACGGATGTTTCGGCCGGCGGAATACTTCTGATGTCGTTCCCTCTTCTACCATCTGGCCGGAATACATGATGCCGAGACGATCGCAGCTCTCTGCGATTAGCCCGAGATTGTGCGAGATGAACAGCAGGCTGGTCGAGTAACGTTGGCGCAATTCGGCGATCAGATCGATGACCGCAGCCTCGACGGTCACATCAAGGCCGGTTGTCGGTTCATCGAGCAGCAACAGGGACGGTTTGGCAAGCAATGCCATGGCGATGACCACGCGCTGCTGCTGGCCACCAGACAGCTGATGCGGATACCGCTTCATCATGTCGCCGGGGTCAGGCAGGCGGACGTCGGCTAGCATCGCTTCCGCCATGGCCATGGCGTCTTTCTTGCTGGCGCCCATGTGAAGCAGGGGGACTTCGGCAAGCTGCGCACCAATCGTCTTCACCGGATTGAGCGCACTCATCGGATCCTGGTAGACCATCGCGATCTGCCGCCCGCGGACGGAACGCAACTCCTTGGGGGAGGCATCGACCAGTTGCTTGCCGTTGAAGCGGATGCTGCCGCCGGCAACAATGCCGGTCGCGCCGAGATAGCCCATGATCGCCATGGCCGTGGTGCTCTTGCCGCAGCCCGATTCACCCACGAGACCGTAGCTTTCGCCGGACATGACCTTGAACGAGAGATCGGGGATCGCAACCACCGTTTCGCTCTTGCCGCGAAACTCGATGCGCAGGTTTTCGATGTCGAGAACGGGTTCACGATCGATCGATGGCGTGATGGACATGGCCGCTCCTTGAAGGTTGGACGCGATGATGTTCATGGCTTCCATGCCTCCCGCATACCATCGGCCAGCAGGTTGAAGCCGAGAACCAGACTGACGAGCGCGAATGAGGGGATCAGCGACATGTGCGGCCACACATTCAGAACAGTCACGCTCTCCTTGACCATGCCACCCCAGTCCGGGTTCGGTGGCGGCAGACCGAGGCCGAGGAAACCGAGGATGCCAATGGTGATGATCGTGTAGCCGATCCGCAGACAGGCATCGACGATCAGCAGGCTGCGGCAGTTCGGCAGCAGTTCGACGATCATGATGTAGAGCGTGCTTTCCGCACGCAGCTTTGCCGCCGCGACATATTCCTGCTGCTTCAGACCCAGCACCAGGCCGCGCGTTATGCGGCCGATACCCGGCGCCGAGGCGATCATCGTCGCAATGACAATGTTCAGAACCGACGGTCCGATATTGGCGATCAGGATGACGTAGATAACGAGAACCGGAAACGCCAGTATGATGTCCGAGAAGCGGCTGATCAGCACGTCGACCCAGCCCCCATAATAGCCTGCAATCATCCCCATCGTTATGCCGACGATCATGGCAACCGCCACCGACAGCGGCGCAACGGAGAGCACTGTGCGGGCGCCGAAGATCAACCGTGACAGCATATCACGACCGAGAATATCGGTTCCCAGCCAGTGGGCAGCGGAAGGATACGGGTTGCTCATCGCCATGACATCGGAATCAGTCGGCGATGGAAGCGGGAGGATCGGCGCCAGAAGTGCCGCAAGTACCCAGAAGAGAACCAGGCAAAGCCCGACGACGGCCGTGCGCGAATGAAAGATGCGCATCCAGTTGGGCCTTGCAGCACGCTTTGGCGGTGCGGCGACTGCTCCGATGATGTTCTCTTGAACAGCCATGATTTACCTCACCCGGATGCGTGGATCGAGCAGCATGTAGCCAAGGTCGCCAAGCAGCTGCGTAACAACGGCAATAGCGACGGTGATCAGCGTGGCGGCTTCGAGCGTTGCGATATCGCCGAACAGACTTGCATCGAGGATCAGCCGACCGAAGCCCGGATAAGCAAAGACGAGCTCCGTGACGACGACGCCGCTGATCAGGAAGTTGATTTGCAACAAAAGCACGGTGAAGGGCGCGATCATCGCATTGCGGAGTGCGTGCCCTAGGACCATGCGGCGCGTGCTCATGCCCTTGAGGATTGCGGTGCGGATATAGGGTCGCTCCATCACGCCGATCATCGAGACGCGGATCATGCGGGCAACATAGCCGAAGTCATAGATGACCAGCACGGCAACCGGCAGGACAAACTGGTAGGGCACCGCCCAGCCGCCATCGCTGTTGAGAGGGCTGGTACCTGGCAGGATCGGCCAGAGGATCACGAAAAGCGTCACCAGAAAAACCCCTGACGCGAACTCCGGAATAGACGTGAAGGTGATACAGATGACCGATAGCGTCCGGTCCAGTACCCCACCCTCTTTCAACCCCGACAGGATGCCGAAAATGATCGACAGCGGGACGATCAGCAGGAACGCCAGTCCGGCGAGGATCGAGGTATTGCCGAGACGATCCCATATGACATCGTTGACGGGCAGCTTGTTCAGGGTCGAATAGCCGAAGTTGCCGAAATACTGCGCGCCACGCGGATCCTTGAAGTTCAACCCGGTGGTCGGATCCTGAAGGGGATCGGGGATTGCGCCGACGAGCACACCGAGCCAGCGGCCGTAACGCACCAGCAGCGGATCATTGGCCTTCAGTTTCTGCGACAGCAGGTCCACCTGCTGCTGGGTGGCGAAAGGACCGAGCGACTTGCGCGCCACGCTGCCGGGAGTGAACTCGCAGACTGCGAAGACGAGAAACGAAGCACAGAGCATCGTCACGACCATCATCGCCAAGCGCTTGAGGAGAAAATTCGCCATAGCCGCAGGAATCCGAATGTCCAGGCCCAGCACCCGACCCCGCGAACGCGGCCAGGCGCCAGCCGGGAGGTTACGCCGAGATCGCGTACTGATGCGCGAAGATGTATTGCGAAGGATGGAGCTCAAAGCCCTTGACCTTCTTGTCCATGACGGTCGAGAAAACACGCCAGAAGGGCTGAACGATCGGCCCGTCGTCCTGCATGATCGCCTCGATTTTCGCCATCACCTTGCTGCGTTCCTTTGGATCAAGAATACCCTCGGCCTCGGTCAGCAGCTTGTCGAAATCCGCGTTGGAATAGTTGGACTCGTTCCAGGCGGCATTCGAACGATAGGCAAGCGACAGTGTCATGATTGCCAGCGGCCGGTGGCCCCACGCGGTCAGGCTGAAGGGAGCGGTCGTCCAGACTTCCCAATATTGGGCGCTGGGCAGGGACTTGATGTTGATCTTGACGCCGATGTCCTTGAACTGTTCGGCGAGGACCTGCGCCGTGTTCAGTTCCCAGATCGGATCGGGACGCGTGACCATGTCGAATTCGAAACCATCCGGATAGCCGGCATCGGCCAGAAGCTTCTTCGCTTTCTCGATGTCGCGGGGGTATTTCGGCAACGCCGCATATTCGGGATGCGAGGGCGCGACGTGATGATCTTCGGCAGGAATGCCGGCACCGAGAAGTGCCGTCTGAATGACCTTATCGCGGTCGATCGCATAACGCATCGCCTGGCGCACGCGTTTGTCCTTGAACTGGTCGATATCGGGATGCATGCGGGCGACGACCGTCTGGGTCGTCTCGACCTGATAAACGGCGACATGCGGGAAATTTTTCATCGCATTGATCTGAACGGCATCGGCTTCCGACAGGCCATCGACCTGCTTGGAGGCCATGGCGGCGATACCTGCACCTGGGTTGTCGCCGAGGTCGACATATTCGAACGTGTCGAGATAGGGGCCAGTGCCCCAATAGTCGGTGCGGGCTTTGTACTTGGCACCCTTGCCGACGACATATTCGGTGATAACGAAGGGACCCGTGCCGTTCGCGTCAGCGCCGAAAGCACCGTTTTCTTCCGGATCAAGGATGAACATCGGGTAGTGGTAAAGGTGCTCGGGCACGGCAATCTGCGGCGAGGAGCAGTTGAGACGGACGGTGTGATCATCGACCTTCTCGATGGCATTGTCAGCCCAGAGCTTGCTCGACTTCTTGGGATTGCCTTTCTCGTCCTTTTCGCCGGTTTCGTATTCCTGCACGAGATAACCGGTGAAGAGCCCGAGCATCGACGAACCGATTGCTGGATCGCAGACGCGCTTCAGGTTCCAGATCACGTCGTCTGCGGTCAACGGCCTGCCCTTGCGCCACTTGACGTCCGTGCGGAGATGGAGCGTCCACGTCTTCAGATCGTCGCTGACTTCCCATTTTTCCAGCAGATAAGGATGGGTAATGTTGTTGCGATCGGTGAGGGTCAGATACTCGCAGACTTGGCGGATGACGTTCGACTTCTCGGCGAAATCGGCCAGATGCGGATCCTTGATTTCCATGCAACGCATGCCGATGCGCAGGTTTCCGCCCTTCGGCATATCGTCGGCCCGGGCGCCGTCGCCCGGCATTGGAACGCCGGCCAGAGAATATGCGGCTGCAGCCGAAACACCAAGAAGCGTCGCTTTACGCAGAAATTCTCGGCGGCCGATCGAGCCGCTCGACATCTGTTCGACCAGAGTCGGGATATAGCAATGCTGAGACTTGTCCACGGTAGTCATCTCCTAGTTAGCGCTTTAACTGTTCCGAATTTTTGTTGGTCGGACCGGCCTGCGAGACACTCGCCCCAGGCTCGGTCGCAGCGGACTTTTTGTCCGTCACCCATCCGTCTTGATTTACGTTAAAGCGGGATGGACCTCTGTGACATGCGGTGATCCGACATCTTCTCTGCGCGAATCGACATTGTTCATGACATTGGCTCCTCTCGCCGTTTCTCTGCCTTTCGAGTCGCGGCAGGGCTCTCGCGAAACCGCGTGCGGTATGAGCGGCCGAAATGCGAAGCCGACCGATAACCGCAGATTTCGGCAATCTCACCGATCGCCAATTCCGTGTAGACCAGCAGTTCTTTCGCGCGTGTCATGCGAAGCTCTATGTAGAAATGGGTGGGACTCTTGCCGAGATTGGCGTGAAACAGCCGCTCGAGCTGCCGAAGCGAAAGCGCCACGCTACTGGCGAGATCGGAAATCTCGACCGGATCGCCGAGGCTGGCTTCCATCCGACGCACCACGAAGGCAAGCTTGGCATTCCGGATGCCGAAACGATCTTCGGGCGACATCCTCTGAACGTCGTCCTGGCGCCGTATGCGCGCGTGGTTGAACTGGTCCGAAATGAGTGCTGCCAACTCCCGACCCTCCACGGCCGAGATGAGGTAAAGCATCATGTCCAATGTGACCGTTCCGCCCGACGAGGTCAGAAAACGTCCGTCGATCGCGAAAATGTCGTCGGTGGCGAGACAGTTCGGAAACTCGCTGCGAAAGCTTGCAAGCGACTCCCAATGAACGGCACATCGTCGCCCTTCCAACAATCGCGCCTTTGCCAGGAAGAAGACGGCAGTGCTGACCGCTCCAAGCACGCACCCCTCCGAATGGATACGCCTCAACCATGCAAAGACATTGGCATCATAGGCATCCGCATAATTGATGCCTGCGCAGAGGATGACGATATCGCAGCGTGGCGCCCTGCCGATCGCCGCATCTGCATCGAAGCCCAGTCCGCTGCTGGACTTCACATGGCCGCCATCCGCCGACAGGATGAGCCACTCAAAGGCCTTTCGCTTGGCCAGACGATTGCCCTGCCGCAACGAGTCGAGCGCCGCCGCAAAGGTCATCAGAGGGAAGTCCGGCACCAGGAAAAAGCCGATCCGGATCGGTCGATGCCCCTGTGCTAATTGCTTGAGCGTATAGGTCTGATCCGTCATGGGGCGAACTCCAAACATCCCGTTTGCCCTGCTTTTGCCGGTCCGCAGCAGCGGCGGACTCAGGCAGGCAACGAAACACAAACACCGACGACTAAGCGTCACCGCATGGTCAGCCGGATGTCGCAAAAGCCGCTTTGTTCCTCGCCAGCGATGAAGCAACGCACATACTGGAACCATTATGCTGGTCGATGGGGGGTGGATGGCTGTGTGACACATCCCATCATGATTTGCTACAACGCTATTGAGCCCGACTATAATGCAGGCGCCTGCGTAGATTCAAAGCTCATGGCGAGATGAACCGGCACCACTTCTTTTGATCAGCGGACATTCGAGCGCGAGCGCAGGTTACTGTTTTGGACGCTAATCAGCCCCGAAGCTGCGTTTTAGGCGGCGCCTTAAACAACATGTTCTTCAGGCTGCGCAAACCCGGAATTCGACAATACCAAATGAATAACCATGCAATCAGTTGTTGAGCATAGCCGGTCTTGAAGAGATGCGAACCGCAGACCCGTGATCTCATTGGTGCGGCGTAACGCTTATTTATGGAGCTTACGCCTATTTTGCTCACCACCCGCGGTCCTTCCTGCCGATATCCACCAGCACTTAACCGCCGGAGAGCGCCTCACGATCCAATACCTGCGCAATCCGCCCTGCATCCATGACGACGCCCCCGATCAAGCGAGACGAACCCAAAGATGGACAACTGCGCCAAGGCTGGCAAATGCGGCTTTTTTCAACGCTTCATTGTGGGTTGGATGAGCATGGCAGGTATAGGCAATGTCTTCGGCGGTGGCCCCGAACTCCATTGCTTGAACCGCCTGGGCAATCATCGTTCCGGCTTGGTCTGCGACGATGTGAACGCCTAGGACACGTCCAGTCTTCGCCGACATGGGAAACGTCGCAGCGCGATAGGGAACGCACGAGAGCCTTAATTCCTCCTCGGTTTTGCCGACACCTGCAGCCTCCGGCGATGTGTAAACCACAGCAGGAATTATCGAGCGATTGCGTGCTTCCACCCCTATTCCTGCTATATATTCCGCAACGTGAACACCCTCGTCTTTAGCCTTATGAGCAAGCATTGGGCCATCGGTGACGTCGCCGATCGCATAGATACCCTCGACGCGGGTTGCACCATACGAATCTGTTTCGATGAAGCCCCTCGCATCTGTTTCAAGTCCTGCTGCTTCCAGGCAAAGTACTCGGGTATTCGGTCGCCTTCCAACAGACACAAGCACGACGTCGACCGCAAGTGTGTCCCTCACTTTACGTGTCAGATCGTCCAGTTCGAGAAGTATAGTATCCTCTTGGCGTCCGACAGAGGCAACTGCCGTTGAGGCCCTGATCTCGACCCCCTGCTTCTTGAGCGCCTTCGACATGTGAACGCGAACATCCGGGTCCATGCCCGGCAAGATACTGTCGAGATATTCGACCACCGTCACCTTGGAGCCGAGGCGATTCCATATCGAGCCCAGTTCGAGCCCGATGACACCACCTCCGACGACTGCGAGGCGGGACGGAACCTTCGACAGCGCCAGCGCACCAGTCGAATCGACGATCCGTCCGTTATCATTGTCGACAGGTGCCGAGGCCAGCTCCACCGGTACGGAGCCGGTTGCGATGACGATATGTTTGGCGCGAACGATGCGACCATCAATCGTGACGGCTTTGGCGTCGCGGAATTTTGCCGTCCCGGTCAACCGGGTGACCTTGTTTTTGCGGAACAGAAAGTCGATTCCCGCCGTCAGACCTTTGACGGTTTTATTTTTCTGCTGCATCAGTTTATCGAGCGAGAAACTCGGCCGCTCGAAAGAGATGCCAAGTTCCTGCAACGCCCCGCTGACCAAACGAACGTATTCGTGGCTGGCGTGCAGCAGCGACTTCGAAGGGATGCAGCCTACGTTAAGGCACGTGCCGCCAAGCGTTGCGCGCTTCTCCGCACATGCAGTCTTCAGCCCAAGCTGTGCTGCCCGGATCGCGCAAATGTATCCGCCCGGCCCGCCCCCAATGACCAGAACGTCGAAATCATTGTCATCGGTCATTGCGGCCACATCTCCAAGGTTTCGACAAACCGCGTAAGCCACGCATTGGTCTGGAAGCCATCAAGCGCGCGATGACCGATGGTAAGCGACACATAAGCCATGGGCCGAACCAGCACCGCATCGACACCGTCAACCTGCCGGACGACCGCGCGCTTTTCCAGCTTGCCAACGCCAAGGATCGCCATCTGTGGCTGGTTGATAATGATCGGCGCCGCAAAAGCGAACCGGAAACGCCGTGATTGGAGATCGTGAAACCAGAGTTCGAGCTGGATTGGGTCAATCAGCCGATAGCGCCAGACGAGGCACTATGACCCAACTCATCCGTCTTTCCCAAGGGTTCCAGCTTCCGGCCATAGTGGAAGCTTTGCCGGAATCCAGCCGGCTGACGTTCCTGGAATTCTTCACCGCGCAGATCGGCAATGCGAATACCCGCCGCTCCTATGCCAAGGCGGCGGTAGAGTTTCTAAGCTGGTGCGAGCTGCGCGGCGCCCTTTCGCTCGGGGCCATCCGTCTCCGCGAAGTCGCTAATTAAGCCTCTTCCGGTGGGGACGCTTGCAATGTTTCACGCCGCGCTCGACGCGGCGCAGAGAAAAGACTTGTCTCTTACCGTTTCGCAGTTCTGCCATATATTTCAAAATATGAGAGTCCGGCGGACGATTGTGTGGCGTTTGGAGCTTTGGCGGTGGATGCCGTCAATCCTTGCTTTGCTGCTGACGTTGTTCTCGGCTTTGGGCCTGGCGACGCCCGCATCCGAAGCTGAGCGTGTCGCTATAGTCCTGAAGATGAACGGGGCGATTGGCCCGGCGACGGCCGACTATGTAAGACGCGGCCTTCAACGGGCCAATGAACGTGGCGCCAGCCTGGTTGTCCTGCAGATCGACACGCCGGGCGGTCTCGACACGTCGATGCGCGACATCATTCGTGCGATCCTTGCCTCCTCGATACCGGTCGCGAGTTTCGTTGCACCCAGCGGAGCACGAGCCGCCAGCGCCGGCACCTATATTCTTTACGCAAGCCATATCGCGGCAATGGCACCGGGCACCAATCTGGGTGCGGCGACGCCGATCGCACTTGGCGGCCGACCATCCGATGATGACCGGAACGACAGCCCTGATACGACCGGCAAGCAGCGGCAAGTGCCGCGCGACGCCGGCGAGGCGAAGGCGATCAACGATGCGGTTGCCTATATCCGCGGGCTTGCGGAACTGCGCAATCGGAACGCCGACTGGGCGGAGCGCGCCGTGCGCGAGGCCGCGAGCCTTTCCTCCGCCGCAGCTCTGCGTGAGAAGGTCATAGATTTCGCGGCGGCCGATATAAACGATCTCCTGGCACGGGCGCAGGGCCGGGTTGTGCGGGTCGGTCAAACGGATGTCCGGCTCGAAACATCGGGTCTCATCGTCCAGGAACTTGAACCGGACTGGCGAACCCGCCTGCTTTCGGTGATCACCGATCCGAACATCGCGCTGATCTTGATGATGGTCGGTATCTACGGCCTGATCTTTGAATTTCTGACGCCCGGGACGCTGGTGCCGGGAACGATCGGCGGCATCTGCCTGCTGCTTGGTCTCTATGCTTTGGCCGTGCTGCCGGTGAGTTTTGCGGGCCTCGGGCTGATCATTCTCGGCGTGGGTCTGACGGTGGCCGAGGCGCATTCGCCGTCCTTCGGCGCACTCGGCGTCGGCGGCGGCATCGCACTGGTGCTCGGCGCTACCATCTTGTTCGACACGGACATACCCGGGCTTAAGGTTTCCTGGCCGGTGCTTGGCGCAATCGCCCTCGCCTGCCTCGCTCTTAGCCTTGTCATTGCCCGTCTCGCCTTCATCTCGCGCCGGCACGATGTCGTCACCGGAGGCGAGCAGATGATCGGAATTTCAGGCAAGGTCGACAGCTGGAAGGGCATCTCGGGCTACGTCATCGCCCATGGCGAGCGCTGGAAGGCCATTTCAACTGAGCCGCTTGCCGCCGGCGACCGCGTGAAAGTGACCGGCCGGGATGGGTTGACGCTCGAAGTGGTCCGCAGTTCGCAGGAGGCCTAACGGCCTTCAGAATGCAGGAGGAAAAGACATGGGCATGTTTGCAGATCTCGCCTTCTATCTTGTGATCATCTTTATTCTGCTCGTCGTCGTCGCATCTGCGATCAAGATCCTGCGGGAATACGAACGCGGCGTGGTTTTCACGCTTGGCCGTTTCACCGGTGTCAAGGGGCCTGGCTTGATCCTGCTCATCCCCTATGTCCAGCAGATGATGCGGGTCGACCTGCGCACGCGGGTGCTCGATGTGCCCGGCCAGGATGTCATTTCGCATGACAATGTTTCGGTCCGCGTCAGCGCGGTGATCTATTTCAGGGTCGTCGATCCCGAGAGGTCGACGATCCAGGTCGAGGACTTCATGATGGCGACGAGCCAGCTCGCCCAGACGACACTGCGATCGGTGCTCGGAAAGCATGACCTCGACGAGATGCTGGCGGAACGCGACAAGCTCAATATCGACATTCAGGAAATCCTCGACGCCCAGACCGATGCTTGGGGCATCAAAGTCGCCAATGTGGAAATCAAACATGTCGACATCAACGAATCGATGATCCGCGCAATTGCCCGTCAGGCGGAAGCCGAGCGCGAGCGGCGCGCCAAAATCATCAATGCCGAAGGCGAGCAGCAGGCTGCAGCCAAACTGCTTGAAGCAGCCGAAATCCTCGCCAGGCAACCCGAGGCCATGCAACTTCGTTATTTGAGTACATTGAACGTCATCGCCGGCGAAAAGACCTCGACGATCATATTCCCATTTCCGATGGAGTTCGGCAATTTGATGCCGCCCAAACCGGACCGATGACGACGCCTTGAATGCGTTGTTTTTGCCGATGGAGCAATGCTCCTGCGGTCAAGGTTTCAGCTAAGAAGGGCGTTTGAGATCTTCATCGGCAACGCCATAACCTGCGAAGCGGTGGGCGATCATCGAGCCGTGCAAAATGCCCGCCTTGAACGATGTGAGAGGCCTACACCTGATAACTTCAGCCAAGTAACCAGATCCCGCGCTCCGAGCATCACTTGAACGCAATACCAAGCGCGCTTAAAAACTCGAGCATGATGTCATTGACGGCACGCCGGCGCAAAATCCGGGCTTCTCTGATTTCCGTGTCGTCTGCAGCACCTTTTATCTGGGGCTTTGTCATTCGGGTACCGCAAGTTTTGTCAGCCGAAGATGGTCGGCCAGTTCCTTTGAGCGACCGCTGTCAAGCTGCAGGAGGTCGAGGTAAGTTTGAAGTCGATCTGTGACCCAGACATGACCGACCCGTTGGCGAAACAGAAAGTCGTGGCGTGGGTTAGAGTCTATAACTCCCAGGTTCCAGCCCTCTTTGACAGCCTTTGCTCCCAGCTTTCGAAGAAGGCTTTCGCCGCCATGATCGATGCGGCAATGGATTTGCCGGCTGACGACCATAACCTCACCTCTGCCGCGGGCATGCTTGCGAGCCGGAAGGCCGGGCTCCCGAGCTGGTACTGCGGGGGCCCTCAGCAGAAATCGGCCTGCGGCTCGTTTAGCGTGCTACTCGATGCGTTCGGGAGTATAAACGAACGGTGACACGCCTGGGGGAGCACGTCCAGTCCAAGGGCAGCCGTCACAAGAGTTTCGTTCCAGATCACCGCTTCTAAACAACCCCTGCGCTGTGTGCGACCGCCTTGATGTGCGCAAGGCCACGCCGGTAGCCTGGCACATCGAAATGCTCGAGCATGAGCGGAACTTCGCGCCCGAGTTTGGAAATCTCGGTGACATAGGCCGTGTAGTCGAGATTACCTTCGCCAGGCACGACTTCATCCAAATGGAAAGAGATCGTTCCAGGTCCGCCTTTCATCACCAGATCCTTCGCGTGGCACGAAACGATCCAGGGTCCAAGAAGGGCGAAACAATCTTGGATCATCTTTCCTGTATTGAAATAGAGCCGCGGCGAAATGACCATATTTGCCGCGTCGATATGGGCTCCGAACTGCGGCCGGTCTATCGCCTTTAGCAATTCGAGATAGCTTTCCGGGGTATCGGTGACCAGCCACGGCACCATCTCCAACGAGAACTTGGTGCGCTTGGGCTTCACCATATCGATGACATAGCGAGCCGTATCGACCGCGCGCTGGAATCCAGCCTCGCTTTGATTGTCTGGATGCGGGCCATAGTCGTAATTGTCGCTCAGCTGCCACGGGTCACCTGGATGACCGACGGTTCCGTGGTAGGCGACGATGGCGCCTGCTCCCAGCTCGTCCGCCAGAGCCAGTTGATGCACGGCATATTCGAGATTGGCTTTCCGCGTCACGTCATCATGGGCAATTAGGTTTTTCCAGGCACCTCCCTCGGCAATGACGAGATCGGCCGCTGCGAAACTCTTCACCAGGGCTGCGATTTCTTCACGGTTCTCGAGCTTGATGTTCGGCATGTAGGCCGCGTTGTACCCGAATTCGACATGCGCGCGCGCATAAGCTTCGGGATCTCCGCCGTATTCGATCCCATAGCCACCGAGTCTGAACGTCATGAATAGTCTCCCAATTTGATTCTGTTGGCGGGCGGCGGCCGCCGCTTCCCCGGCCGCATCTTGTCTCTGAGACCTTCAAGCCTGAGCAATTTTGCCCGGATAGAGCAGCACCTTTCCGCAATTGCCGGTTTCCTGAAGAGCAAAGGCAGACGCGACCTCCGACATGGCGAAACGGTGCGTGGTCAATCTGTCGAGAAGCGGCCTGGCGTCGCGCACGCGCTGCAACAACTCTTCGGCAAAGACGTCATGGTTCCAGTGCCAAGCGCCAAAGATGTCGATGCCCTTGCCCGTGATGCGGTTGACCGGTAGCGAACCGCTCCAGGTGACGAAGGCAAGCCTTCCCCGCGCCCGCAGCAACTCCAGGACCACTGCGGGAGCGCCCTCATTGTTACTGGTGTCGAGGGCCGCATCCACGCCATAGCCGCCGCTCGCGGCCCGCACCTGCTCGACAAGGTCCGGCGCGCGGGGGTCGATGACCAGCTCTGCTCCCAACTCCTGCGCCAGTGCAGCGCGATATGGGTTCAATCCGAGCGCGATGACGCGCGCGCCAATTGTTCGCGCATTGATGATCGCCCCAAGGCCGACGGCGCAACATGCAGCAGGCCGCCACGACTGAGTTGAGCAGAAGGGTTTTCATGAGCACGCCCCTTCACCGGACATCCCATTGCGGAAGAGGTGGTTTGTCTGTAGAGCAACTTATACTGATTTATATAACACAGTAAAACAGCATGACAAGAGCACTCACGACCCAATGGCGGAATCTGGCTTTCTCAGGTCTCATCCTGCATGAGATCCTCGATCATCCCCTCGAAGACGAGACGCCTCAGGCAAGGCTGAAGCAGGTCGGCATGATGACGGTCCTGTACAGCATGAACCAGGCGCACCAGAAGCTAACCCTTTCCAGTATTATGGAAATTACGGCTCTGACGCGCAGTGGCGTCAAGGAGACGGTGGATCTTCTGGTGAGGCGAGGAATGTTGGACGAGACAATCGTCAAGAACTCGATGGGGCGCGGAACAGCGCGCCAGTTCGAGATTTCCGAAGCGCTTCTGAAGAAACTGAGTTCGTTAGGAGCCGAACAAAGACCGGGTTTAAGTGGCTACTTTCGGCCAGGAAGGGCGAAGTGAGCGCCCAATCCCAGGCCATGCCGACCCAGATGTCGGAAGGCTGGATCGGCATAGTGGGCGACTTCTTCAACAATCGGAACATGTCCCCGCAGGGCGTTCAAGAACGCCTGCATGACCTCCTGATCCAGCGCTGAATGCGAAATCTTGATAGGCACGGTCATCGCTGGGTTATCCAATTTCCAGCCTGACGGAAATGTCCCACACCAGCCTCCTCGGCCTGAGAAAGAGCAGAACCTGCCGCCAAAGCGCTGATATCCGTGCTTGGATAGCTCAGGCTGTTGAACGAAAACGCTGGAGAGGTCGCGGATGGGCGCCGGGCATATCGCCGCGTCCGGCTTCGCTCACGCATGCGGATCCCCGCAGCGTGAATGAGATAATATGTTCCACGGCTATCCATAATTCGCAGACATATACAATTTGCGCACGAAACATTGCGTCGGCAGTCCGCATTCCATCGGAAAACGCAGGAATTAACAAAGGCTTAAGCACTTCGGATACTTCTTGCACATTAGTATGACTTATTTGACGGTGGTTTTATTGCACTCGGGTCGTTCAACTTCAATTGGCAGGGTCTTCAAAGCCCTTCGCGGTCTCGGAAGGGACAGGGGCGGCAATGTCGCGATCGTCGTTGCCCTCACCCTGGTGCCGATGATCGTCGCAGTCGGCGCGAGCTTTGACTATATCCGGACCTACAATGTCCGCCAGAGGATGCAGAGCGATCTCGACACGGCCCTGATCGCCGCAGTCAAAGAGATCGATACCGACGACGCCGACGCCCTGAAGGAAAAGGTTGCAGACTGGTTCCACGCACAGGTGGAAAACAGCTATACGCTTGGCGACATCGACATCGATACGTCAAACCATAAGATCACCGCGACGGCCAGCGGCACGGTTCCAACGACGCTGATGAAGATCGCCAACATCGACACCGTTGACGTCAGCGTGGCAAGCGCCGTCAAGGGGCCAGCCACCTCCTATCTTAACGTCTATATCGTCATCGACACATCGCCATCGATGCTTCTGGCGGCAACGACGGCCGGCCAGTCGGCCATGTATTCCGGCATCGGTTGCCAGTTCGCCTGCCACACGGGCGATGCACACACTATCGGCAAGACGAAATACGCCAACAATTACGAATACAGCACGGCCAAGAACATAAAGCTGCGCGCCGATGTTGCCGGTGACGCCGTCAGAGACGTACTCGACATGATTGACGACTCCGACAGCAATCATCAACGCATCAAGGTCGGATTATATAGCCTTGGTGATACCCTCACGGAAGTTCTGACCCCGACGCTCAGCACGGACACGGCGCGAAATCGCCTTGCGGACGCAAGTTACGGCCTCACCAGCGCGACCTCGAAGGCAGCCACCTATTTTGACGTGTCGCTTGCGACGCTCAAACAGAAAGTCGGCACCGGAGGGGACGGAACATCCTCGGGCTCGCCGCTCAAGCTGGTTCTCCTGCTGACGGACGGCGTCCAGTCGCAGCGCGAATGGGTGACCGACAAGGTGACATGGAAGAACGGCCAGGCGACGTATGGGGCATACTGGAACAAAGTTGCGCCGCTTAATCCGGATTGGTGCGCCTACGTCAAAAACCAGTCCGCCACCATGGCGGTTCTTTACACCGAATACCTGCCGATCACCTCGGACTGGGGTTACAACGCAACCGTCGGCTCGACCATGGCAAGCGCCAGCTGGAAGAGCACCTACGGCGGCACCATGCAAAGCGGCGTGTCGAGCAGCATCACGAGACGGGACTACATTCCCTATGCGCTTTCCGACTGCGCATCCTCCAAGAGCTTGTTCATATCCGCGTCGTCGTCGACCGAGATCACCGCAGGTCTGTCGGCGCTTTTCACCCAATATCTCGCATCCGTCCGGCTGACCCAATGAGGCGAGGGAAACACTTCGCATCGTTGCGCCGCCTGCTTGGCGATCGCAAAGGGGTCGCTGCGATCGAATTTGCGATCCTGGCTCTGCCGCTCTTCATCATGATATTCGGCATTATCGAGGTGTCGCTGATGTTCTTCGTCAACTCGACGCTGGACGCTTCGGTGCACAAGATCTCCCGGATGATCCGCACCGGCGAGGTTGCGTCCTCCAACATCACGCTGGCCGATTTCAAGGCCAGAATCTGCAACGACATGCTTCTCTCGTTCAGCTGCTCCAGCGGGCTGCTGGTCAAGGTGATCGTGCTTTCCGACCTCTCGTCCGCCGCCAGCACCGACCCCATCGACGACAGCGGCAATCTCACTGTGACCGAGACCTATGATATCGGCAAAGGCAGCGACTACATCCTGGTTCAGACGTTCCTGCCATGGACAGCCGTCGTCAATTTCTTCAGCCTGTCGAGCGCCAAGCTTTCGGACGGCCGCTACCTGCTCGGATCTTCCGTTCTGTTCCGCAGCGAGCCTTTCTGACATGATCATCAAACGGAGCCTCTCCTTCTTCCGCTTCGCCCGATCCCGCGCCCGGCATTTCATTCGCGACCGGTCGGCGGCTTCGGGTGTGGAATTCGCGCTGGTGTTGCCGATCCTGGTGATGCTTCTGTTCGGCACCGTCGATCTCGGCCATGCACTCACAGTCAGCCGAAAGATAGATGAGATCGCCTCTTCCACAGGCGACATGATTTCACAGCAGGGCTCCTGGACAAAGTCCGACGTCGCCAAGCTTCTCTCCGGCGCCAGCTTCATCCTACAGCCCTATGATACGACAGGGCTCACGATTACGCTGGCGGTGGACGATATCGCCAAGAGCGGCAGCGCGACGGTCAACTGGTCTGCAGCGCTCAACACCTCCGCTCTTACCTCCGGCTCGGCGAGCACAATCGAGGTCCCTTCGGAGATCCAGGATGACGGCGTGCAGGTGGTGCTGACCAGAGTACAGTACACGTTGACGACGCCGGTCTCGGCGTTCTTTTCAAACTTCACCGGGCAGAATGGCTACAGCTTCGATCGCCATTACTTCAATCGCCCGAGGGTCGGCGACAAGATTACTTACAACTAAGCTCAAGGGTCTGTCGCAATCGGCTTGAGCCGGCGCAGCTGCGACTATCATTATAGTCCTCTACGGATCGATCGTCTCTAACAGTCCGGCATATCGCCACCCTGTTCGACCGACCTCTCCAACCCGGCTCCGCTCATGCGTCGAGATCGGCGATCGTGCGGCCGCCGATCGCATAATCCCGGCTTTGAGGCAGCCGGCATTGACCCGGCGCTTGTCGGGTGCATAGTTGTGGGTGAAGGCACAACTGCCGCCTCTGTCGTGTTGTTGGCCATATGGTTTAGCGCAGGGACGCCGCGCTTTGGGCTGCGGAGTAAATCAAATGAAAATCTGCACTATCGGCTTCGTCGGCACCGGCGCGATTACCGAAGCGATGGTTCGCGGGCTTCTCACTGAGCCGGCCTATGCCTCCGAGATTCATGTGTCTCCACGAAGCGCTCACATCGCCGCGACGCTGGCCGGCGAATTCGCCGCCGTCAGAATTGCCAAGGACAACCAGGACGTCGTCGAGCGCAGCGACATGGTGTTCCTGGCGATACGGCCGCAGGTCGCCGAGGAGGTCGTGCGTGCGCTATCGTTCAGGGATGGCCAAATGGTCGTCAGCCTCGTTGCGGCAACGGAGCGCCAGGCCCTCTCCGAATGGATCGCCGCCGACGTGCATCTGGTGCAGGCGATCCCCCTGCCCTTCGTCGCAGGCCGGCAAGGCGTCACCGCCGTCTATCCGCCTGATACCACTGTCGCAGCGCTGTTCGACACGCTCGGAACGGCTGTCCAATGCCAGTCGAGGAAGGAATATGATCTTCTCGCGGCAGCAAGCGCAATGATGTCGACCTATTTCGGCATCATGGAGCAGGTTGCCGTCTGGCTGGAAAGAAGCGGCCTCGAAAGGGCGAAGGGACAGGCCTATATTGCCCCGCTCTTTGCAAGCCTCGCGCAGAAAGCGAACAGTCCCGGCAACGAACCGTTCAGCGCGCTGAGCCGCGAATTCGCGACCAAGGGCGGACTGAACGAGCAGGTTTTCTCCGACTTCGAGAAGAAGGGCGGCGTTGCCGCGCTGACCGCTGCACTCGACGGCGTGCTTGCCCGCATCGAGGGCCGCAGGAGCTGAGGCACATCTGGCCAGTCTAGCGGCTCAGAAGTGAACGGTGAAGAAGATTGTGTTCCAGGTCCAGCCACGGCGGATCTTCCGCATACATTTCCTCAATCAGTTGCTTGACGAGGTCGATATAGCTCGAGTTGTCGCCGACGCGGTGATTGAGGATCACCGGTGAGGTGGCGCCCTTTCCGTCGAGCAGCCGATAGTGCACGTCCGAGCGTATCTGACGCGCGGAGGCAGGAATGACGCACAGGCCGGCTTCGGCAGCGACCAAGCCCAATGCGGTCTGGATTTCCCGCACTTCCTGCACTTCGGCCGGCCGCGCGTCGTGGCTATGCAAGAGATTCAACACATGGTCGGCATAGCCGGGTCGCGGCTCTTTCGGGTAGACGATGACCTTTTGACCGGCCAAGGCCGCGACCCCGAGGGGCGAAGCATCTTGGGCGAGCGACGTGCCTTTCGGAATTGCCACGACCAAACGTTCTTCGCGCAGAACCGTTCCGATCACATTCGGGTCGCTGTGCCGCAGGCGACCGAAACCAATATCGATGCGGCCTTCCTTGAGCGCCGGGATCTGCTGGACGGAGACCATCTCCAGCAACTGGATGTCCATCTCCGGCGCGTGCTGCCGCAGCTTTCGCACCAGTGAAGGCAGTCCGCCGTACAAGGTCGACGCCACAAAGCCGATGGAAAGCACGCTGTTTTGGTTCAGACCGACCCGACGCGTTGCCGCCTGCATCTGCTCGACCCGACCGAGCACCTGCAGGGATTGTTCGTAGAACAGCCGTCCCGCCTCCGTCAGCCGGACGGGCCGGGTCTTGCGGATGATGAGCGGGACGCCCAGTTCATCCTCCAGCAACTGGATCTGTCGGCTCAGCGGCGGTTGAGCGATGTGCAGCGTCTGCGCGGCGCGCGTGAAATTTCGCTCCCGCGCGACGGCCACGAAATAGCGCAATTGGCGAAGATCCATCCCCGGCCCATTCCTTCATGACTAATTCCACTGCCCCCACGATATGTTGCGATGCGGCAAGTATAGATAACTTAGCATTTTTTCCGTTATGATACCATATAGGTATCATAGCAGACGCAAATGATGTTGGACGAGTCTCCGTGGCCGGCGCAAAGTCCAACCATGAACACGACCTCAATATCCATTGTCTCGACCGCAGCAGCGTTACCCCTGGTAGAACGTCTGGAGACGCTGCTCATCGATCTGCCGACCATCCGGCCGCACAAGCTGTCGATGACGACCATGAATGGCCAGACACTGATGCTGGTCAAAATACATTGCAGCGACGGCATCGTCGGCATCGGCGAGGGAACCACGATCGGCGGGCTGGCCTACGGCGGAGAAAGCCCGGAGAGCATGAAGCTGGCCATCGATGCCTATTTTGCGCCGGTGATGGTCGGCCAGGATGCTACCCGCGTGCAGGCGCTGATGGCGAGGCTCGGCAAGATGGTCAAGGAGAACCGTTTCGCCAAAAGCGCAGTCGAAACCGCGCTGCTCGACGCACATGGCAAGCGGCTTGGGCTTCCGGTCAGCGAATTGCTCGGCGGGCGCCGCCGCGATCGCCTTCCGGTCGCATGGACGCTCGCTTCGGGCGACACGGCAAAGGATATCGTTGAAGCCGAACACATGCTCTCCATCCGCAGGCACAAGGTCTTCAAGCTGAAGGTCGGCGCCAGGTCGATCCGCGAGGATGTTGCCCATGTCTCCGCGATCAAGCACGCGCTGGGCGACCGCGGTGCGGTGCGCGTCGACGTCAACATGGCCTGGAGCGAGACCGAGGCCATCTATGGCATGGCGGCGCTGGCCGATGCCGGCTGCGAACTGATCGAGCAGCCGGTCGCCTCGGCTGCGGGGCTGGCGCGCTTGATGCGCCGTTTCCCCGTGGCACTGATGGCGGACGAATCCCTGCACGGCCCGGAATCGGCCTTCGAGATCGCCAAGGTCCACGGTGCCGACGTGTTCGCGATCAAGGTCGAGCAGAGCGGCGGCCTTTTCAATGCGCTGCGCGTGGCGGCGATCGCCGATGCCGCCGGGATCGAGCTTTATGGCGGCACCATGCTCGAAGGCGCCTTCGGCACGGTCGCTTCGGCGCATGTCTTTTCCACCTTCGCCAACCTGCAATGGGGCACGGAACTGTTTGGCCCTCTCCTGTTGACCGAGGAGATCCTCGTAACGCCGCTGGATTACAGCGACTTCGAACTGGCCATTCCCGATGGGCCCGGCTTGGGCATCACGCTGGATGAGGACCGCGTCAGGTTCTTCCAGCGCGATGGACTGCGCAAGACCGTCAGCATTGCGAAATAGAGGAGCCAGACCATGCTGTTTCAGGTTCGAATGGGTGTCAGCATCCCGCGAGATCTCGCCCCGGAGGAGACGGCGGACATCATCGCGAAGGAGCGGGCCTATTCGCAGGAACTGCAGCGCAGCGGCAAATGGCGCCACATCTGGAGGATCGTCGGCGAGTACGCGAACTACAGCATCTTCGACGTAAGGGACAATGACGAACTGCACCAGATCCTGTCGGGTCTGCCGCTGTTCAAGTTCATGACCATCACTGTTACGCCGCTGGTGCGGCATCCGTCGTCGATCGGCGACGACGACAGCTGAGCAAGGCACCGGGAGCGGCGCTCTGCCGGATGGCTAGCATCGCAATCGGCTTCGCAACATCCAAGAAGGAGGAGAATGGCAATGGACATAAAGATTTTCGACAAGCCCGAGGTGCAGGACTTCCTGAAGGTTCTAAGCGGCTTGAACAACGCCGGCGGCAATCCGCGCATGAAGCAGATCGTTCATCGGGTGATGTCCGACCTGTTCAAAGCAATCGACGACCTGAACATCACCCCTGACGAATACTGGACCGGCATTGCCTGGATCAACGAACTCGGTGCGGCGGGGCAGGCCGGCCTGATCTCGCCCGGCCTCGGCCTCGACCATTTCCTCGACGAGCGCCTCGATGCCATCGATGCGGCACTCGGCATCAACAATCCGACCCCGCGCACCATCGAGGGCCCGCTCTATGTGGCCGGTGCCCCGGTCTCTGAGGGCTTTGCCCGTCTTGACGATGGCAGGGACACCAACGGCCATACGCTCATCATGCACGGAACCGTATATGATGCCGGCGGCAAGCCGCTGCCGGGTGCGACCGTCGAAGTCTGGCACTGCGACACCCGCGGGTTCTACTCGCACTTCGACCCGACCGGACAGCAGGCGCCGTTCAATATGCGTCGCACGATCGTCGCCGATGCCAAGGGCTGCTATAAGTTCCAGAGCATTGTGCCGCACGGTTACGGTGTTCCCCCCGGCAGTCCGACGGAACAACTATTGTCCGCGCTCGGCCGCCATGGTCAGCGTCCGGCGCATATCCACCTCTTCATCAGTGCCGATGGCCACCGCAAGCTGACCACCCAGATCAACATCGACGGCGACCCGCTGGTCAACGACGACTTCGCCTACGCTACCCGGGAAGGTCTCGTTCCGCCCATCGTCGAACGCACCGACGAGGTCAGTATAAAGGCCAACAATCTCACCGGTCCGTTCGCCGAGATCGAATTCGACATTCATCTCACCGCGCTCGTGAACGGGGTGGACAACCAGGTCAACGAGCAGCGCCAGCGCGCCGCAGCGTAAGGCTGCACGCGGCGGCTGAAGATGCCGCCGCCCCACACCGTGAAATCGATATTGTTGCAACGGCAGCACGGGAGAGGTGCGCCGGGAGCGGGAGAAGAACCATGTCTGCGATTGTCGAAAAGACCCATGACCTCGACCAGTTGCTTGCAACGGCGGTGCAGGACGACAAGGAGGCCGGCGTGTTTCGTTGCCGGCGCGACATCTTCACCAACGCCGAGTTGTTCGAACTGGAGATGAAACATATCTTCGAGAGCAACTGGGTCTATCTGGCCCATGAGAGCCAGATCCCCGAAACCAATGATTATTACACCACCTATATCGGCCGTCAGCCGGTGGTCATCACGCGCGACAAGACTGGCGAACTCAATGCCGTGATCAATGCGTGCGCGCATCGCGGTGCGATGCTGTGTCGTCGCAAGCACGGCAACAAGGGCAGCTTCACATGCCCCTTCCACGGCTGGACCTTCTCCAACACCGGCAAGTTGCTCAAGGTGAAGGACGAGAAGACCACCCAGTATCCGCCGCAGTTCAACAACAATGGCTCGCACGACCTGAAGCGCGTTGCTCGTTTCGAGAGCTATCGCGGCTTCCTGTTCGGCAGCCTGAACGCCGATGCTGTCTCGCTCGAGGACTATCTCGGCGAAACCAGGGTGATCATCGACCAGATCGTCGACCAGGCATCGGGCGGGCTGGAAGTGCTGCGCGGTAATTCCTCCTACATCTATGACGGCAACTGGAAGCTCCAGATGGAGAACGGTTGCGACGGCTACCACGTCAGCTCCGTGCACTGGAACTATGCGGCGACTATGGGTCGTCGCGCCGAAGAGGGCACCAAGGCGGTGGATGCCAACAGCTGGAGCAAATCGACCGCCGGCGTCTATGGCTTCGAAAACGGCCATATCCTGCTCTGGACCCGGACGATGAACCCGGAGGTACGCCCGGTTTACAGCGAGCGCGAGGAAATCACGGCGCGCGTAGGCGAGGACAGGGCGAACTTCATCGTCAACCAGACCCGCAACCTCTGCCTCTATCCGAACGTCTTCCTAATGGACCAGTTCAGCACCCAGATCCGCGTCACCCGGCCGATCAGCGTCGACAAGACCGAAATCAGCATCTTCTGCTTCGCGCCGAAGGGCGAAAGCGCCGAGAACCGCGCGCTCCGCATCCGCCAGTACGAGGATTTCTTCAACGTCTCTGGCATGGGCACGGCCGACGACCTCGAGGAATTCCGGGCCTGCCAGGCTGGATATGCCGGTATCGCTGCACTCTGGAACGACATGTCGCGCGGTGCGCCGCTCTGGATCGAAGGTCCGGACGACAATGCAAAGCAGATGGGCATGAAGCCGCTGCTTTCCGGCGAGCGTAGCGAGGACGAGGGGCTGTTCGTCCGCCAGCACGAATACTGGGCAAGGGTGATGCGCGAAGCGCTCTCCATTGAGCGCAAGGAGGTGGCGGCATGAGCGTCTCCTACGACACCATCTGCGCCTTCCTCTACAGGGAGGCGCGCCTGCTGGACGACCGTGATTGGGACGAATGGCTCACCTGCTATGCGAAGGACGTGACCTACTGGATGCCCGCCTGGGACGACGACGACCAGATCACCGAAGATCCGCACTCGCAGATTTCGCTGATCTACTATCCCAACCGCGACGGCCTGGAAGACCGGGTCTTCCGGATCAAGACGGAGCGGTCCGGCGCATCGACGCCCGAGCCGCGCACCAGCCACAACGTCACCAATGTCGAGCTGCTGGAAGTGCGCGGCGAGGAGGTGGACGTCCGCTACAACTTCAATACGCTCAATCACCGCTACAAAGTCACCGACCACTTCTTCGGGACAATGTTCGTCACGCTGCGCAGCAGTGGCGACCAGCTGTTGATTTCAGCCAAGAAGATCGTGCTGAAGAACGATTACATCCGCCAGGTCATCGACGTCTATCACATCTGACGTGCGTCGCCGGGCGGCAGGAAACTCGAGGAGGATTCCATGGCCAGTTACAACATCGCATTGAACTTCGAGGACGGCGTTACCCGTTTTATCAACTGCAAGGACGGCGAGAAGGTTCTCGACGCTGCCTACCGCAGCAAGATCAACCTGCCGATGGACTGTTCCAACGGCGTCTGTGGCACCTGCAAGTGCCGCGCCGAAAGCGGTTCCTATGAACTCGGCAACGACTATATCGACGATGCGTTGACTGTCGACGAGGCGGAAAGCGGTCTCATCCTTACCTGCCAGATGAAGCCGACCTCCGATTGCGTCATCGCCGTATCGACGACCTCGGTCGCCTGCAAGACCGGGCAGCAGACCTTCGCGGCCACGGTTGCCATGGTGGCGCAGCACAACGATGCGGCGATCGTGCTGAAACTGGAGGTGGATGCCGATGCGCCCGCCTTTCTGCCCGGCCAATACGTCAACATCGCCGTGCCGGGCAGCGGCCAGCATCGCTCCTATTCCTTCAGCACAGCGCCCGGCGAACGGCGCATCGGTTTTCTGATCAAGAAGATCCCGGGCGGCGTGATGAGCAGCTGGCTGGAGCGTGCCCAAGGCGGAGAAAAACTCGACCTGACCGGTCCGCTTGGCAGCTTCTACATGCGGAAGGTCGAACGGCCACTCTTGTTCCTGGCTGGCGGTACGGGGCTTGCGCCGTTCCTCTCCATGCTGGAGGTGCTGGCACGCGAATATTCACAGCAGCAGATTCACCTGATCTACGGCGTTACCCGCGATCTGGACCTGGTCCTCGTGGACGAGATCGAGGCCTATACCGGCCGGCTGCCTAACTTCGCCTACAGCACGGTGGTCGCCGATCAGGCGTCGAACCATCCGCGCAAGGGCTGGGTAACCCAGCATATGCCGGCCGAGGCGCTCAATGGCGGCGAGGTCGATGTCTATCTCTGCGGCCCGCCGCCGATGGTCGATGCCGTGCGCAAGCATTTCGACGACAACGGGGTGAAGCCCAACAGCTTCTACTATGAGAAGTTTACGCCGAATGCCGTTGCCAAGGAGGCCGCATGAGCACGGCACGCTTTGCGAACCGATTTGCGGGCAAGGTGCTTATCGTCACGGGCGCCGCGCAAGGCATCGGCCGCGCCGTGGCGCAACGAGCCGCTAACGAGGGCGGCAAGGTGCTCTTCGTCGACCGCGCTGCCTTCGTCGCCGACGTCGCGGCCGAAGTGGCGGGCGCGGATGTGGCTGCCTTCAATGCCGATCTTGAAACCTGTGAAGGCGCCGCGGCAGCGATGCGCTTTGCCAAGGAAAAATTCGGGGGCATCGACATCCTGATCAACAATGTCGGCGGCGCCATCCGTATGCGCCCCTATTCGGAATTCGAGCCGGAGCAGATTGACGCCGAAATCCGTCGTTCCCTGATGCCGACCCTTTACTGCTGCCATTCTGTTCTTCCGTATCTTTTCGAACGCGGCGGCGGAACGATCGTCAATGTGTCTTCGAATGCCACTCGGGGCATCCATCGTGTGCCCTATTCGGCGGCAAAAGGCGGCGTCAATGCCATCACCCAGTCGCTCGCCATGGAACTGGCCGAGCGCAACATCCGCGTCGTGGCCACCGCGCCCGGCGGCACGGACGCGCCGCTGCGCCGCATCCCGCGCAACGCAGCCGGGGATACGGCGGCGGAGCACGGCTGGATGGCCGAAGTTGTGCAGCAGGTGAAGCATTCGAGCTTCATGAAGCGTTACGGCACGATTGACGAGCAGACTGCGCCGATCCTGTTTCTCGCCTCGGACGAGGCGTCATACATCACCGGCAGCGTGCTGCCGGTCGCCGGCGGAGACCTCGGCTGAAATCTATGGACTGACCTGCATAACGACTCGTGGAGGAGCGAACATGCGCGCTATTGATGTGAATGAAGCGATAGACCACAATCCGGTTGGACGCTTTCAATGGACGGTGGTCGGGCTCTGCGCCCTGCTGCTGATCGTTGACGGCTACGACGTTTTCATCGCCGGAACCGTGTTGCCGACCCTGATGGCAGAATGGCAGCTCAGCAAGCCGGAGGCGGGAGCGTTGCAGGCCTGGGCGCTGTTCGGGATGATGTTTGGCGCGCTCATTTTCGGCCCGTTGGCGGACAAGATCGGCCGCAAGAAGGGCATTGCGATCAGCTTCATGCTGTTCACCATCGCCACACTTTCAACCGGCTTTGCCAGCACGCCAACAGAGTTCAAAATCTTTCGTTTCATTGCAGGGCTTGGCTGCGGCGGTTTGATGCCGAACGCCGTGGCGCTGATGAACGAGTATGCTCCCAGGCGCCTGCGCGGAACCATGGTCGCGCTGATGTTCTCCGGTTACTCCGTCGGCGGCATGGTCGCTGCGGCACTCGGCATCGGCCTGATCCCGCACTTCGGCTGGCAGCCGATGTTCTACATCGCCGCTGTCCCGCTGCTCATGCTGCCGGTCATCCTATGGAAACTGCCGGAGTCGCTCGGTTTCCTGATCCGGCAGGACCGGCAGGAGCAGGCGAAGCGGATTTACGCGAAAATCGCGCCGTCCGTGCATCTGTCTGCCAACGACAGGCTGAGCTTTACCGAAACAACGGGAGCCGCCGCCTCGATTGCAGAACTGTTCCGGCATCAGCGCGCCCTTCGCACGGCAATGCTGTGGGTGGCATTCTTCTGCTGCCTGCTGCTCGTCTACCTCCTGTCCTCATGGCTGCCGAAGGTGCTGCAGGAAGCCGGTTATGCCGAGAGGGCGAGCCTGCTCAGTCTCTTCTCCCTCAATTTCGGCGGCATGGCCGGGGCGATCGCCGGTGGCTGGCTTGGCGACCGGTTCGGGCTCCCGAAGGTCGTGGTCGGCTTTTTTGCCGCTGCTGCGGTCTCAATCGCACTGATCGGCTTCAATCTGCCTGCCGGAATGCTGTTCATGATGGTGTTCATCGCCGGGGCCACCACGATCGGCACACAAATCCTGCTGTATGCCAGCGTGGCGCAACTCTATAACCTCTCCGTGCGCTCCACAGGACTGGGCTGGGCCTCCGGCGTCGGACGCATCGGTGCGATCGTCGGCCCGACCCTTGGCGGTTTCCTGTTGGCGAAGGAATTTCCGCTCCAGCAGAACTTCCTGATCTTCGCCATTCCGGCCGTCATCTCGGCAGCTGCGATGCTCGTGTTCGCGGTCAGCAACGCGCGTCGCGTGAGCGCCGTAAGCTTGGCGGCGGCATAAGGCGACGTGCAGCGGTTACTAAATCTGCGGGCAGATGCTGCCTCGCGTTACCGGACCGCTGGCCTCGCCTTTGGGTTTCACCATCGCACCGTCTTCATCCGTGCGACAAGGTCAACACAGAAAGCCGCGATGAGCGCGGCTTTCGCCAATGCGGGTGACTGAATTCATGGAATATCTCAATCTTCTGAGCCATCGCCTTCATTACCGCATCGACGGGGACGATCGGGCTGCGCCTTGGCTGTTATTCTGCAACTCACTCGGAACCGACCTTCGCATGTGGGATGCGCAGGCGGTCGTGTTGTCACGACACTTTCGCGTGCTGCGATACGATCGCCGCGGTCACGGCCGGTCGTCGGCCCCGCCGTCACCATATTCGCTGGCCGATCTTGGCGGCGATGTGCTCGCCTTGCTCGACGCCTTGGGCATAGAGCGGGCGCATTTCTGCGGTCTGTCGATCGGCGGCCTGACGGGGCAATGGCTGGGCATCAATGCCCGGCATCGCGTGAACAAGCTCATCATCTGTGCTGCGGCGGCGAAGATCGGCACCGCTGAAGGCTGGGCCATGCGTAGCGATGAAGTGCGGATGAACGGGCTTACGGCTCTCACCGCCGCCACTGCCGAACGCTGGTTCACCCCGGCATTCAGTACCACCGAAGCCGGCATCGTCGCCACAGTGCTCGAAAGCTTTGCCGCGACGTCGGTCGAGGGTTACAGCGGGTGTTGCACGGCGCTGGCCAGCGCCGACTTTCGTGAGGAAATCAAGCAGATCGCCAACCCGCTTCTTGCCATCTCCGGCGATGACGATCCGGTATGCCCGCCATCCGATCTGGAATATATTGCCGCCGGTGCGCAACAGGGCCGGCACCTGTCGTTGCGTGGCCGCCATATCGTCAATATCGAAGCCTCGCAGGCGTTCAACGCGGTGCTTCTGGATTTTCTCCACAACTGATGCATGTCGCCCAAACGTGTGCTGCAGCTTAGGACAACGTCATGCATCTGCGCTAGAAAGTCGGCGGCGTGCAGGCGCTGATGACCTCGCAGGGCACCGGTCCGACGCAGCGGAAGCGGTGCGGGCGTCTGCTTTCGAAATAGTAGGCGTCGCCCGCTCCAAGGATACGCCGCTCGTCATCGACCGTCACCTCGAGTCTTCCCGAGAGCACGATCCCGCCCTCCTCCCCCTCGTGAACAAGGGGAACCTTTCCGGTGTCGGCGCCCGGCTGGTAACACTCCTTGAGGATTTGCAGGCTGCGCCCGAACAGGTTTTCCCCAACTTGCCTGTAGGAGATGGCGCCCTTGCCGATCTCCACCAGCTCCTCGGCCGCATAGAAGGCCTTCCTGGGACGCTCGGGCTCGAAGGCAAAGAATTCCGCCAGGCCGATGGGGATGCCGTCCAGGATTCGCTTCAAGGCCCCGACCGACGGGTTGGAGGCGTTCGATTCGATCAGCGAGATCGTCGAATTGGGCACTCCGGTGCGCTTGGCGAGCTCACGCTGGGAAAGCTTATGGGCGATGCGGAGATAGCGAAGACGGCTGCCTATATCGACTGACATGATGCAGTTCGTTTGTGTTGTCCATAATATCTAAAACTATACCTATCAGTTTGTGGAATTTCAATGACTTGTACCAACAAAGAAAAGGACTTGTTTGAATGGAAGAAATTGCCATTCTCGGCGCCACCCCAAAGGAGGCCAGGATGGACCAGCTCAGCAAAACGAACGCGCCCGTACTCGAAAATTTCTGGATGCCGTTCACAGCGAACCGGCAATTCAAAGCCACGCCGCGGCTTCTGGCCGCAGCACAGGGAATGTATTACACCGACGTCGATGGAAATCAGGTGCTTGACGGCACGGCCGGCCTCTGGTGCTGCAATGCCGGCCACGGCCGCAAGAAGATCGCCCAAGCCGTCGAGCGGCAGCTTGCAACGCTGGACTATGCACCGACCTTTCAAATGGGGCATCCCATCGCCTTCGACTTCGCCTCGAAATTGGCTGCAAATGCGCCGGGCGGCCCAGAAGCCAAGCTCGACAGGATCTTCTTCACCGGCTCGGGCTCGGAATCGGTCGATACGGCGCTCAAGATCGCCATCGCCTATCAGCGGGCGATCGGCCAGGGCACCCGCACGCGGATCATCGGGCGCGAGAAGGGATATCATGGTGTCGGGTTCGGCGGCATTTCCGTCGGCGGTCTCGTCAACAACCGGCGGGTCTTCCCGCAAATACCGGCCGACCATATGCGCCACACGCTCGACATCGAGCGCAATGCGTTCTCAAAGGGTCTTCCCGCTCACGGCATGGAACTGGCGGACGATCTCGAGCGCCTGGTGCAACTGCACGGCGCCGAAACCATCGCAGCCGTCATCGTCGAACCGATGTCGGGATCGGCAGGCGTAGTCCTGCCTGCGAAGGGCTATCTGGAGAAACTGCGCGCAACCGCCGACAAGCACGGAATCCTGCTGATCTTCGACGAGGTCATCACCGGCTTCGGCCGTCTCGGCACTCCTTTCGCGACCGACTATTTCGGCGTCGTGCCCGACCTAGTCACCACGGCAAAGGGCCTCACCAACGGCGCAATCCCGATGGGCGCGGTCTTTGCCAGCCGCAAGGTCTATGACGGCCTGATGGTCGGACCCGAAAATACGATCGAACTCTTCCATGGATATACCTATTCCGGCCATCCGGTCGCCTGCGCAGCCGGGCTCGCTACGCTGGAGATCTACGAGGAGGAAGGCCTGCTCACCCGCGCGTCCGGGCTGACCGAACACTGGCAGGAGGGTCTCCATTCGCTGAAAGGCCTGCCTCATGTGGTCGACATCCGCAATCTCGGACTGGTCGGCGCGGTCGAACTGGCTCCTCGTGACGGGGCGCCGGGAAGCCGAGCCTATGAAATCTTCGTTGACTGCTTCAACAAGGGCCTGCTGATCCGGGTGACCGGCGACATTATCGCCCTCTCGCCGCCGCTCATTATCGAGAAAACCCAGATCGACACGATCGTTTCGACACTCGGTGATGCCCTGAAGCGCGCGGCATAGATCCGTATCCCGCATGTCGCTCCCGTCGGCGATCGGACGTCTGGTCCATCGTCGATAGAACCATCCGGCACGCCGAGGTAGAGCTCAGCGCTTCAAGGTCTGTGACGGCAATTGGCCGAAACGCTTCCTGTATTCGGCAGCAAATCGCCCCAGATGCGTAAACCCCCATCGCAGCGCGACGTCGGCGATGGCTTGCTTGGCGTCAGACTCGAGCAAATCGCGATGGGCTGCGGCCATCCGAAGGTCATGCAGGTAGGACATCGGGGTCGTATCCCTGAACTGCCGGAAACCCTGTTGCAAAGTCCGAACGCTGACCTTGGCTGCCATCGCGATATCGCTGAGCGAAATCGGCTCGGCGATGTGTTCCTGCATGAAGTCGATGGCCCATTTCACATGGCGTGGAGCCGGCGCCGGAGCAGGGAGCGCAAGCTCGTTCGAATAGCGATTGGGGCAGGTCTCCAGAAGCAGATAGATCGCCGCGTCGCAGAGCAAGCTGGCGGCCAGCGGCGACCGCTGCAGGGGTCCGTTCCCGCTGAGGCCGCGATGGAGGCTCGAGACAAGTTGCTGGAATACAAGCCCGGGACCGGTCGTCAGATCGATGTGAGGATGAAAATCGACGTCGCCGCTGATCGTTCTCTCGAACATATGCGTGAGGTGGCTAATGATCTTCGCCTGATCGACGAACAGGCCGAAATGACGGCGCGGCCCAAACAGGCGAGCACCCGCCGCACGACCTGCTTCAAGGATCGTACCGCGAGCAGGAACGGAATATATTTGCTCCCGCATGCCTTCGAAGGATGCGTTCCCTGCCATCGGCAGAAAAACGATCATCCTGTCGCTGGGCGCCTCCCGCCTGATCAAGATTGTGCCTTCGTAGGTACAGTCGGCTACCGTTACCTCTTCTCCCACGGAGACGAAATTGCAGTGGTATGCAATCGGCATATTGCCTTCCGCCGCAACCTTGATCGGGGAGGTTGGCGTCGACAATATTTCCGAGAGTTCATCCGGGTCCGTTCCGCTGTGCGCCGTTTCCCGAAACAACATGCTCTGCACCGCCAGCTGTCGGGCGAGGCTGCCATCGTTATGTATATGAGAATTAACGGACATTCGTGACCTCGGAAGACGATGTACACAAGTGGTATTGGATTTGCGCAATCATGTTCATCCCTCCTTTAGTGTTGCTCCGGCGCGGGTTCAGCCGTAGCGGCTGATGGCGAGATCCCTCACATCGATTTCCGGCTGGCCGCCGCCGACGAGATCGCCGATAAGCCGCGCCGAACCGGTGCTCATCGTCCAGCCGAGCGTGCCGTGACCGGTATTGAGGAAGAGACCGGCGACCTTTGTCGGGCCGATGACCGGCGTGCCATCGGGCGTCATCGGGCGCAGGCCGGACCAGAAGGAGGCCTTGGAAATGTCGCCGCCGGGGAAGAGATCGGTGACCGAGTATTCCAGCGTGTTGCGGCGGGCCAGGCCGAGATCGTTGGTATAGCCCGATATTTCAGCCATGCCGCCGACACGAATGCGGTCGCCGAGCCGGGTGATCGCGATCTTGTAGGTCTCGTCCATCACGGTCGATTCCGGCGCGCGTGACGCATCGGTGATCGGGATGGTGAGCGAATAGCCCTTGACGGGATAGACCGGCAGCCTGATGCCGAGCGGCTTGAGCAGCAACGGCGAATAGCTGCCGAGCGCGACCACCACCGCCTCCGCACTCATCCGCTCACGATCAGTGATGACCCCACGCACGCGGCCGGCCTCGACATCCAGCGCCTTGATCGTCGTCCCGTAAGCAAAACGGACGCCGAGCGCCTCGGCTTTGGCCGCCAGCGCATTGGTGAACTTGAAGCAATCACCGGTTTCGTCCTTCGGCGTCAGCAGACCGCCGACAATCTTGTCGCGCACATGCCTCAATGCCGGTTCGAAGCGGATGCAGCCGTCCCGGTCCAGCACCTCATAGGGAATACCGTCGGCAGCCAGCGCCTTGACATCCTTAGCCGAGGCCTCGATCTGCTGCTGCGTGCGGAACAGCTGCAGGGTTCCCTGCATGCGTTCGTCATAGGCGATGCCGGTCTCGGCGCGAAGTTCGGCCAGCGCGATGCGGCTGTAATCGGCAAGGCGCAGCATGCGGCTCTTGTTGATCGCGTAACGCTCGGAGGTGCAGTTCGACAGCATCCTCGTCATCCAGGAGAGCATGGCCATGTCGAGTTTCGGGCGCAGGATGAGCGGCGCGTGCTTCATGAACAGCCACTTCATGGCCTTCATGGGAATGCCGGGCGCTGCCCATGGCGAGCAATAGCCGAAGGAGACTTCGCCGGCATTGGCAAAGCTCGTCTCCAGCGCCGGACCCGGCTGCCGGTCGACGACCGTGACCTCATGGCCGGCCTTGGCCAGCTGATAAGCAGATGTGACGCCGACGATGCCGGCTCCTAGAACGCTGACTTTCATGATGTTCCCAATGATGGAGCCGCCGGCTCTTAGCGACATTGCCTGTCGTAACGATCGCCCAGGCCGGTTAGGATTTCGTAAGAAATGGTGCCGGCGTCGCGGGCAATGTCCTCGAGCGTCTGATGGCGGCCAAGCACTTCGACAAGGCTGCCGAAGGTCAGCGCGCCCTCGGGCAGTGCTGTGATGTCGACGGTCGTGCTGTCCATCGACACGCGGCCGACGATCGGTAGGCGGATGCCCTTGAAATAGACGGCGCCGCGGTCGCTGAGGCACCGCGGCAGGCCATCGGCGTAGCCGGCGGCAATTGTGGCGAGACGCGTTTCCCGTTGCGTCACATGCGCGCCGCCATAGCCGATCTTCGCACCCGCCGGCACGGTGCGCGTCTGCACGACGGCGACATTGAGGCTGACGACCGGCTCCATCGGGTTCTTCTCGCCGGCGTTCGGAGCGCCGCCATAAAGCGCGATGCCCGGGCGGGCGAGCACGCCGTGATAGGCGTCGCCCAGGAAAACGCCGCCGGAATTGGCGAAGGAAATGTCGAAGCCGGGAAATTCGTCGGCGATGCGGGACATCTCGGCAAACTGTTCGCCGTTCTGCTCGCTGCCCATGTCGTCGGCCGAAGCCAGATGGCTCATGATGAACAGGATTTCGACATTGCTGCCGCCCCGAAGGGCTGCCGCCAGCTCCGCTCGCTCCTCCCGGGGAAAGCCGAGCCGCGACATGCCGGTGTCGAATTGCAGGACGGCAGGCAGGCAGCGCTTCAGAATGCGCGCGACCGCCGACCATTGCCGCCACTGCGCCAGCGAATTGAGAACCGGAACGATGCCCATCTCGGCGCAGGCGAGTTCATTGCCCGGCTGCAAGCCGTTCAGCACGAAAATCTGGGCGTCGTGCGCAAGGGCCGGCCGGAGCCTCAAGGCCTCGACGAACTGGGCGACGAAGAAATGCCTGCAACCTTCACTGTAAAGCGTTCTCGCCACCCGCTCGGCGCCGAGACCATAGGCATCGGCCTTGACGACGGCCCCCGCGCGGACCGGTGCCAGTATCGAGACGAGCTTGCGATAATTGCGGCCGAGGGCGGCAAGATCAATCGTCAGATAGCCCGTGGCTCCCTGCGCGGTCGTAGCGGTGCGTGTGCGGGAAACCAAAATATCGCTATCCATGTCCACCCCTTTTTGATTTCAAGGAGTTTATGAAATAATGAGCGAAATTGCCTATCATTCAGTAGTCGATTATGGTGTTCTTTGCTTATTTCCCGCATAATCAACGAAAATTTGGAACGATCTCTCATGCCCGCTCTCGACGCGATCGATCGCAATATCCTGAGACTGCTGCGCCTCGATGCTCGCATGAGCAATGCCAAGCTCGCCGCGGAGATCGGTCTCTCTCCATCGGCTTGTCTCAGGCGCATCAAAATCATGGAAAAGTCAGGCGTGATCCGCGGCTATACGGTGCTGGTAGACACCGGCAATGCGGATGAGATGATCGCCGTGATCATCAACATCACCCTAGAGCGGCAGACGGAGGACTATCTCGATCGCCTCGAGGCGGCGGTCCGCCGGCATCCCGAGATCCGGGAATGTTTTCTGATGACGGGCGGTTCGGACTACCTGCTGCGCGTGGAGGTCGCCAATGCGGGCGAGTTCGAGCGGATCCACAAAGAGATCCTTTCGACCTTGCCCGGCGTCCTCAGAATTCATTCCAGCTTCTCGATCCGCAATGTTCTGGCGACGCGCACGAGGGGCAGGCGCTGAATCACGATCACCAAGCCTATATCAATTCGAGTGCCGTGGCCTTGGCGACCGCTTCGCTCGTCGTGGCGACGGTCAGCTTCCGGCGTGCCGAGGCGAGATAGAGCTGCACCGCGCTTACCGAAATGCACAGGCGGGCGCAGATCTGCTTTGCCAGAAGGCCGCTGGCCGTCATCTCAAGACATTGCAGCTCGCGGCGGGACAGTTGCGGAAAATCCGCAATTTTTCTCATCCCCGACAGAACCATCGCCCTGTCGTGGAGATGGTGGGCGAGAAACTGGAGGTCGCGCATGCTGTCCATGCGAAACTGTCGCCAGTAGGCGTCGGGATGATTGGAGGTCACCGTAAACAGCGATCGCTCCCCGTGAGGTCCCCGCACCGGCAGGGTAACGCCTTGCCGGCCGACACCGAAGGCCATCGCCTCCTTGAAGAAGCCATAGGCCTGGCCTGAATCCCATTTAGACGCGGACCATTCCACGGGCAGGAAGCCGCGCAGGCCGAGGCGCACGACGGGATCGATGCTGAAGTAGTCCCGGTCAAGATATTGCTTCACCCACTCGGGCGGGTAGGTCAGCATCAGCAATGGATTGCTGGCCGTCGCCCCCGAGGAGCGTGTTACATGCAAAACCATATGCGATATCGCATAGATGTGGCGGACTTCGTCCAGCGTCGTTTCGAGATCCCGCAATGTCGACGATGCGGAGATTCGGTCCAAACTGTAGAAAAAACGAGAACTGCTCAGCATGAGATGGTCTCGTGGTTGCGTGATTTCCTGAATGCTCGCAATAGTAACATTTCGCGATTGCCGAGAACAGCATATTTTACGGCAACTATGGCGCGACATAGAGAACAGGTTAAAGAGCTTGCGAGACCTATCCCACTGCTGGGCGGAGGGACAGCGACTGCGCTTACTGCATGCCGCCATCGACAAGGGCTCTACCAGGATAGGGAGAGGCTTGCTCCAGAAGTCGGGACAGGTTGGTCCGAAGTGTCCGACAATTCTCGGCCGTTACGTCCCACAGGCCGACATACAGTTTGCCGATCTCGGGCCGGGATCGGGCAAGCGGTGTCGGCCTCCAACCGATCCTGCGGTACACCCCGACCATCGCGACATCATAGACGCCGACAATGCTTTCGATACCGGTGTCAAGCGCAAGATCGCAAAGCCCTGAGAGCAGCTCCGTGGCGACTGTGCGCGATTGATCTATGTGTCCGGCAAGCGGATGAAGGCAAAAGCGAGTACATTCCCAGGTCGTCGGGCTGTCGACGTCGATAGGCTGATCGAAGAAATGCCGGAACTCGCTTTTGAGCATCGTCGCTCCTGTGGTCGGCAGCAGGCGCAGCGAACCCGTCAGCGTGCCGGAAGGTCGCTGCGTGACGAGATATACGGGATCTTCAGCCTCGTCATATCGGTCCCTTTCCCACTGGTCCCGGACATCGACCTGCCATCCCAGCCGATCGCGAAAAACGGCGGCGCGCGCCCGAAACATTTCATCGAAAGCCCGGCGATCGGTGTCGAGCATGTCTTTGGTGAGTATCCGCAACATATCCGTCCCTCCTGATGTGCTGACGTTTCACAACAAGAGGTCGACCGGGAGCAATCTGGATATTTCACCAGGTTGACCGGTGCTTGGCTTTGCCTTCCCATTTCATAAGAAATTTCTGATCTTCGTCGATCGAAAGCTCTTGGTAATTGCCAATTTTAACGCAACCAACGGGAGGATTCTTGATGACCCACGACATGGCACGCGGCAAACGTATTCGAGAGGCGATATCCCGCGGCAAGTTCCGGAAAGTTCACGCCCTGGCGGCCGAACTAGACGTGTCCGTCGCCGCCGTCTCACGCTGGCAGAATGGCGGTCATACCTCGCTGGAAAGCGCCTGCGCGCTCGCCGACCTGCTGGATGTCTCCCTCGACTGGCTGCTGCTCGGGCGAGGCACGATAGACTGGCATAGGAACAGCGCGATCTCCGCCACGGAATTGCAGATGGTTCTGGCGTTGCGCAACCGGTCTGCGGCAACGCGGTCCAATCTCGTTGGGCTGGTCGAATCCATCCCTCCGGAGCACCCATAACGCCAAGCGCAATTCTGTGAGACTTTTTGACCTGAGATCAACACCTTTAGGTTGATAAAAAGCTTATCGTCGACGATCTTTCTAGTTAAAGCTTCAACGGCGACACAACACGGCGGCCAGCCCGCCCTGCCCTCGCTGCCGCAGAGACCTTGTTTTCACTCTCAACGCAGAAGAGTCGTTGGCGTCGGCTTTTGACGTGAAACTGTAAATACGCTGCCCGGAAGCTATCGAAAAAACGCATCGCCACCCATTCGGCCGCAATATTTTTCCCATCCGGGTCCGGAATATTTTCTTGATCTGGGTCCGGCAAGTCTCAACCGATTTTGGAGTCAGTCAATGACAGTTGCGCTTTGGAGTCAGTCAATGACAGGTGCGAATCCGGCCCATATCGGTGCCATCGCGCCTACAGTCAAACCGCGGCCTGCCTTCGCGCAGACCGATCTGGTTGCCTTGTCGCGCTATTTTTCTCTTCTGATGATGCGCAACATCACAAGCGATGGCTATGTCATCGAGGATCCGGCATCGCCCGGGGTGTTTTCGGCCCCCGGCTGCGTCATCGCCGCCCCCTCCTATCCAGCGAACACGCCGGGTGTCGACCAGGACTATGTTTTCAACTGGGTCCGCGATGGGGCCATTACGGCCATCGAGATCGCACTTGCCGGTTTGCTGCCTGTTCCGGGCGGGGTTTTGCCGAGCCTGGTCGATTACGTGAACTTCGCCGCGCTCTGTCAGGGGAATGCGAAGAATTCCGCGACCGTCACACTTGGCCACGCCTGCTTCACCATCACCGGCGAGGTTCGTCCGTGGTCGGAGCAGAATGACGGGCCGGCCATTCAGTCGATTGCGATCCTGACCTTGTTCGATCAGCTGGATGGCGCCACGCAAACGATCGCCCAACAATTGGTCGAGACCAACCTCTCTTATCTTCTCGAAGTTTACCAGAACAAGACCACCAATCTCTGGGAGGAATATGAGGGCTATTCCTTTTTCGCAAGAGCCGTACAGCTGCGCTTTTTCCGGGAAATTTCCACAAACACGATCGGTATTGCGGTGCCTTCCGGGGTGGCCGATGCCATCTCCTGGCTGGAAAGCCAGCTGGCCACCCACTGGAACGGGCAGCTCTATGCGAGCATTCTGGATGCCGCGGAGCAAGCCGGTTACGACGCGAACATCGATATCGTCTCTTCTGTCTGCTATGGCGGGATAGAGCCGACCGATACCAAGCTTCTGGCAACAGCGGCCATCCTGCGGCGCCAGTGGGCCGATCCTTCGTCTTCGAACTATTACCCGATCAATGGCGCCGACGCTGCCAAAGGGCTCGGACCACTCTTCGGGCGCTATCCAGGCGACCATTACGATGGCGATGTGGCGGCGCCCGTGGTCGGCGGGCATCCCTGGGCTCTGTGCACCGCCAACTTCGCCGAGTTTCAATATCGGCTTGCCAATGCCATCGAGGCCAGCGGCGCCATCCCCCTCGATCAGTTCTCCGAACCCTTCTTCGCGGAACTGGGACTTGGTGCATCCAGCAGCGCCGCCGACGCGTCAGCTGCCTTGCGGGCTTCGTCTGACGTCATGCTGCGCGCCATCGTCTATCACAGCGATCACTATGAACTCAGCGAACAGTTCGATGGAACCGTTGGCTATGAGAAAAGCGTCCGGAATCTGACCTGGAGCTACGCCTCTTTTCTCTCGGCAGTCAGAGCCCGCTCCGCCGCCGCCCCGGCCGCCAAGTCCAAACCCCGAAACTCCCGCGCCCCGAGATCATGACGATTCAGGCCGTCCGGCCTGACATCTCGATTGAGTCCAGAACCGCATGATCCGCAAAGCCTGATGCGGCTTTCCGGGAATAATGGAGGACCAAAGTGCTTTTTCCCCTCGAATCCGCGATAAAAGCCGATGCCGAAACTGTCGCAGCGTCTGACGAATACGATATCGTGATCGTCGGCAGCGGCATTTCCGGAGCAATCATTGCCAAGCAGGCTGCGGAAGCGGGCAAGCGTGTCCTTATCCTTGAAGCCGGAACCGGAGCCAACAGCACTCTGGCAGGCTATGACGATCTGCTGACGACTTTCTATTCGGCAGCCTCCAAGGACAATCAGTCGCCCTTTCCGCAGAATGCGAACGCGGCCATGCCCCGCAGCCCGCATCTTCGCAAGCTGCAGGCGGGGGAAACCGATAGCTCGACCTATATCGTTCAATCCGGCCCTTATGTCAGCGATACGACATATACCCGTATTTTCGGCGGAACGACCATGCACTGGGAGGCGAAAACGCCCCGCCTGCTTCGCTCGGATTTCAAGACGCGCACCATTTTCGGCCAAGGGTTGGACTGGCCGCTGAGCTTTGAGGAAATCGAGGATGATTACCGCCTGGCCGAGCGGGAAATCGGCGTATCGGCCAATGTCGAAGATCAGCAATATCTGGGGCAGACCTTTCCGGGCGACTATGTCTTTCCCATGCGCGGCCTGCCGCTTTCCTATCTGGATCAGCAGGTCAACAAAGGCATCGAAGGCACCAGTGTCGAACTCTACGACAAGACCTATCCCCTGAAGGTCAGGCCCTATCCGCAGGGACGCAATAGCATACCAAACCCGGCCTATGACGGCGGGAAGGGCTACCGTCCCATCGGCGCCGTCGATACGCATCAGGTCGAAGAGGGCGGTCGCTGCCAGGGCAACACCAACTGCGTACCGCTCTGTCCCGTGCAAGCGCGCTACCACTCCGGCAAAACGCTTGCCAAGGCGTTCGCGGTAAACGGAAAAAGGGGCGAGCGGCTTGTCGAACTGTTGCCGCAGGCGGTCGCATCGAAGGTCGACATCGATCCGGATAGCGGGAAAGTCCGCTCTCTCGAGGTCAAGATTTACAAGGACCCGGCCTCACCGGCCCACGAGACCATCACCGTGAAGGGCAAGGTTTTCGTGCTTGCGGCAGGCGCCATCGAAACGGCCCGTCTTATGCTGGCCTCCGGCCTGCGCAGCACCAGCGGTCTTGTCGGACGCAATCTGATGGACCACGCCTATCTGCTGAACTGGGCGCTGATGCCGGAAATCTGCGGCACGATGCGCGGAACCAGTTCGACGGGCGGTATCGTGGACCTGCGGGACGGCCCTTTCCGGGAAAGGCAGGCCGCCTTCGCCATCGATATCCATAATGACGGCTGGGGCTGGGCCACGGGTGCGCCGACCTCCGACCTTCTCGAACTGGTGGATGATCGCAACCTCTACGGGGCGGATCTTCGGCGCGGCATGATCGACCAGGTTTCGCGGCAGTTGCTGCTGGCATTCATGATCGAGGTCATGCCCGTCGAGAGCAACCGCATCGCGGTGGATCCGCAATATACCGATGCTCTGGGCAACATGCGGCCCATCCTGTCCTTCACGGTTCCGGAATATACCATGAAGGGTGCGGCCTATGGCCGCCAGTTTGCGCGCACCGTCTTTACGCGTCTGGGCGCGCAGGATCATACCCAATACGACCCCGGCGATTTCGGTTATGTGGCCTATGAGGGGCAAGGCTATGCGATCCGCGGCGGCAATCATCTGGCCGGCACCCACATCATGGGAACGACGAAGACCAATTCCGTCGTGGACAAGAACCAGCGCAGCTGGGACCACGAAAACCTCTATCTCGTCGGCGGCGGCAGCATGCCGACAATCGGCACGGCCAATGTCACCTTGACGCTGGCCGCCATGTGCTTCCGAAGCGGTCGCGACATTCTGAAGTCTCTGCATTGAACGACGACCGGCATCCGCTGCGCGGAACGAACCGATGAGCTCGACGCAAGCGACACGAAGCCGGCCTGTGCACCCAACTTATCTTTCATGGAGCTTGAGCATGGATTCCTCCAATATTAAGACGCTCGATGAGCTGAAAGAGTTTCTCTACCGGGCGATGCAGCTCGAACATGCGACGATTCCGCCGTATCTGACGGCGCTTTACTCGATCAAGCCCGGCGTCAACCAGGATGCGACCCAGGTTCTGCGCGTGATCGTCGTGGAAGAAATGCTGCATCTGACCATCGCGGCCAATATTCTCAATGCCATCGGCGGCACGCCGGATCTTGTCAGGCCGGACTTCGTAGCCAGGTATCCTGCCGCCTTGCCGGACGGTGAGACCGATTTCAAGGTCAGCATCCAGGCTTTCAGCCGTGAGGCGCTGGCGACTTTCCTGAAAATCGAGCGCCCGGCCCAGCGTCCTGAACATCTCGTCGGCAAGGGCCTGATACATCGCAAAACTCCCCCTGATATCACCGCGCTTGCCAGCGATCCGAGGCATGAGGACCTCCACTTTTTCAGTATCGGTGAGTTCTACTCGACCATCGCGGAAGGCATCAAATACCTGGAAGCCGAAGCGCATGGGGCGGGCACAACCATCTTTACCGGCGACAGGTCGCGCCAGATCACCTCGGAATATTATTACTCCGGCGGCGGCGAGCTGTTTCCCGTGAGCGATCTGAAAAGCGCCTTGGAAGCCATCGAGCTCATCATCGAACAGGGCGAGGGCGACGGTGGCGGCATCTACGACGATGACGACCACGAACTGGCCCATTACTATCGTTTCGAGGAACTGGTCAAAGGCCGCTATTACCAGAAGGGCGACCAGCCCGGCCACCCCACAGGTCCGCAGTTGCAGGTCGATTGGGAAGGCGCCTATCCCATAAAGGAGAACCTGAAAGTGGCGCACATACACGAAGGCTCGGAACTGCGTGAGGCGGCGATCGCCTTCAACACGCGCTATGGCGAATTTCTCCAGCTCTTGACGCGTGCCTATAACGGCCAGCCGAACCTGCTGCTGGAAGCCGTTCCGATGATGTTCGAATTCCGCAACATGATCCTCGAACTCATCCGCAATCCCCTGCCGAAGCATCCCGGTAAGAACGGCAGCCCCACTTATGAGATCCCCGGCGCTATCAAACAGCCAGCCGTCTCCCGGCAGGCGGAGGTGAACGCATGAGCAGCCGTTTCGAGGCATTTCTGGGTCTTTCCGTCGAATTGACGGCCTTCTCCCAGTTCGATCTTCTGGGAACCGGCTTGGCGGAACGCTATCTCGCCATGCTCGACAAGGTGGTCGGCGGCGAGATCGCCGATGCGCTGCTGGCCGCCTTCGCCGCCCTGCCACCGTCGGAAGGTGAGGCTCGTATCCAGGCGGTGCGCACGACCATTCTGGGCGATGAATTGCTGGGAGATGTGGCCCGCGCGCTGATCAAGCTCTGGTATTCCGGCACCTGGTTCGAGCTGTCCTCCGCCTGGACGGAGCGCTTTGGCCCCAGGCCTGCGAATATCACCTTCGTCGTCTCTCCCGATGCCTATGTCGAGGGTCTGCTCTGGAAGGCGATCGGAGCCCACCCCGCAGGCGCCAAGGGGCCTGGTTTCGGCTCCTGGGCCTTCCCCCCGAAGATTCCGGCTTTTCCGGTTCTCGATTCCAAAACCTGACCTGACGCCACTTCCGTTTGTCTTCAAAGAACTGGATCATTGCCATGACGACACATCTGCATCGACTGACGCCCACCAAGGTCTGGCTCGGCGTCATCCCCACGCTCTGGTGGAATGACGATTTCATCAATATCGACATCGGCATTCCCTACGAGCAGGCTCTGAGTGAAATGGCGCTCGCCGGTTATGTCGGATGCGGCGTCGGCCATAAATATCCGACGGACCCGAAAATATTGCAACCTGTCCTCGAACTCAGAGGATTACGGATTTCCGAGCCTTGGGTGAGCACTTACTTCACCATCAATGCGATGAAGCGTCATACGCTTGATAATGTCGATGCTCAGCTCGATTTCCTCGAAGCCATGGAGGGCGGCAGCGACGATCCGCGCAGGGCCGACCTGGTCGTCGCCGAGTTTGGCGGAGCGGCCAATCCGCTTCCGGTTGCCCTTTTTCCGAATTGCCCCGATTTCTCCGAGGACCAGTGGAAACAGCTGATCGAAGGCCTGCATGAGGCGGGAGAGAAAGCCAGGGCCCGTAACCGCCGCCTCTGCTATCACCCGCATCTGGGGACCGGGGTGATGAAGACGGAAGCGATCCACCGTCTCATGGACGAGACGGATCCTCGCCTGGTCAACATGCTTCTCGATACCGCGCACCAGGCGGCTGCCGGTGTCGATCCGCTGGCGCTGGCCAGAAAATACGCCCACCGCATCAAGCATGTTCACCTGAAGGACTTTCGCGCCGAGGTGGTTAGGGAGATGCACAAAGGAGGATTGTCCTTCCAGCAAGGGATAGAGGCGGGGATCTTCACCGTCCCGGGTGACGGCTCCATAGAGACCTTTCCGGAAATCCTCGATGCGTTGGCCGAGGCGGATTTCGCCGGTTGGATCTGCATTGAAGCAGAGCAGGACCCGGCTAAGGCCAATCCGCTGCAGTACGCGAAAATGGGCCGCGAATATCTGCGCAAGCTGCTTGGATGGTAGCCCGGCGCGGACTGTTTGTTTCAGCCCGATGGCGATGCGCAGGAGGCGGGGAGGGATCTCGCCTCGCGAGACATCATCCTGAACCACGCATTACTGGATAGCGACAGCTGGAGCGATGAAGATGGAAGAGGCACACAGGCGAGATATATATTTCAGCTTCTTTATGTTTACAGCGGATTTGAAGCCGAATGACGCGGGCTATACCCAGGTTCTCGTCAGACATCTGAAAGCTCTTACCGAGATCGGCTACACCGGCTTCGATATGCATATCGCCCCGGGACCGGCCGATGTCGGTCATCACACCGAGGTCGAAAGCTATATCAGCCTCAAGCGGGCGTTCGATCAGGCGGGCTTCCGGGATGTGAAGTTCACAACCAATGTGGGGACCACGCGAACTTTCGATCCGACCTCGCCCTACGAGGAACAGCGCAAGCAGGCTTTGTCCTATCTCAAATCCCGCGTCGACATCACCTCGGTGCTGGGCGGGGAGAATACGATCATGTCAGGGCCGTTCCTGTACCCCTATGGTGTCTTTCCACTGACGGATGACGGTGAAGGGATCTGGAGCGACGTGCTTCAGCATTGGATGAAGCCACGATACGCGGCGGCGGCCTCCAACTTCCGGGAATTGGCGCAATATTCTGCCCAGAAGAGCGTGAAGCTCGCCATCGAACCCGTCAAGAATTGGGAAACGCCCGGGCCGACCATGGTCTCGGAAGCGCTGGATTTTCTCGAAAGCGCCGACATTCCGGTCTGTGGCGTCACGATCGACACAGCCCAGGTCGTGATGGAAAGCCAGGGCCCGGCAATCTTCAGGAAAAATGTCGCCCGAGCCATACAGCAGAGCCGACTGAATTACGTTCATATCTCAGCGCCGGACCGGGGCGCTGTTAGAGATAGCTGGATTCCCTGGGAGATTATGCTGGACGAAATCGAGCCGGTCTATTCCGGCCCCTATCTCGTTGAAGTCTTTAATGCGATTCCACCCTTCGAGAGCTCGATGAGAATGACGCGCAGGCGTTTCTGGCGGCCCGGTGAGGACGCGCCGGAGGCGGGCGTCGACAGCGCCTACGACGTTGCGCGCGCCGCCCTGGAGACATTGGAGGAAAAGATCGCGTCCCGCGGCCGTCGATCTCATCCGTGATGGCGCTTGGGCGCACATGCTGGAAACAACCCGGGAATGCTGGCCGGGAATGTTGGCCAGGAATGCTGGGGAGCCCTCATCTCCGCCGTGCCCCGGTGAACGTCAAACCCCAGCAAACGACTTTCAAACAGGGAGATACCTATGGTCACGCAATTGCCGGATCCCATTAAAATCGTCAGTCGAGCAGGCGATGTCCGTATTCATACTTTCATTTCAGCATTCACGGATGACAACATCGCCAATGCAACGCACATAATCGAAAGCAGGAACAAGCTTGTTCTTGTCGATGGGCAATTCCTCGTTCCCTATGCGCTGCAATTCAGGGAGTATGCCAACAGTATCGGCAAGGAGATCGATCGGATTTACCTGTCGCACAGGCACCCCGACCATTGGTTTGGCCTGGGAGCCGCATTCAGCGACATTCCGATTTATGCATTGCCGGAAACGAAAGAGTTCCTGAAGCAGCACGGACAAGATTCCCTGAATGACCATTGGAAAATGGGCAATCTCGCTCCGAAGAGCCTGATAATTCCCGAAAAAACTGTCCGCACCGGCGCGGAAGTCATCGACGGAGTCAAATATGTTTTCGATGAAGTCGTAGATACGGAGATCGATTTTCTCCTCACCATAGGTCTTCCGGACATGGGCGTTTTTATTGCGCAAGACCTGATCTACAGCGGAACGCACCTTTATCTGACGAAATACATGGAGCATTGGATTGGGATTTTGCAGGGCATGCTGCTGTCCAACTATGACCTGTTCCTTCCCGGCCACGGCTTTCCGGCTGACAAGAACGAGGTTGCCAAAAATATAGAGTATTTGTCCGTTGCCATGGAGGCCGCCGGCAACGGACTCACCAATGATGCTTTCAAGCGCTTCCTGCTGGAAAGATTTCCCGAACGAAAATGCCCCGGAATATTCGACATATACATACCGCGCTTATTCGATAACGCGAGCGAGTTTTAATTCGTCAATTGTCGTCAACAGCGGAGCCGTTGGAACATGGGCGAGACATACACGGTTGGACAATATCTGGTCGACAGACTTCGTGAACTGGGCCTGGGGCACCTGTTTTCCGTAGCGGGCGATTATTCGATCGAATGGGTGAACAGTTATATCGAGAAAAGCGATATTCAGGTCATCGAAGAGGTGAATGAACTGAATGCCGGTTATGCGGCTGACGGCTATGCGAGACTGAAAGGAATTGGTGCGCTTTGCGTTACCTATTCCGCAGGCTCGCTTTGCGCAACAAATGCGATCGCCGGATCTTACGTCGAGAAAGTGCCCGTCGTTCTGATCAACGGTGCGCCAAGCATCAAGAAAACGCTCACATTCGAACAAACCGGCTACAGTTCGCATCACTTCATCAGCGGGCGGGAAACGGATCTTCAGGTGTTCGAATACATAACGGCCGCTGCCGTCCGGATCGATAGCCCTCATCTTGCGCCAATGCTCATAGATTATGCGCTGACGCAGTGCATCACGGAAAGACGTCCGGTCTATATCGAGTTGCTGGAGGATATGGTGGACCTGAAATGCACGCGCCCGTCGAATGCATTAAAAGCGGCGCCTGTTATATCCGACGAGGACAGTCTCAATCAGTCGATCGCGCAAATCAGCGAAAGATTGCAAAATGCCACCAAACCCCTGATCTGGATCGGTGTCGAGATCGACCGGTTTGGCCTTCACGACCAGGCGGAGCGGCTCATTCGAGACCTCAAAATTCCCTACGTGACCGAGCTTTTGAGCAAGGCCATCCTATCGGAAGACGATGTACAATTTGCCGGGGTATTTGATGGCGAATCGTCGTCACCCCATGTCCAGTCGTTGGTCAAAGACTCCGACTTCGTATTGGCGCTCGGTGTCTGGTTGACTGATATCAACGATTTGGGCTGGCCTATCGATCTCGATAAAACCGCATTCGCTTCTTGGGATACGGTGAAATATGGCACGATCTTCAACGCAGAGGTTTCGCTGGCGGATCTCGTCAACGGCCTGATTGACAAAAGGCTGACGTGCAAAGCCCAAAGTCTTCCGGCGAAAACAGCCCGGCAAGCGCCGGCCGTGAATCCGGCAGGCGAAATTACCTATCAGGGCTTCTACGATTTCATTCAGCAGCAGATCGACGGAAATACTATCGTTGGTGCTGACGCGAGTTTGAATTATTTCGGGAGCCTGCTTCTTGAAGTGGGTGCTCGCCGCGGTTTCATCGTACAATCATCCTATTCGGCGATCGGTTATATCGGTCCCGCCGCGACCGGGGTTTCGCTGGCGAAGCAAGATAAACAGAGGCTACTGGTCTTTGCGGGGGATGGCGGGTTTCAGATGACCGCTCAATGCCTCTCGACACAAACCCGCTTCAATCTCAACCCGATCATCTTCGTGATGGACAACGGCATCTATGGCGTGGAGCAATGGCTTGCCGATGCGTCGGTTTTCCATGGTAACAAGCCGTTCTACAATTCTTGCATCCTGCACCGATGGAATTACAGCAAGTTGGCAGAGGTCTTTGGCTGCCAAGGCTGGAAAGTGGACACCTATGGCGAACTGGAGGAAGCCATAAATGGCGCCAAAGAAAACCTGAACAGCCCGTCCATCATCCAGGTCATCGTGCCTCAGCGGTCGATCCCCGATAATGCGAACTGGAAAGCAAGCTAGAATGGCCGATGCCGCAGAAATTCTGGGGCTTCAGGCCTTGCTGGAGCGCTACCCAACACCGCATGTTCGGTATCCAAGCATTAGATCACGGGATACCGAACGAATGGTGGAAAGCCCAGCTCCGCCTGCTATCGCGCCAGCGTCTGCCTGATGCCGGCAATCCCACGGCGCAGGAAGGGATCGGTGTGGATGTAGAAGAACTGAACACCGTTCTCAAGCCAATGAGGCAGTTCATCGGCGGTGGCCAGCGTGCCTGCAATCTTGCCCGCTGCGCGGATCTTGTCGACGGCGACCGAGACCTTCTCCACGACCGCTTCCGGACGCGGCTCGCCGAAGGGCGGGGCCGGCGGATAGCCCATATTCTGCGAGAGATCGCCAGGTCCGATAAAGAAGACGTCGATGCCGTCGACCTTCAGCATCTGGTCGAGATTGTCTATGGCATCCACCGTCTCGATCATCGCCACCACCAGGCGCTTGTCGAAGTCGGACGGAAGAGCGTAGCGGACGGCATCGACGATGGCGCGCGCCTGCTCGGCCGTGTCCACCATCGGGACCATGATGCCGTCCGCTCCCGCATTCAGATATCTGATGATGATCGGGCGTTCGTGCGAATGCGGCCGGACAATCGCCGCTCCGCCGACGGACCGGACAATCTGTGCAGTCATGCGCACATCGTCGAAGCTCCAGCTTCCATGTTCGCAGTCGACGAAGACGGAATCGGCGCCGAGTTCCACCAGCCGGGCTGCCAGGCCCGACGAGGAGTGGTGCGGCGTATACATGGTGACAGCCTCGCCGGCCAACAGCCGGGCGCGCAACTTCGCTCCGTTCATCGATGTCCTCCCAATTCTATTTTTTCGGCATATCCGGCGTATCGGCCGGCGCGCCGACCCAACGCGCAATTTCGATGTCGGCCGACGTGTCCCGCATGAATGTCGGGCAGATGTGAAGCTCGGGGATCACGGCGCTCTTGTTCAGGCTGGCGCAGAGGACGATCGCACGGGCAACGTCACGAGGATCCATCATGACCGCGCGTTCCTCCTGCAGAGGAGGCCGTGCGCGATTGTCCATGATCGGCGTATTCGTCTCGCCGGGCAGGATCGTCGTCGCCCGGATCCCCTGGTTGCGATAGGTGTTGTGCAGGAAGGTCATGAAGTTCTTCACGCCGGCTTTGGCCGCACCATAGGCCGCGCCACCGAGCAGGTTGGGGTTGATCACGGCGAGCGACGAGACCGTAATGATCGTTCCCTCACCGCTCGCGATCATGTCCGGAAGGACCGCCTGGGTCAGGTTGAAGACGGCGGTCAGATTGACGTTGATGGTGGAGGTCCACTCAGCCTCGCCCAAGAAACGCGCGTTCAGCACTTTGCTGGCGCTGCCGGCATTGTTCACCAGGATGTCGACGGGTCCGACGCTATCCTTGATCCACGTCACGGCCGCAATGATCTCTTCGCGCGTCTCGATATCGAGCGCACGCACGACGGCCTTGCCATTAGCCTCTTCGATCAAGGCCGCCACCTCGCGCAGCGGTTCGATCCGCCGCCCGGTCAGCACGACGGTGGCGCCGTCTTTTGCCAGCAGCAGGGCGGTTTCGCGACCGATCCCGGAGCCGGCTCCCGTCACCAGAGCGATTTTTCCTTCGAGAAGTCCCATGGTTTTCCCCTATTCGGCCGCAGCAGCGATCGGGCCAGAATAGCCGTAAATTTCCCGCGCAGCCTTCGCCGTGATCAGGTTTTCGGAAAGATCCTGCTCGATGAGTGCAGACGAACGATCGCTCGCAGGTCCCCAACCGCCGCCGCCGGGCGTCTCGACCTCGAGCCGCTGGCCGGTCTTCAGGATCACCTTGCCCTTCGGGAACTGGGGCTTGCCGTCCTTCATGACCTTTCCTGCCGATCCGCTCTGGCCTTCGACGACGCCGAAGCAGGGATGGCGAACACGCTCGGAGGCGAGGTAGATGTTCATCGGGTTCTTGCCGAGGTTCCGCAGCACGACACGCTGGCCGAGGCCGCCGCGATGTTTGCCGGCTCCGCCCGAGTCCGCGATCAGCTCCTTCCGCTCCGTCAGCACGGGCACGGCAACCTCGAACATCTCGATGGCCGTTACCTTGCAGTTCGAGGGGAAACTCAGCGTGTCCAGACCGTCGAGTTCCGCGCGCGCGCCCTGCCCGCCATGGAAATTCTGGACCGAGCCATATTGCGTGCCGTCATTGCGCTGACCGACGCAATTGGCAGCCCAGATCGGCGCGCCGCCGCTGTCGCCCATGACCTTCTCGGGCACCACCCCTTCGAGCGCCTTGAAGATCAGCGAAGGAATGACGTGCCCGATCAGGTTTCGGGAATTGCCCGCTGTCCAGTGTTGCGGATTGAGGATGCAGCCGAGCGGCGCCTCGTCGGTGATCGGGACGATGCAACCCTCGTTATTCGGCGTCTCGGGGTCGAGCAGGCACTTCAGAGCATAGACGGAATGGGCGTAACGATAGTTCGTCCGGCAGTTGATCGAATGCAGAACCTGGTCGGAGGTGCCGGTGTAGTCGACGTGGATCGAGTCGTCCTTGATGATGACCGAAGCCTTCAGCGTCACGTCGACATCGTAACCGTCGAGCAGAACCTCGGCCGCGTAGCTGCCGTTCGGCCATTCCCGGATCGCCTTGCGGGTCTGCGCTTCGGAGCGGGAATGGATGGCGCTGACCAGGCCTTCGACGTCGTCGAGACCGTATTCGTCCAGGAATTTGACGAGTTCGCGGCCCATGACGTTGTTGGCAGCGATCATCGACTCGAGATCGCCGCGCACTTCAGTCGGAAGGCGGACCGAGGCTTCGATGATGTCGAAGACGTCCTGGTTTGGAACGCCGGCCTTCAGCAGCTTAATAATCGGGAAGCGGATGCCCTCTTCGTAGATGTCGCTCGCTTCGGAATGCAGAGGGGCGCCGCCGATATCGGGAAGATGGGCGATGGAGCCGGCATAGGCGACGACCTTGCCGTTCCTGAAGATCGGCGTGATCATCGTGACATCGGGAAGATGGCCAGTACCGATCTCCGGATCGTTGGTCGCCAGCACGTCGCCCTCTTCGAGCTTGTCGGCCGGAAACTTCGGCAGGAAATAATTCTGGGCCGCGGCCGGAAGCGAGGTGATGAAGACGGGGATCGACCAGGTGCATTGCGCCAGCGCCCGCCCCTTGCTGTCCAAGAGGACGGTGACGTAATCGTGGTTCTCGCGGACGATCGGCGAGAATGCCGTCTTGCCGAGGACGTTGTCGGCCTGGTCTGCAATGAAGATCAGGCGGTTCCACATGACCTGAAGGTTGATCGGGTCGTTGAAATCGGTGGCGGGTTTCGACATCTGAGTACCCCTTAGTGAATGTTGATCACGAGGTTGCCATGGGCATCCACATGGAAGACACCGCTTGGCCCGACGACCGCAGTCGATTCACGCTGCTCGACGATTGCCGGACCATTGACCTCTTCGCCGACGGGAAGCTTGTAATGGTCGTAGACGGCAGTCTCGGTAAAGCCGCCGATCTCCTGGAAGTAGACCTTGCGGCTGCCCTTCTTCGCCTCGGCAACGACGGTCTCGTGCGGGCGCGTGACCTGATCTTTTTCGCCGCCGGCGCGCAGGCGCCAGGTGATGACCTCAAGCGGCGCAGCAACGGTGCGGCCGAACAGTTCGCGGTACAGCTTGAAGAAATTGCCGCGGAGTTCGCTGAGGAATTCCTCCTTCGGCAGGCTCCGGTCAGGCAGAACCACGGTGATCTCATGGCCCTGGCCGACATGGCGCATGTCGACGGTGTAGCGGTTGCTGATCGTATCCTTCGGGACGCCCGCCGCCGACACGACTTCGGCGCCCTGGGCTGAAAGCTCGTCCAGCAGGCGGTTCATGGCGTCCATATCCCAGGCGTCGAGTGCCATCGGATGGCTTGCGGAAAGATCAACCGCCACGGGAGCGATCAACAGGCCGATCGCCGAGCTCACGCCTGCACCGGTCGGGCAGATGATACGGGAAATGCCGAGCTTGCGGGCGATGCCATAGGCATGGACCGGACCGGCGCCGCCGAACGCGACCATGGGCAGCGAACGGGGATCGACGCCGAGATCGGTCGCATGCATGGCGGCCGCCTTGCTCATGGATTCGTTGACGAGGTCATGGATGCCCCATGCGCAGCGCTCGACCGAAACATCGAGCGAGGCAGCAAGTTTGGCCATCGCCTCGTGGGCGGCTTCCTTGGAAACTTTGAACGAGCCGCCGACGAAGGATTCGGTGCCCATATATCCGAGCAGGATGTCAGCATCCGTGACGGTCGGCTGGGTGCCGCCGCGCCGGTAGGCCGCCGGTCCGGGCATCGCGCCTGCAGAGTGCGGGCCGACGTCGAGCAGACCGAGAGAGTTTTTGGCCGCAATCGAACCGCCGCCCGCCCCGATCTCGATCATCTGGATCGACTGTATCTTCAGCGGGAAACCGGATCCCTTGCGGAAGCGCTGATAATGGGCGACTTCGAGATCGGTGCCGACATTGGGCTCACCGTCGGGGATCAGGCAAAGCTTCGCGGTCGTGCCGCCCATGTCGAAGGACAAGACACTCGCCTCACCTGCCGTGCGGCCGAACTCGGCAGCGGCCACGGCGCCGGCCGCCGGGCCTGACTCGATCAGGCGCACCGGCAGTTCTGCGGCCCGCCGGCTCGGCACCAGCCCGCCTGAGGACGTCATCCAGAGGACCTGGCGATCGATGCCCTTCGCAGCGAACTCACGCTGGAGATATGCGACGTGCCCAGCCATCTGCGGCCTGGTGTAGGCATTGACAACCGTCGTCGACGCGCGGTCGAACTCACGCATCTCAGGGCAGACTTCGGATGAAAGCGAGACGAAGATATCAGGATCTTCCTCGCGCAGCAGCGCTGCGACGCGCTGCTCGTGCTGGGGATACTTGTAGGCATGGAGAAGGCAGACGGCGACGGAGCGGATACCCTTCTCCTTCAGTCGGCCGGCGATTTCGCGCACCGTCTCTTCCTTGAGCTCAGTCATGACAGAACCGTCAGCCGCGATACGCTCCTTGGCGCCGAAGCTGTTTGCGCGGGTGACCAGCGGGTCGGGATATTTGATATTCAGGTCGTAGAGGTCGTAGCGCCCTTCGTTGCGGATACGCAGCATGTCCTGAAAGCCGTCGGTGGTGACGAACCCCGTCTCAACGCCCTTGCGCTCGAGAACCGCGTTGGTGACGACGGTGGTGGCGCCCAGCACCTGCAGGTTCTCGATGGCGATGTTGCCCGCGAATTTTTCCAGCAATTCGGACACACCCTGCACGACTGCTTCTGCAGGGTTCTTCGGCGTGCTCAGGACCTTGTGAAGGTGAAGGTCGCCCTTGTCGTCCAGGAGCGCGAAGTCGGTAAAGGTACCGCCCGTGTCGAAAGCCAGTTTTGCCATGTTGTCCTCGAAGCGACTGTTCGGCGCGGCAGGCGCCGCTATGCGGATCCGATGCCCGGACCCGGTGTCTGCTTGGAGGTTAGGGGAATGCCCGCCGCGTTGGCTAACACAACTACAGTCTGCCGCTATAGGGTTTGCTTATGGCGGAGCGGGAGATGCGCCGTCGGACGGCTAAGCCGGCCTGATTCCGGGATGATGACTGCTCATGAGCTTGCCCACGACATCGAGGAGAACCGACCGTGCAGCGATGGCCGGTTCCGACAGGGGCAGATGATCGGCGACGCAGAGCGACACGGTCGCATCGATCACCGGCTTCGTCAGCGCCCTTACCTGCGCGCCTGAAAAGATCGCAGTCTCCGTGACCACGGAAGCCGGGAGAATGGTCGATCCAAGCCCCTCGAGGACCGCCGCGCTGAGGGCCGGAACAGATTCGATTTCCGCGACGACATCAGGGGTGGCTCTGGCTCTCGCCAGGGCGTCGTCAATCAGCCGCCGGAGCAGATGTGCCTTGCTGGGAAGAAGCAGCGGGATGTCCTGGAGGGCAGAAAGGGGAAGCGGCGCGCTGCTATCCCCGGGGAGCTCAATGCCCGGCGGCGAGACGAGGAACATTTCCTCGCGAAACAATGGTTGCAGGGTGACGCCCTTGATCGGGGCAGCGGCATAGATCAGCGCCATATCCATCTTGCCCGTCATGATCAGTTCGCTGAGGATCTGGCCGAAACTGTCATTGATGTGGACGACGATATGGGGATGCCTGGCCTTCATCTCCTTCAGGATCGGCAGCGACAAGGCGCTTGACGAGGAATAGGTCGCAAGCCCGATCGAGACGCGGCCCGCCACCGACTTGGCGGACTGATCGATGTCGACCTGCGCCTGCTCGATCTGCTTCAGCATCAATTGCGCGTGCCGATAGAGGATCAGCCCCGCCTCGGTCGGCGTAATGCCGACATTGCTGCGGATGAGGAGCTTGTGCTTGAAATGCGCCTCGAGAGCGGCAATCTGCTGCGACAGCGCCGGCTGGGCCGTCCGCAGAAGGCTTGCTGCTCGCGATACGCTGCCCGTATCGACGATCTTGACGAAGCTCTTCAGTTTTCGGAAATCGACGCTCATGGCCACCGGCTTCTTGTTTCACGAAAAAACGTAAAGCCTGCGGCCGGTGGGGCGCAAGGCCCACCAGCCTCTTTGCAGTCAATACAGGTCGGCAACGGCCCGTTCAATGCGATCGCAGGCCTGCGTGATCGCCTCCATCGAGGTTGCGATCGAGAGGCGGAAATGAGGCGATACTCCGTAGGCGGCGCCCTGCAGCGCCGCGACCCCGACGCCATCGAGCAGATAGAGCACGAAATCGAGGTCTGTCTCGATTGTCTTACCTTCAGGTGTCTTCTTGCCGATGACACCCGCGCAGTTCGGAAACAGATAGAAGGCCCCGTCCGGCACCAGGCAGGAGAGGCCGGGCACGGCATTGAGCCGTGAGCACGCATAATCCCGACGCTCTTTATAGACCTTCACGCTTTCCGCGACGAATGACTGGTCCGAAGACAGCGCATAGGCAGCCGCGGCCTGACTGACCGACGACGGGCAGGACGACATCTGCGACTGCAGCTTGTTGATGGCGGCGATCAAGGCGGCCGGACCCGCCGCGTAGCCGATACGCCATCCGGTCATGGCGTAGGACTTTGAGACGCCGTTGGTGAGCAGAACACGCTCCTTCAGTTCCGGGACGGCGGCAACCAGCGTCGTCATCGGCTCGTCCTTGAACCAGACCTGGTCGTAAATGTCGTCGGAAAGCACGAAGACGTGGGGATGACGCAGCAGCACTCTGCCGAGGGCTTCGAGCTCGCTCCTGTCATATGCAGCGCCCGTCGGATTGGAAGGCGCGTTGAGGATCAGCCACAAGGTCTTCGGCGTAATCGCCTTTTCCAAAGCCTCCGGCGTCAGTTTGAAGCCAGTTTCCTGCGGGCATTCGACGATGACCGGCTTGCCTTCGTTGGCGATGACCATATCGGGATAGGAAACCCAGTATGGTGCGGGAATGATCACCTCGGCATCGTTTTCCACGCTCGCCATCAGCGCCAGAAACAGAATCTGCTTGGCGCCGCCACCCACGCAGATTTCATTGTCCGCGTAGCTGAGACCCAGGCGGCGCTTTATATCGCCGATGATTGCCTTGCGCAGCGCCGGCGTGCCGTTGACGGCCGTATATTTCGTTTCGCCCCTGTCGATGGCCGCGTGCGCTGCAGCCTTGATGTTGTCAGGCGTATCGAAGTCCGGCTCGCCGACGGTCAGGTCGACGATGTCGCGACCGGCTGCCTTCAGTTCGCGAGCACGGGCTGCCGCAGCCGTGCTTGGCGAAACCTTGATTCTGGACACACGCGATGCAGGCACGAAAGTGCTCATTGGGATTTCCTCGTTTCTGGAGAGGCGGATTGGCTTCAGTGAACGGCTTCGGTTTCGCCGCGCATCTTCCCGGTCAGGAACAGTTCGCCGAGCTCGTCATGGGTGATGTCTTTCGGCAGGCCGTCCCAGATGACTTTGCCAAGTCTCAGGATGACCGCGCGCTCCGCCACCTCCATGGCTTTCTTGGTGTTCTGCTCGACCAGCAGGATCGTCATGCCGTCGGCGTGAAGCCGAAGAAGCTCATCGAACACGATGCCGATGGCGGCCGGCGACAGCCCGACCGACGGCTCGTCGACCAAAAGCACCTTCGGCCGCTGCAGGACCGCCATCGCTACCTCAAGCAGCTGCTGCTCCCCGCCGGACATGTTGCCGGCGAGCGTCGCACGGCGTTTCTTGAGGATAGGAAAGAGGTCGTAGACATAATCGCGGTCGGCCTTCACTTTGGCGTCGCGGAGGGTATAGGCCGCCATCTGAAGATTTTCGTCGACGCTCATGACAGGGAAGTTGCAGCGACCCTGAGGCACGAAGGAAATCCCCTCGCCCAGAATGGCTCGCGACTTGCTGCCGGCGATATTCTTGCCGCGCCAGTCGATGCTTCCCTGCTTGATGGTCGTCATGCCGTAGAGCGTCTTGAGAAGCGTGGACTTGCCCGCCCCGTTCGGCCCCATGAGCGCCACGAACTGTCCGGCGGGCACGTCGAGATCGACACCGTTCAGAATGTCCAGATTGCCGTAACCTGCACGCAGGTCGCGGATTGAAAGGTTCGAATTACCCGCCAAGATAGGCCTCCCTGACGCGCTGATCCTGAATGATGTCGCCCGGCAAGCCTTCGACGAGCTTGGCTCCCTGGTCGAGCACGATGACGCGCTGGCAGATGCTCGTGACCACATCGATATTATGTTCGATCACCAGGAAGCTCACGCCGAGCGACTTGTTCGCATAGCGGATGGTGTCGACGACGCGTTCGATGATCTTCGGATTGATGCCGGCCATCGGCTCATCCAGCAGGATGAGCTTCGGTTCGGGCATCAGCATGGACGCGAACTGGATGAGCTTCTGCTGTCCGCCCGACAGATTGCCCGCCGGCTGATGACGCACATCCCAAAGACCCGCCATCTTGATGAGGTCGCGGGCCCTTTCCCTGAGACCATCAATGCGTTGGCGGGACATCTTTCCGAGGCCGAAGGTCGATGCAATGGACGGGAAGGTGAACATCTGACCGGCGATGACCAGGTTCTCCTCGACATCGAGCGACTTGAAGGTGACGGTTTTCTGGAAAGATCGCAGCATACGGCCTTCCCTGGCGATGCGATTCAGGGACCAGCCGGTGATGTCCTGTCCGTCCAGGACAACCGTGCCGGCGTCCGGCTTTGCAAGGCCGGTGCTGCAATCGAAGAAGGTCGATTTGCCGGAGCCGTTCGGTCCGATCAGGCCCGCGATCTCACCTCGGTCGATGTGAATGCTGACATCGTTGACAGCCTTCACCGCGCCGTAGGACTTGCTGAGATTCCTGATTTCGAGAAGCGGAAGATGACTGGTCATTTCACGCCTCCGATCGCATTCCAGAAGCGATTGATCAGCGGCGCGCAGCCCTTCTTGAACCAGAAGACGAGGACGAGAAGGCAGACACCATAGGCGATCATGCGCAGTTCAGGTGTAATGCGCAGCGCCTCCGTCAGCCCGACGAAAAGCAGGCTTCCGAAGACGGTGCCGGAAATCATCCCCGCCCCGCCTCCGAGCACGATGATCAGCATCGTCGTCGAATAGTACATCTGGAAGGTCAGCGGGCTGACGACCGTCAGGTAATAGGCATAGAGGCAGCCGCCGACCCCAGCGAACACGGCGCTGATCATGAAGACGATCAGCTTGTAGTGCCAGGTCGGGACGCCGAGAGATTCGGCGAGCGTTTCATTCTCACGGATCGCCACCATGTTGCGCCCGGCGGGCGAGCGGACGATTGCCCAGACGGCGAAGGTGGCCAGCGTCCCGATGATCAGGGCAAGATAGTAGAAGTTTGTCGTACCGGACACCGTGAACGAAAGCGGACCCAGCTCGAAGTATGGTTTTGGAATACTCGATAGACCCATGTCGCCGCGCGTCAGCGAGACCCAGTTCTTGGCGATGGCCTGGCCAATGATCACGAAACCCAGGGTGCACATCACGAAGGACGTGGAGCGCAGACGCAAGGCGGGAATGCCGAGCGGAAGAGCTAGGGCCCCGGAGACCGCGCCCGCAGCGATGAGATTGACGTAGAACGGCGTTCCGTAGGTGACGGCGAGAAGACCTGCCGTATAGGCACCGATGCCGAAGAACGCGGCCTGAGCCAATGACAGAAGACCGGTGTACCCCACAAGCAGATTGAGCCCGTGCGCCGGCAGCATGAAGATCAGGGCGATGATCAGGGAATGGGTGATGTAACGGCTGCCGATGAACGGCGCGGCGAGTGCCAGGACGACCAGGACCGCGGCGAGCGGTATGCGAAGGTCGCGTCTGCGTGCCTGTTGAGCGGCTTCCGTGAGAGACATATCGAGTCCTCGATCGTTCGAGAAAGATGGCGGGCTGCAGCTGCTAGAAGCGCGCCTGCGTCGAAAAGAGGCCATGCGGTCGCCACATCAGCATCAGGATCAGCGTGGCGAAGCCGACGGTGTCGCGGAATTGCAGGCCGATATAGGTGGCGACCAGGCTCTCTGCCACGCCAAGGATCATCGCCGCGACGAAAGTGCCGCGCACATTCCCCAAACCGCCCATGATAATGATCGGCAGCGTCTTGAACGTGATCAGCTCGCCCATGCCGCCATAGACACTGACATTGACCGGGGCGGTCAGAACACCTGAAAGCGCGGCGAGGGCCGCCCCTAGCATGAAGGTTCGAAGCACGATCTGAGGCACATCGATGCCGACGACGCTGCAGCACTCGACGTTCTGGGAAACGGCGCGCATCGCCATTCCGAGGCGGGTGTAGCTGACCATCAGTTCGAGGCCGATGAACACCAGCAGGCAGACGACGAGAATGAGAATGCGCTGCTGGGCCAGACTGAAGCCGAGGACGGAAACCGGCTCGATATAGCCTCCGGCGAAGAACTTGTAGCCTCCACCGAAGACGAGAATGATGGTGTTCTGCAGGATCAGCGCGATGCCGAGGGTGGCAAGCACGCCCGACTCCGCGGGCGCGCCGACCATCCGGCGCATGACGAGTTGCCCGACCACATAGGCAACGGCGATTGTCGCAAGAACGCCCACGACAATCGACGCTTCATAGGACAGGCCGAGATAATCGATCGCAAACCAGGCCCCGAATGTACCGAGCATGTAGTATTCGCCGTGAGCAAAATTGATGGCTCTCAGCACGCCGAAAATCATGGTCATGCCGACGGCGACGATGGCGTAAACGGAACCGGTGACAATTCCATTCACAGTTTGCTCGAGTATGGTCGAGAGCATGGGCGTATTCCTCCCGGCAGATTAGTTGGCAGGATATTGAATGTCCGCCGTATATGCACCCTTGATGCTCGGCTTGCCGTTCTCGATCTGCAGCAGGATCATCGGCAATCGAGCCTGGTTGTGGTCGTCGAAAGTGACTTCGCCAACCGGGCTCTTGTACTTGATCTTCGAAAGTGCGTCGCGAACCTTCACCTTGTCAGCGCTGCCGGCCTGCTTGATCGCGGCTGCGAGGAGATTGACGGTATCCCAGTGAACATAGGCGTGGTTGTTCGGGGCTTCGTTGTAGGTGGCCGTGAACTTCTCGACGAAAGCCTTGCTTTCGGGTGAGTCGAACTGCGGAAGCCATGCGGCGGCTTCGACGGCACCTTCGAGCGCCGACGGGGCTGATTTGATGGTCTTTTCCGTGTTGAACTCGCCATTACCGATCAGCGCGACCTTGCCGGCTATTCCGAGTTCGATCATTTGGCGGGCGATGATGGGCGTCGTATCGGCGAGGCCGTACATGATGATCGCCTGGGCGCCATTGTCGCGGATCTTGGCGAGAACGCTGCGGAAATCGACTTCGCCTTCCTTATAATAGTCTTCGCTGAGGATCTCGCCCTTGAAATCGGGCAGGTACTTCTTCGTGAAGGTGATCGCCGAGCGGCCATAGTCGCTGTCGACCGAGAGCACAGCGAACTTGGTGAAGCCGCGCTGCTCTGCGGCATATTTGGCGACGATCAGCGCCCGGTTCTCATCTGTCGGATAGTTGCGATAGGTCCACTTGAAGCCGCCGACGCCGGCCTGGTAGGTGATCTTCGGATTGGATGACGCCGCATTCAGGAGAAGCACTTCGGCATCTTCCGCGACGGGCTGGATGGCGAGCGTCACCGAGCTGGAAACGTCGCCGATGATGAACTCGACGCCATCCTGGTCAATCAGACGACGGGCGGCCGAGACGCCTTCGACCGGCGTGCCCTGGCTGTCGGCGTTGAGGAGTTCGATTTTCATCCCGTCGATGCCGCCGGCATCGTTGATGTCTTTGACGGCGAGTTCGGCTCCATGCATCGAAAATGCGCCGTAGCGCGCATTCGGGCCGCTCATCGGCGCAACAAGTCCGAGCTTGATCGTCCCGTCCGCTGCCAGCGCGATAGCCGGCAGGCCGGAGACGGTCACGGCCAGTGAAAGGACCGCTGTAGAAATGAAAAGTGCTCTGCGGCTTACGGTAAGTTTCATGTTCCCACTCCATGTTCTCGGGTGCAAACGCTTGGGCATATGGCCCAGCGTAGTCCTGACCGCTTTCCGCGGTTCTTATCGCGTCAGCCCAGCGCTGACACCGTCACAGTAGGTTCAGGGAAGCATCGCTGGCCAACACAACTCCACTCTGCCGCTATAGCGTTTATTTATAGCCAAGCGATCGATGAGGTATTGCGGGAACCGTTCGCCGTCCCGGCCGGACAAGCCGTCGGGCGATAGTGACGATGTCGCCCCTCGTCACTCGGATCCTGCACTCCACTCGCGATAGGCGAGGTGGATCTTTGCTCCGATCGTCGTGAAAGGCTGCGGCGGCAATGCCGTCGGGGCAGCCAGGCGCGCGTAAACGCGGCCGAGTTCGGAATCATGTCCGAGCGCCAGTTCCCCAGCCGCGATCCCTGATGCTGTCGAGTTCGACGCTCCAAGGCCGTTGCAGCCGCATGCCGCGAATACGCCGCGCTCGATCTCACCGAATGCCGGAACATGATTGCGTGTGAGCGCCATCGCACCGGCCCAGCGATACTGCATCCCGACGCCGCCAAGGGTGGGAAAGCGTTTGGAGAACTTGCCGTCGTGGAGGCGGCCGGCTCGCTGGATCGCGGCGTCGCTGACTGCGATGCCCGGATTATAGCTGTAGCGCGAGCGTACCAGGATTCGGTCGCCGGTGCCGGTGCTGATGCGGCGGACAGTTGTTCCCATCGGCAGGGCGGGCGTGGCGGCCCACTTCCGTTCTCCACTGAGGCGCGAGGGGTCGAACTCCTCGGTGAGGGAGGCATAAGTGAATACATGGAGCAGACGCCCACGGAAGAAGCCGAAGCTCTCCGCATGTCCGTTGTTTGCCATGATGATCTTTGCCGCCTGCACGGAACCCTGCGGCGTCTTGACGAGCCATCCCGTACCGAGGCGCTCGAACGAGAGCGCCGGCGTCCGCTCGTAAACGGTGACCGGCTCGTTCAGGCAGTCGGCGACCCCGCGAATGTAGGCGGCGGGCTGCACGATGACCGTGCCGGGTGTGAACAAACCGGAGGTGTAAACCGGCGATCCCGTGACCGCCCTGATCTCCCCGGCGCTCAGGAGCCGATGGTCTTCGCCCATGTTCGTAAGCTGCTGCGCATAGTCCTCGAGGTGCCTGTCGCCTTCCGCGCTGATGGCGACGCTGTATCGGCCACAGGGATCGAACACCTCCTTGCCCCAGCCGTTTTCCGTCGCCATCTCGGTCGCCAGAGCAATGGCCGAGCGCTGTATGAGCACGGACTGCCTGAACCTCGCCTCCGACTCTCCGCTGAAACCATCGGATGAGACCTCGTGCGGCAGGTCGATGATGAAGCCCGAATTCGCGCCCGCCGGCCCCTCGCCGACGGTACCCGCTTCGAGGACGGCAACCCGCGCGGTCGGGTCCAGGCGTGAGATGCGCCGGGCCGCGGAAAGGCCGGCGAAACCACCGCCGATGATTGCGACATCCGCAATGACAGGTCCGGTCAGCGCCGGCCGTGGCGCACGTGGCGCAAGCATGGCCACCCAGCCCGAAACGCCTGCGCGTTTCGGCAGCCTGGAAGCGACGAAGACATTCCTTGCGGCCTGGGTCACGTCAGATCGCTTCCCGCTCCATGAGCATTTCGAGGGCGCGGCGAATGGCCGGAAGCTTTTCTGGGGCAAGCCCGCGCAGCGGTTTTCGCGGAACGCCGGCCCCGTAGCCCACCAGATCTGCCGCCGCATAGACGGACTGCACGTAATCGCCTTCCCAGATCAGCCCCATAGACGGCTCCAAGATTTTCCAGAGCGCGCGAACCTCATCCCACTTGTGCTCGGCGGCGGCCTCGACGAGGGCGACGCAGGTTTTCGGAGCGAAGTTCGCCCCACCCCAGATCAGGCCGTCGCATCCGGCATAGAGCGCATAGGGTACGAGAGGGTCAGCGCCGTTCATGACGAAACGGCCGGTGCGGATAAGTGCTGCCTGCTTTCCAAGGTCGCCGCTGCTGTCCTTGACGGCACAGAAGCCGGGAATTTCGCTCAGCCTGTCGAGAAGTTCGGGCGTAACGGCGACACCGACCGCCTGGGGAACGTTGTAGCCGATCACCGGAAGACCGGCCTTCGCAACCTCGCTGTAGAAATCGACGATGCCTTGATCGTCGGTCGGTCCTTCGAAGAAGGGCGGAAGAACCATGACGCCTTCGGCGCCGGCGTCTCGCGCGCGGATGGTACGCTCGACGACGTCTTCCACGAGGAGAGCGGACGTCTGCGCAATCACCTTTGCCCGCCCGTTGACGATCCGCGATCCGCGCCGGATCAACTCCTCGGATTCCTCCTTGGAAAGGTAGACGTGCATGCCCGTGCCGGAGCTGAACAGGAAGTTCCTGACGCCTGCTGAGAGGTAGCGCTCGACATTGTATTCGAGCCTGCCGTAGTCAATGCGTCCGGCATCGTCGAACGGCGTGGTGATGGCAAGATTTAGGCCTGGAAACTGGAAGTCAGACATTCGTTTTGTGTCCCGCGTTGCGCTGCCGAAAGGTCGAGCCAAATGGTCCTAGAGGGTCGGTGTCTCCAGACCTTCTGGGGCCGCGTACATCGCCATGTTTCGTCGTGAAAGCTCAAGGTGAAGCCGCGCCAGTTCTCCGGCTGCGTCGGGATCGCGCTTCCCGATGGCGTCGATCATCTCGTCATGTTGTTGCGTGGCGAGTTCGAGCTCTTCCTGCATGCGAGGCGTGTTCGGGTGCTTGTAGAAGACCTTGCCGATGCGCGCGTGGTCGATCTGCAGTCGCCGCAGGCTTGGAACCAGATAGATGTTGTGCGCCATCTCGCCGATCTGTCGGTGGAACTGGTCGTTGTAGAAGACGCGCCCCTCGACATCGCAATTGTCGACGGCGTTTCGAAATGATTGCTGGATCTGCTTGAGCACGTCGAGCTGCCCGCGCGTCCCGTTCTCGGCCGCCAGCTTGTTAGCGGTGATGTAGATCATCGGCGCAAGAAGGAAGAAGTCGCGTAGCGACTGGTAACTCATCGAACTGACGCGCGCCGCCCGGTTGGCTTCCAGCTCGATATAACCTTCGCCAGCCATCTGCCGCATCAACTCGCGAACCGGCGGGCGGGACAGTCCAAACTCCTCGCTCAACGCCACTTCGTCCAACACCGCACCCGGCGGCAGTTCCATCGTTAGGATGCGTCTGCGGAGCGTAAGGCTCAGATTCACTTTGCGATCGGGGTTGCCGATCTCGGAGACATTGTCATCGTCCATCTCACAATCCTTTTGAAAGACATTATGTAGACATAAGATAGACGTCAAGAATTTCTTGAGAGTCCGGAATCGAATCCGCTCGCCCGATCGGCGAGAAAGCAGGTTCGAGTCAGGAAAAGTTGCTGCCTTCACGGTGCAGCGAATGCTGCGTCGGCAAGTCGACCGAAGACCTCCGATCGCTCATCGGGCCACCGGGCAACAGGTATGAGTTCGGCGACGCGCTCTAAAAAGTCAGTTGCACCTTACAGGCAGCCGCGCGGTCGCCGGCGAGAGTGAAGGCTGCGGTGGCTTCTTCGAGCGGCAGGCTGTGACTGATGATCGGCCGCACATCGATCTTGCGGCTGGAGATCAGCTCGACGGCAGTACCGAACTCCTCGTGGAAGCGCTGCGTTCCGTGGAGTTGAAGCTCCTTGCCGACGATGGCGTTGAGAGGGATCGGGACGTCTCCCGTAACGCCGACCTGCACGATCGTTCCGCGCGGCCTGATGGCGGCAATCGCGCCGCGGATTGCCGGGGCGGCGGCCGAGCATTCGAAGACGAGATCGAAATAGCCCTTTCCCGCCTCATATTCCGCAAGCGTAGCGACATCCTTGGAAACATTGATCGTGCGGCTGGCGCCCATCGCTTTGGCCCGGTCCAGCGCCGCGTCCGCGAGATCTGTCACCACGATCTCGCTTGCGCCATGATAGGAGGCGACGGCAACCATCAGGGCGCCGATCGGGCCGGCTCCAGTGACCAGCACGCGCTTGCCTGTAATATCTCCTGCGCGCGATGCCGCGTGCAGGCAGACGGAGAGCGGCTCGCTGCAGGCCGCTTCCGCGGCAGCTGTCGCAGCTCCGACCGCAAAGCACTGCTTGGCCGGCACCACCAGCCATTCCCGGAACATGCCCTGCTCATGCGGCAGGCGCATCGCACTGCCCATGAAGCGCATTTCCAGGCAATGGATCGGCATGTTTTTCTCGCAATATTCGCAACGCCCGCAGGGTTGGCTGGGATTGACCGCCACCAGCGTCCCGGCCTTCAAGTCGACCCCCTCGCCCGCTTGGCTCACGGTCCCCGAGGCCTCGTGGCCGGGTATGATCGGCTCGCGAACCCGGACCGGCCCGAAGCCGCCGTCCTGATAATAATGCAGGTCGGAGCCGCAAATCCCTGCGGCCGCCATTTTGAGAAGCACCTCGCCGGGACCAAGGGCCGCAATCGCGGCGGTCTCGATCCTGAGGTCGCCCTTTTGGTAAAGCCGTGCCACACGTGTCCGCATCTTCCGCTCCTATCTCAGCAGCCCGAGTTGCTGCGGCAGCCACAGCGATACGGCGGGCACGAAGGTGATCAGGATCAGCGCCAGGAAGAGCGGCACCAGCCAGGGCAGGATCGCCATGGTCGTGCGTTCGACGGAGAGTTTCGCAACCCTCGACAGCACGAAAAGCACCATGCCGAGCGGCGGGTGCAACAAGCCGATCATCAGGTTCAGCGTCATGATGAGACCGAATTGGACCGGATCGATCCCGAATTTCAGGACGATCGGCAGAAGGATCGGCACGAGAATGGTGATGGCCGCGATCGTGTCCAGGAAGCAACCGACGAAGAGCATCAGCAGGTTCACGAGGATCAGGAAAACCCATTTATTGTCGGAGATCGAAAGGATCGCATCGGAGAGCAGCTGGGCCGCCTGGCTCACTGTCAGCAGCCATGCGAAGACCGATGCTGCGGTGACGATGAAGAGAACGGACGCCGTCGTCTCGATCGTATCGAAACTTGCCTTGGCGAGCGTCGAGGGCGTCATCGTGCGGTAACGCACCAGACCGAGGAAGAGAGACCAGAGGACGGCTGCGACGGCGGCCTCCGTCGGCGTGAACCAGCCCATCGTCATGCCGCCGATCAGGATGACGGGCGTCATCAGCGCCATGACGGCGGAGAAGCGGAAATACCAGTCGAGGGCAAGAAGCAGGGCAAGGGCAATGCCCGCCGCAACATTCATCGATACGCCCGCACGCATCATCAGATAGATGGCCAGCGGCACCGCCAGGACGACAACGATTTCCATCCCCGCCGATAGGAGCTCTCTGACATTAAACGGCGCATCCGAGCCCCACCGCTTCTTATAAGCAAAGGCGGCGACCGTGATCATCATCAACAGCGTCATGACGATGCCGGGCAGGATGCCCGCCATGAAAAGAGCGCCGATCGAGACGTTCGCCATCATGCCGTAGATCACGAACGGCAGCGACGGCGGGAAGATCGGGCCGAGTGTTGCCGAAGCCGCCGTCACACCGACCGCGGCCTCGACCGGATAGCCGTGATCCTTCATCGCCTTGATCTCGATCGTGCCGATGCCGGCTGCGTCGGCGAGCGCTGTGCCCGACATGCCGGAGAAGATCACCGAACCGATGATGTTGACTTGCGCGAGACCGCCCTTCATCCAGCCGACGAGAGCGACGGCAAAGGAATAGATGCGGCCGGTGACGCCGGCCGAGTTCATCAGGTTGCCCGCGAGGATGAAGAAGGGCACCGCGAGCAGCGGGAAGCTTTCGACGCCGGCGATCATGCGCTGGGCGACGATGATGTCCGGCGCGACGCCATAAAGGACGATGTAGAGCACGGATGCGACCGCCATCGAAATGGCGACGGGCACCCCGATCAGCATCAGCACCAGAAACGAACCAAGAAGCAGCAGCATCTGATCAACCCTCGACGGTCTGGAATTCTTCGGGGCGCTCCAGAACGGAGTAGCCGCGGCGCATGTTGGCGATGAAGACGATGACCGCGCGGATCAGCATCAGCACGAAGGCGACGAGAACGCTGTAGAAGACGATGTTGCGCGGCAGGTCGATGGTGACCATCTGCTCGTCCGCGACGATGTCGACATAGCGCCACATCAGATGGCAGCCATAGGCGAAAAAGCCGATGCGGACGATATCGACGAAAGTGGCGAGCACGCGCGCGAGGCCTGCAGGCATATAGTGATAGAACACATCCACCTGGATATGCCGCGAGGTGCGCACGCACATGACGGAACCGAGAAAGACGACGCCGATCAGGCAGTTGATCGCGATCTCCTCGGTCCATGCGTAGCTGTCGTTCAGCACATAGCGCGTGAAGAACTGCAGGAAGACGCAACCGGCCATCAGCCAGAAGACGATCAGCGTGATCCAGTCTTCGATGGCATAGTCCGAGACGTTAGCGGTCGGCGCGTGCCCTTCGAACTCGTGACCGATTTCTTCGGCGGTGATTTGCGTATGAATTTCTTGCGACATGATCGGCCCTGTTCCAGTTGGGGAAGAAGGGCGCGGCGTGTGGGGCGCGTGCCCTTCAGTTGTCGACAAACATCGTCCTTTGCGGCGTGATCCTCGGCTCAGTGAGTACCGATAGCTGCCCCTCATCCGGCTGCCGCCACCTTCTCCCCGCCAGCGGGGAGAAGGGACATGCCGCGCCGGCTTCTTCAACCCTCACCGCTGCGTTTGGCACGTCCCCTCTCCCCGTCCAAACGGGGAGAGGGTTAGGGTGAGGGGCATGACGAAAAGGTAGTTTGCGGAGTTTACTGGATCGCGCGGATTGCTTCCCAATCGGCCTTCTCGTAACCGAAATCCTCGAACTTGACCTTTTCCATCACGGTCTTTTCGAAATCGGCCTTGTCGACCTCGGTGACGTTCAGGCCTTTTTCCTTGAAGGTCGCGATGAGGCTATTTTCCTTGCCGGCGATCGTCTTGCTCGTGCGCTCGGCGGCCTCCTGCATGACCTCGCCGAAGATCTTCTTGTCCTCGTCGGAAAGGCTCGCCCACCGCGTCTTCGAGACCACGGTGTTGAGGTGATCGACGATGTGGCCGGTGAGGATGATGTTCTTCTGGACTTCGTAGAACTTCTTCGCCTCGATTGTCGTCAGCGGGTTTTCCTGTGCCTCGACCGTGCCGTTCTGCAACGCGAGATAGACTTCGGCAAAGGCGATCGGTGTGGTGTTAGCGCCGCAGGCGCGCGGCATGGCGAGATAGGCCGGAACGTCAGGCACCCGGATCTTCAAGCCCTGCATATCGGCGCATTTGGCAATCGGCTTGTTTGATGTCGTATGGCGCGTGCCGTAATAGCTGACGGCGGCGATGTGGTTGCCGGTCTTGTCTTCATAGCCTTTGGCAAGACGCTTGAAGACATCGCTCTTGGTGTAGGCGATCAGGTGATCGGGACCGCGGAAAATATAGGGGAAGTAAGTCACGCCGATCGGCTTGTAGTCACGGGCCGCGAAGCTCGATCCCGAGATGATGATGTCGACCGTCCCGAGCTTGAGGCCCTGGTTGATGTCGGCTTCCTTGCCGAGCTGTGACGCCGGATAGACCTCGATCTTGTAGCGCCCGTCGGTGCGCTTGTTGATCTCTTCTGCCGCCCATACGGAATCCGTGTGGAAGGGCTCTGACGTTTCATAGACATGCGCCCACTTCAGCACTGTCTGGGCCTGCGCGATCGCGCTGCTCGCCATGATCGCGGCTGCAGTGCAAAGTATCGTTGCCAGTCTGCTTCTCATTGCTCTCTCCTCCCGAGCTTGGGTTAAGTCTTGGCAGTTCCTTTCGACGGCCGCTTGTTGCGTCCGCGCTCCTCTTCCCCCGAAAACTCCTCCCCGAAGCTCTCGGAAAACCTTTTCTGCGACATTGTGAGATGGGCGCGCATGGCAACTTTAGCGCCGGCGGCATCGCCGGCGGCGATCGCGTCGCGAATGGCGCGATGCTCGTCCAGGGCGCTGCGCCATGTGGTTGGCCCCTCGAAGTGGCTGGCAAGCCTTGCGAAATAAGGGGTCATGCGCATGTCGAACATTTCGCCCGTCACACGGATCAATGTCGCATTGCCGACGATGGCGGCAATGCCGGTGTGAAAGGCGCGATCGGCATCGAGCACTGCGATTGCATCGTTGACCACGCTACCCATGCGCATCAGCGTTTCATCCAGCAGAGCGATATCGTCCGGCTTGGCGCGACCGGCAGCTTCTTCGGCGATGGCGCATTCGATGAGGGCCCGCGCCTGCAGCAGTTCGAAAGGCCCCTCCACCGGCTCGCGCTCGGCCCCAGTGACAGTCGCAGCATGCTGGCGCACCACATAGATGCCGGATCCCATGCGGATGTTGACGAGGCCTTCGACCTCCAGGACGATCAGCGCCTCGCGGACGGTCGGGCGTGAGACTGACAGCTGCTCCGCTAGGTCGCGCTCCGCCGGCAGCCGCTGGCCGACGGCAAGCTCGCCGCTGGCGATCATCAGGCGAATCTGATCCGCAACCTGTCGATAAAGGCGGCGTGATTCAACAGGCGAAAACATCGTGGGCCTCCCCGGCGCGGGCTTCTCCTCAAGCGCGCAGACTGGTCAACTGGCCTGACCAATAAAGATACAGGTATCACCCCTCGGGTTGTGCGTCAATCCGCCGCATAAACTTGGAAGGAGAGTTCACGCCATAGGTCATGCCAACACACAAAAAAACCCCGCCGAA